>NZ_JBCJKS010000006.1:0-149519 GCF_039822565.1 Corynebacterium sp. SA-MJD20WY100 | reverse complement strand
AAACTCTCCACAAAAACCAATCAGAAAAAATCCGATAAAGGCTTAAAGGCCGTGAAAAGCCCAATACCAAAGCAAAAAGAACAAACCAACGCCACAACCCTTCGTTAAACAACGAATAAGGCAATGACCTGGCATATCCAAAAATTACATAAAATAAACAACACTGACCCCCACACCCGACGGGGCAAAAAAGGGGCCAGCACACCATCACAAACAAATGCGATAACCGTTTACATATGCACCGATAAACAAACTTAAAAGTTTACAGTGACGCGTGTTTCGAACAACGCCACCCGGCACACACCAACCAACCCCTCCATCTAAAAGGGGCCAGCATAAACAGCACTCACACCATCTGAAACAGACAAAAATAAAAGTACATTGGCACACTATTGAGTTCTCAAACATCATCACCACACCCTCAAACAACGAAACAAAGTTTCGCAATCCAAAAGGAAGGTAGATTGTCAATCGCTTGTTTTCCTCCCGCCACTTCAGCCAAACACCATCAAGTGTTTGTGGGGCGTTGTCGGTCGCGCTGACTTAGATAAAGATACACAGCGATCTAAAAACACACAAATCCCCAGCACACACCAGCTTTTGCGACTAGCTAATTCCTAGCCATTCAAGCATTCCACCGCGATACGGATTGGCGGTGCGTGCATAGAGCGGAAGCAGCGCTACCCACAGGAAATAAACAACGACGGCAGAGACCGCGAACGACCATGGAGGGAGTACCTCCGTGAGCGCCAGAATGAGAAAGAGAAGGACCGTTACCCCAAGTCCAGCGGTCCACAGAATGGTCCGTCGAGATACCAGCTCCCAGCTCACACCGAGCACAGGGATCAACACACTGATGCCAAACAGGAGTCCAGTAAGAATTCCCTGCGTAGCCCACACAGCGACTTCCATAGCAACACCAGCAATTGCCCACACAACGCTGAGCAAGGCGACCGCGCGCACCCACACCCGGCGCGTTCCACCTAACGTGAGAAACTCCCTGAAGGACGTGCGGTAGCTGTCCATGAGCGCACCCAGTGTCCACATCGTCACCATGACAAAGACGATATTGAGATACGTGACGGCGACGTCCCACCATGCAACGGCAGCCCATATGATCAGTGCTACGGCGACATATCCAGCGACAACCCACATCCATGCGCGTAGCAGTGGGCGGAAGACAAGCTGCGCCGCTGGGGTTACGGGCAACCGCCCGAAGGAGGTATTCCCCTCTCCGGAAATGCGTTCCTCGAAATCACGCACCTCCGCATCTGATGACGCAGCATCCTGCGGGGTCTGACGAAGGGTAACCACCGCACGAATGCTCCACGCGACGACAACCGCAGCGGTCAGCCACCACCACTGGCGAGCCACCGAAACTGCACCTCCGAGCACGACGTAGTACGCGGCGAGCCCTAGGTTGTAGCGCGTCTGCACTTTTCGCGAGAGCCCCAGCGCCGTGGCTTTCGTCTTGTTCACCGTGGTCGATAGGACCACAACCACCACGAGGAAGGCCAGCAGACCACCCGTTACCGGACCCTGGACAGGCGCGAGGATGCCCCACAGCAACAACATGATGCTGTAGACGACAAATGTATACGTCTCGAGGACTGAAAAGAACAGTCGCATCACGCCTCCCCTAATGCCAGCACGGCTTCCTCAAGCGCGACTTCCTGTGCCCGCAGCCCTAGGTCCTTGGCCTGGTCGAAGACGCACTGTGCAAACTTGGGACGTGCGTCGACAATCGCGCGGTCGGCCAGGGTTGAGGACTCTCGTGCAAGCACGGGCAGTTGAAGCCTGCCCAGCGCGCGGTCGATCTGAGGGGCGGGCCCGGAGACGGCGATGATGGAATCGACGATCTCGTCGATGGGGCCAGAGAGCGGTTCATCGGCAAGTAAGAGAATGGTGTCGAGGTAGCCCTCAATCTCCGAAAGATGATGGGTCGAAACCACGATGGTCCGCGTCCCTTGTTCCTCACGCATGATGTCAAAGAAGATCTGCCGACGTTTCACGTCGAGCCCCAGATAGGGCTCGTCGAGCACCATGAGCTCACAGCCCGAGGCCACCGCGAAGATGAAACCCATCGCGGATTTTTGTCCGCGCGAGAGCGAAGAGTAGTTCTGCACCGGAAGCGCGAAGGCGTCGACCAGTTCGTCGGCGCGGTCTTGGTTCCACGTCTTCCAACGCGCCTGGCCAATCCGGAACAGCTTCTTCACGTTCCAGCCGTCAAACAGCGGGTTGTCAATGCCCATGAGGATCGTCCGGTCCATGACGCGTTGGTTGTCGAAGGGATCCTCGCCAAAGACGCGCAGGCCTCTGGACGGAAACTGGCCGGCCATCATGCGCAGGAGCGTCGTCTTACCTACGCCGTTAGCGCCTACGAGCCCGTGTGTCAGTCCCGGCGCGAGCTCAAAGTTGAGCGCTGGCGTGTTCTTCATCTGCAGGTTGGTCGCAGTAATCATCGTCTAAGCTCCACTCGCTTCTGAGTATTGGCGTACTTCGGGTAAAGCCACAGCATGACCGCAGCTATCAGGAACAAGACCCCACCTGAGATCAGTAGATAGACAGCGTCCGGCTCAATTCCTCTCATAAACCCACCAACTGTCATGGGAACGATAATTGCAATGATGGCGCCCACAGTCGTATTCATCAGCGCGTAGGTAAAACAGAAAGTCCCGACGTTGATAGCTACGAGGGAGGGTTCCAGCACTAGCGTGAATAGCGCGACACCGAGCATGCCGATGCCCCCGTTCGCCAGCGTCCTATTACGCCAAGCCCGGCGCGTCTTGCCAAAGGCTTGCCATTCCGCGAGCTGTGTGCCGGTCATGAGATTGGAACCGACGGAACCGGCTACCACCGGAACAGCCACGACGAGAGAGCCCCACATGTCCGGAGCAATTTCTGGACGTAGAGCCTTCCAACCCCACAGGAAGACGCCGAATAGCGCGACGATAAAGAGCATCATATGCCACTGCCCTTCCCCAGGATTCTTTTCCACTACAGGCTCGTGGTCGCGGGAACGATCCTCCTTGACCTGCTGGTGAAGAGTCAACCCCAAAGTAGCTGCGACGAGCGTAGTAAGTAGCACCGTCACAACCCACGGCAACTCGCCTACCGTAAGAGCGAAAGTCATTGCAGCGGCAATGAGCACAATAGGCACGTTGATTCGCACGAAGTCGGCCCGACGATAGCCGAAGGCCTTGAGCGTGCCATACGGCACGTGAAGGGTCGAGCCAATGCCGATCGGCACGAGGGGGAAGAAAATCATGGATACCCACGAAAGATCACCAATGACCGTCTTGAACACGACGAGCGGCGCGCACATTAAAAGCACCCCTAGCAAGCGCCGTTTAGAAGCCGTCCAGTGCCGAAAGACGACAGACACAAGTCCTTTAGACATCGCTGCCTCCCATCGCGAGTGCCACGGCGGCCTCGAGGGCGACCGGGGAGCCATCAGCGACGCCGCGGCGTACGACGACGCGGGTGCTGGAGCCGAGCGACTCGGTGGCGAGGGCGGCACGGACAAGCTCGGGTGGAACGGGGTTGGCGACGGTGAGCGAGACGAGGGCATCATCAAGCCGCTCCGACTCGAGCGTCCTGATGACGCCGTCGCGCAGAACGAGGTAGCAGTCCACGAGCTTGGCGGAGGCCTCAAGATCGTGGGACGCAATGACGATGGTGCGCGGGTTCGCCTCCTGGGCGGCGACAAGTTCGCGGTAGAACAGGTCGCGGTTCTGCACGTCGAGGCCGAGGTAGGGCTCGTCGAGGAGTGTGAGCGGCGCGCGGGCGGCTAGTGCGATGACGATGGCGAGCATGGAGCGCTGGCCGCGTGAGGCCTTGCTGTGGGACGTCTTCACGTCCAGGTCAAAGGCCTCGAGCAGGTGGTCCGCCGTCGCCTGGTCCCAATGCGGGTAGCGCTTGGAGGCGACATCGAGGATGGCCTTGAAGCTCCAGTTCGCGGGGTACGGGGTGTCAACGCCGGTGAAGACGATGTCATCCATGACGGCCTGGTTGTCAAAGGGGTCCTGGCCGAAGACGGTGATGTCCCCGTCGTAGCGCGCCTGGCCGGCGAGCAGTGAAAGCAGCGTGGACTTGCCTGTGCCATTGCGGCCGACAAGACCGTAGATGCGATGTTCCTCGAGCTGTAACTCGACGTCACGGAGGACCTGCTTCTTCTTGAAGGACTTCGCGGCGTGGTGAGTAGTGACAATCATGCGTATTTAAACCTCGGATCTGTGCAGGCGTGGGGAGAAACGAACGGACGGGGCTGGACTTTCATCGCGCAAGGGACGGTAGAACACGACGTAGGCGGTGACGACGGCGAGGATGACGAAGGTAATGAGCTGCCATTTCAGCGAGTCGCCGTCACGCAGGTGACCGGAGAACATGAGCATGCCGAAGGTTGCGAAACCGGTGCCCAGGCCGGGGAGTGCGACCAAAAGCAGCACGCAGGTGGCGGCAAAGGGGTAGACCCAGCCAAACTGGAAAACCACGGCGATGCCCGCGAAGATGACAAGGCTCAGCGCGGCAAGAATGAGCTGGCGGCGCACCCACTCGGTGCGTGGATACCCGAAGGCCTGAAGGCCGGAAGGCGTAAGCTCAGTCCACGGCATCTGCGCGATCATCCCCAAGATGAATGGGAAGAAGGCCCAGAAGGCCGGACCCCACGTGGGGCCGAGGAAGGGCTGCGCCACTGCAAGTAGCGGGATAGCAACCGCGGCGCTGGCTAGCAGGAGCCACCAGCCATGGAAACGCAGACTTCCCTTCGCGAAACGGCGGGATTCACCGCGGTTGCGGAAGAACAACCACACCCAGAAGGCAAGAAGTGCAAGTGCTTCAAAGACGAGCCATCGCGCGGGAAGGAGGAAAGCCTGCGCACCGAGCCCAATGGCAAGGAAGACCACGAGCGGCGTGACGTTGGTGCGGATCCATTCGCCGGTTGTCATGCCGAAAGCATCGGCACTGCGGCGCGGGAGAAAGAAATAGGCAAGTGGTAGCGCCACGGCGGTGACGCCGAAGAAGGCGACCGGCCATACCGCGACAACGCTCCCTAAGAGCAACGCCAAGCCAAGGAGCGCCACGCTCACGAGGGCCGCGACCCAGCCGCCATTGGTGAACTGGTACTTGAAGATCATCGCTGGCCTCCCAGAATGCGGACCGCGTCGGCCAGCGGCAGAGGCGTGCCGTCAGCGACGCCGCGCGGCACGACCATGCGGGACTGACCGGCGATCTCCTCGGTGTGCACGGCGTGTGGGGCGAGATCGGGAGAGCCGGGGGCGACCACGAAGGCATCGTCAAGCTCGGCGGCTGAGTAGTCCTGCATGCCCTCGCCCATGAGGAGGAAGCGGTCGAAGTGCTGAGCGGATTCCTCGAGAGCATGGGTCGCGACGACCATCGTGCGGTCATGCGGAAGGTTGTCGTAAAAGATCGTGCGGTTCGTATCGTCGAGACCCAAGTAGGGCTCATCGAGAAGAGTGAGCTCCGCGTTGGCGGAAAGCGCCACGACAATGGCGAGCATGGAACGCTGACCGCGCGAGGCGGCGGCGTAACTCGTGTGAAGGTCGAGGTCGAACGCGTCCAGGAGGTCATCGCGCAGCGACCAGTACGGGTAGCGCTGTCCAGCAGCGGTGAGGATGTCGTGAAGCCGCCAGTTGGGGTAGGCGGTGTCCACGCCGGTAAACACGATGGTGTCCATGACCGCGCGATTGTTATACGGGTTGTGTGAAAGCTCGCCTTCGTAGCGCTTCTGTCCAGCAAGGAGGGAGAGCAGCGTCGTCTTGCCGCAGCCGTTGCGGCCCACCAGGGCATGGAGCTGGCCGTCGTGGATATCGAAGTTGAGTCCTTCGAAGACCTTCGTGCTTCCGAAGGACTTGGAGAGAGTGCGGGCGGTGATCATGAGTAGAGGCCTCGACTTTCTGCGACGCGGTGAACGAGTTCCTGGAGTTGGCCCCGCGTGTAGCCGAGGCGGGCAGCCTCGTCAACGAGTGGTGCGACGTATTCGGCAGCAAAGTCGCTGCGGCGGCGCTCGCGGATGCGCTCAGTCGCGCCGTCCGCGACGAACATGCCGATGCCGCGGTGCTTTTCGAGAATTCCGAGTTCGACAAGCAAGGTAATTCCTTTCCTGGCGGTCGCGGGGTTGATGTTGTGGAACGCGGCGAGCTCGTTCGTCGACGGGGCTTGCGCACCTTCCGCGAGTGCGCCATCGATGATGGAATCTTCGATGAGCGCGGCAATTTGCCGGAACAACGGTTGGGTGGAGTTGTCCATGGGCATCCTTAGTTGGTTAGTTACTTGTGTAACTAACCATATTAGTCACCTGGGACTTCGTCAAGGTTTATCGCAGTTTTTGCCGTTTTGGGGCACACTGGAGGGAAACAAGTTAGCAATGAAGATTTAGGACCGTAACAATGCTTGAGAGAACGTTAGTTTTCGTCGACACCTCTTATTTATTAGCAAGTTTTTATAATGCCTGGGAGACGGGTGCCCGCGCCCAGTTAGAGATTGACCTTCCCGAGGTCGTCAACACCATGGGCACCATGATCGAAAACCAGCTGGACCAAAAGATTCAGCGTCAGTATTGGTATGACGGCATCCCGGATACCGGCCCACACCGCTACCAGCGCGCGCTGCGCACCTGTGACGGCGTGCAGCTGCGCACAGGCCAGCTCATCGAGTGGGGCGACCGCCGCACGCAGAAGGGCGTGGACACGCGTCTCGTCGCAGACATGATCGTCGCCGCCATGAAGCAACAAGTCACGGACTTTGTGCTTGTCTCCGGCGACGCGGACATGATTCCGGGCGTCGAGGAGGCCGTGCTCGCGGGCATTCGCGTGCACCTCTACGGTTTTGGCTGGGACTCCATGTCCTCCAACCTGCGCCACTCCTGCGATACGACCACGATTTTGGACCCGCGCGAGGACTTCGCGGATGCCATGGAAATCCAGGTCCTCGAAGGCCCGCTGCCGCCGGTCATCCGCCACCAGCCGGACGCGGAACAGGCACACAGCGCAGAAGACCAACCGGAGAACACCGAGGAGCCGGCAGTGCCCAGCCCCGACGTCTGTGGCGAACCCTCCGAGGTCGAGGCCGCATTCTCCTCCACGCCGCATGGTATGGCGGAACACCAGCCTGAGCACCGCACGACGGAACAGCCCGAGCACTTCAAGCAGGCCGCGCCTACCGGTGTCCCCACCCCCACGCCCGCCGGGTCCACCACGTCTGCGGAGTCCGCTTCCGACTCCCCGGAGCCTGAGACTCCCGCCGAAGAGAAGCCTGCGAAGCCGGGCCCGTCCGGCCCGCCGAAGCCATCCATGATGGCGCCGCGCCGCAAGCTGCGCTCCCGTTACGTGCCACTGCCGGAGGAGGTCTGGACCTCCGCCGGCTTCCAGACGCCGTTCGACGTGGGCCAGCAATACGCCAGCTGGTGGTTCGACAACGCCGCGACCACCGAGCAGCGCGACCAAGCGCACCTTCTCTCCGGCGGCGGTCTGCCGCCCGAGATCGACCGCCCGCTCCTCCAGTTCGCGTGCGACACACTCCACGAGTACACGCTCACCGAGACCCAGCGCGTGAACTTGCGCGACGGCTTCCACTCCGGCATCCGCGGCGTGCTCCTCAACCGCGACAAGTAAAACAAACCCCCAGTTCACGGGGAACTGGGGGTAACGCGTACGTCACTACTTCTCGGCGTCGACGTCCGGAGCAGCGTCGAGTTCCTTCTTCTTCGCCATGTCGGCGCGGATCTCGGCGAGGCGGGAGCTGGCCTTGAGCTCGGTGTCCGCCTTGGAGAAGTCCTGGATATTGACGTTCCCTGTGCCCTGCATGAGCTCCTGGGCGCCGAGGGCGTCCGTGTAGCGCTTCTCGATCTTGGCGCGGACAGAGTCAAGCGTGGGCGTCGAATCATCCGGGGACAGCTCGTTCATGGAGTCGAGGACCTTCGCGTTGGACTCCTGCATGGCGGCCTGATCGGCCTGCGCCATGAGTTGATCCACCTGGGAGAGCTGCTCACGCAGACGCGCTTCAGATTCCTTCTGCTGCCGCTTCGCCTGCTCCGCGGCCTGCGTTGCCGCCTGGTACTGAGTCTTCATACCCTCGAGCTCCTGCTCGGCGGCGACGAGCTGCGCGGCAACAACCTCTGCAGCCTGGTTATATTCGGTGGCTGCGGTGGAATCACCCTTGGCCGAGGCGGCATCGGCAAGCTCGAGCGCGCGCTGCGTCTGCTCCTGGTACTTCTTCACGGTCTCGACCAGGCGGTTCATCTGCATCTCAAGGCGCGACTGGTTGCCGATAATCTCGCTGGCGTGCTGGGTAATCTCCGCGTGCTGCTTCTTGGCACCCTCGACCGCCTGCTGAATCTGGACCTTCGGGTCTGCGTTCTCATCGATCTTCTGATCGAAAGAAGACATGAGGTACTTCCAGCCCTTGCTCATCGGGTTAGCCATTGTTTCGTACTCCTTATAGTTTCATTAAAAAAGGCGCTTTCCCACGATGATACGTGGGAAAGCGCCGACGTGCGCAGGATTTAGGACTGCTGCGCCTGCTGAGCAGCCACCTGCTTGCGGACCTCGTCCATGTCGAGACCCTCGACCTGACCGATGAGATCCTCGAGCGCGGCCGGCGGCAGGGCGCCTGCCTGACGGAAGACCATCACGCCATCGCGAAACGCCATGAGCGTGGGGATGGACTGGATCTGCAGGGCTGCGGACAGACCCTGGTTAGCCTCGGTATCGAGCTTCGCGAACGTGATGTTCTCGTGCTTCTCCGACGCTGCGTCGTAGACCGGGGCGAAGCGCTTGCACGGACCGCACCAATCGGCCCAGGCGTCAACGAGGACAATGCCCTCGGCGCTAACGGTGGATTCAAAGTCCTTTTCGGTGACGTCGACAGTTGCCATTGCGGTAACTCCTTTTATTAATCGGCTAATTTTGCTTCGCTCTTTCCTATCAACCGTACACGTTCGTGAGTTATTCCCACGGATATTTATCCTTGTAAGATACCCCTAGGGGGTATACGCTGGACAGCGTAAGCACGACAGCCCCGTACGAAGGAGACACATCATGAAGAACTACACCGTCAAGGGCATGACCTGCGGCCACTGCGAGATGTCCGTGAAGGAGGAGGTCGGCGAGATCACCGGCGTCACCGCTGTCACCGCTGACCACGCCACCGGCGCCGTCACCGTCGAGGGTGAGGGCTTCACCGACGAACAGGTCGCCGCCGCCGTCAAGGAAGCCGGCTACGAGCTGGTCTAAGCCTTAGCCTCAAGGCAGCCCGGCGCGCGGCGTGAAAGCGCGCACACACGTGAAAGAAGGAAGGAGTTCCACGGTGACCACTCCCACCGCGCTACACCACATTGATCTCGGGGTGACCGGCATGACGTGCACGTCGTGCTCGTCCCGCGTGGAGCGCAAGCTCAACAAAGTCGACGGCGTGGAGGCCACCGTCAACTTCGCCACGGAAGAAGCCTCCGTGACCTACGACCCCACCACCACGAGCGTCGAGGACCTCATCAAGGTCGTCGAGAACGCTGGCTATGGAGCGTTTTCCATGAGCGAGGATGACGAGCCGGAGAGCGCCGACGATGAGGGCGAGTCCGCCCGCGACGCGCAGACGGACGATCTGCTCCGCCGCACGCTCATCTCCGGCGCGCTCTCGCTGCCAGTCATGCTCGTGTCCATGATCCCGGCTCTCCAGTTCACCTACTGGCAGTGGGCCGCGGCCATTCTCGCGACCATCGTCTACATCTTCGGCGGCGCACCTTTCCACAGGGCGACGTGGACGAACCTCAAGCACGGCTCGTTCACCATGGACACGCTCATCACCATGGGCACCACGGCCGCCTACTCCTGGTCCCTCTACGCACTCTTTTTTGGCAACGCCGGCATGCCCGGCATGAAGATGCACATGACGCTGTTGTCCAACGACGCGGAGATGGACCACATCTACCTCGAATCCGTGGGCATGGTCATCTCCTTCCTGCTGCTCGGCCGCTGGTTCGAGTTCCGCGCCAAGGGGCGGTCTTCGGAGGCACTGCGCTCCCTGCTCAACATGGGTGCGAAGGACGCGTCGGTGCTGCGTGACGGCGTCGAGGTGCGTGTGCCCATCAAGGAACTCCAGGTCGGTGATACCTTCATCGTTCGCCCGGGCGAGAAGATCGCCACGGACGGCATCGTCTCCGCTGGTAACTCCGCCGTAGACGAGTCCATGCTCACCGGCGAATCCCTGCCGGTTGAGGTGTCCGAGGGCTCTCGCGTTACCGGCGCCACCGTCAATGCCTCGGGCCGCCTCGAGGTCCGCGCCACGAAGGTCGGCTCGGACACCGTGCTTGCGCAGATGGCCACGATGGTCAAGGACGCCCAGGCCTCCAAGGCCCCCATCCAGCGCCTCGTAGACAAGATCGCACAGGTCTTCGTCCCCGTTGTCATCGGCATCGCTGTCCTCACGCTCATCGTCCACCTCTTCTTTGGGGGCGTCGCCCCGGCCTTCATCGCGGCGGTCGCGGTCCTCATCATCGCCTGCCCGTGCGCCATGGGCCTGGCTACGCCGACCGCCATCCTCGTCGGTTCCGGCCGCGGCGCTCAGATGGGCATCCTCATCAAGGGCCCGGAGATTCTCGAGTCCACCCGCGAGGTCGACACCATCGTGCTCGATAAGACGGGCACCGTGACCGAGGGCAAGATGACTGTCTCCCACATCGAGGGCGACGTCCTCGATCTCGCCGCCGCCGTGGAGCGCGGCTCCGAGCACCCCATTGCCAAGGCCATCGTCGCCGCCGCCCCGGACGCACCGGAGGCCACTGACTTTGCCTCGGTTCCCGGCCAAGGCGTCGAAGGCACCGTGAACGGCCAGCGCGTCCTCGTCAGCCGCCCGCCAGCAGGCACCGACTACGAGGGCACCGGCACGCTCGTCGCCGTCACCGTGGACGGCGCCGTCAAGGGCACCATCGAGGTCCGCGACATCGTCAAGCCGACCTCGAAGATCGCGATCTCCCATTTCAAGGAGCTCGGGCTCACCCCGCACCTGCTCACGGGCGACAACGAGCACGCTGCGCGGGCGGTGGCACGCGAAGTCGGCATCGACTCCGTCACCGCCGGCGTCATGCCAGAAGACAAGGTAGCGACCATCCAGCGCCTCCAGGAGGAGGGCAAGACCGTGGCCATGGTCGGCGACGGCGTCAACGACGCGGCCGCGCTCGCCCAGGCGGATCTCGGTATCGCCATGGGCACCGGCACGGACGTCGCCATTGAGGCCTCCGATATCACGCTGATGAACGACGACCTCCGCTCCGCCGTGGACGCCATCAGGCTGTCCCGCCGCACCCTCAAGATCATCAAGGGCAACCTCTTCTGGGCCTTCGCCTACAACGTGGTCCTCATTCCGGTCGCGGCCGTGGGGCTGCTCAATCCCCTCTTCGCGGGTATCGCCATGGCCTTGAGCTCGGTCTTCGTGGTGAGCAACTCCCTGCGACTGAAGAATTTCCGCTCTATCGATTAAGAATTTGCACAGAATCTAGCGCCCCCGATTCCGGGGGCCTAATCTTTGTGCATGCCAATTCTTCGACAGAATTCTCTTCCTTTATCTCGCAACGAACGCCTCGATCGCCTGCCGGTCACGGGCAAGCACAAAAAACTCCTCATCGGCTCCGGTATTGGCTGGGCGCTCGACGCCATGGATGTCGGCCTCATTTCCTTCATCATGGCCGCCCTCGCCGTCCACTGGGGCATCACGCCCACCGAGTCCTCGTGGCTCGCCTCCATCGGCTTCATTGGCATGGCCATCGGCGCGACCTTCGGCGGGCTGCTTGCCGATAAGTTCGGCCGCCGCCACGTCTTCGCCCTCACGCTGCTCGTCTACGGTCTCGCCACCGGCGCCTCCGCGCTGTCCACGGGCCTGGTCATGCTGCTCGTCCTCCGCTTCCTCATCGGCCTGGGCCTGGGCGCAGAGCTCCCCGTCGCCTCGACGCTCATCTCCGAGTTCTCTCCGGTCAAGGTCCGCGGCCGCATGGTCGTCCTCCTCGAGGCCTTCTGGGCCGTGGGCTGGATCCTTGCCGCCGTCATCGGCACCTTCGTGGTCGGCGCGCATGACTCCGGCTGGCGCTGGGCCCTCGCGCTGGGCATGGTGCCGGCGTTCTACGCCCTCTACGTGCGCCTCCACCTTCCGGAGTCCGTGCGCTTTCTCGAGTCCCGCGGCCGGCACGAGGAGGCCGAGGAAATCGTCGCCTCCTTCGAGGCCGCCGTCCCCACCGACGCAGAGCTTGCCGATGCCCCCTCCACTCCCACCTTCGCCGAAGACGACGTCACCTCCCGCTCCATTTGGTCACCGTCCCTGCGCGGGCGCACCGCAGCACTCTGGACGGTCTGGTTCTGCGTCAACCTCAGCTACTACGGCGCCTTCGTGTGGATTCCGTCGCTGCTCGTAGCGGACGGCTTCTCACTCGTGAAATCCTTCTCGTTCACTCTCATCATCACGCTGGCGCAGCTGCCGGGCTACGCGATGGCCGCCTGGCTCATTGAGGTCTGGGGCCGACGCGTGACGCTCGCCGCCTTCCTCGTGGGCTCCGCCTGCGCCGCGGGTCTCTACGGATTCGCGCATACGGAATGGCTCATCCTCGTCGCCGGCTGCCTGCTCTCCTTCTTCAACCTCGGCGCGTGGGGCGCGCTCTACGCCGTGGGCCCGGAGCTCTACCCCACGCACCTGCGTGGCGCAGGCACGGGTGCCGCCGCTGGCTTTGGCCGCCTCGCCTCCATCATCGCGCCGCTCCTCGTCCCGCTCATCCTCGCCGGCGCGGGCTCCGGCTGGCTCTTCGCGCTTTTCGCGGCCGCCTTCGCTCTGGCGGCGCTCGCCGCTTTCGCTCTCCCTGAGCAACGCGGCAAGGCGCTTTCCTAAATCTGCTCTACAATCGCGGGCATGCACTCTTCCCGTCTAACCCCCACGCTGGTCCTCGCTCTCGGCGGCTACGTGGGGGTTATCGTTGCCCTCACCCTGCTCAAGGCCTTCTTCCAGATCGGCTACCTGTGGCTGCCCGAGAATCAGGTGGCCCGCGAGATTCGTCTCCGTCCCTTGGCAGAGCTCGACGGCACCTCGTGGTTCGGTCCCGTCTTCGGCTATGGCGGCAACTTCGCGCTCTTCGTCCCGCTGGGCGTCCTGCTCTTCATTCTGCTGCGCCGCATCGGGCCCGTCACCGCGTGGGGCTTCTGCCTCTCGCTCACGGTGGAAACGCTCCAATACGCCTGTGGTCTCGGCCGCAGCGACATCGACGACCTCATGTTCAACACCCTCGGCGCATTCGCCGGCGCCGCCTTCGCCTCCTGGTGCGGGCCACGGTTCCACCGCCTGTGGATCTGGCTGGGCATCCTCGCGACCGCGGTGTTCGTGGTCCTCGCCGCCCTCGGACCACGGCTCGGCGATCCGGACAAGGTGAAGGATGTTTCGGTGTCTTCAGCTACTTCCCAGGAATTGCCAGGTAACGCGTAGCTGCGTGTAGGGCTCCCGCCAGCCTCGTGTCCCATACTGAGTTCATGCGTTTGAGAGGCGCATACCTTTGAGAGAGATAGAGAGAGCCCCAGGTTCCGGGGTGGCGGCGTGAGACACCGCCTAAGGGACCCCTCCTAAGAGAGAAAGAGTCGCCGTGAGCCCCAACCTTCGGGTTGGGGCTCACGGTGTTTTTCGAATCTGAGATTCGGAAGGTCTAGCCTTCGAGGATCGCTTTCAATCGGACAAGGTCCTGCTCCACCGACGCGCAGTCGCGCCCGAAGTCCGCGTCGCTCATCGCGAGCTGCCGGACGGTAAACACGACTTCAATGCCGTGGGATGCGTCAACACCCGCAAAGGATTATTGACCACAGTGCCGTCGGGCAGGCGGGCGTCATGGACAACAGCGCTGAAGTGCCTGCAGCGCATGGTGGCCTTTCGGTGTGGGCTAGCCGCGGGCCATGTTGACGAACTTCGAGTAATGCAGCTGGTGCGCGACCGTCACGGTATCGATGGGGCCGCCGCGGTGCTTAGCCAGGATGATGTCGGCCTCGCCGGCACGCTCGTTATCGCGATCCTGGGAGTCCGGGCGGTAGAGCAACATAACCATATCGGCGTCTTGCTCCAGCGAACCTGACTCACGGAGGTCAGCGAGCTGCGGCTTCTTGTCCGTACGGGCCTCAGGACCACGGTTCAGCTGCGAGATGGCGATGAGCGGAACCTCGAGCTCCTTGGCGAGCAGCTTGAGGCTACGGGAGAACTCCGAGACCTCTTGCTGACGCGACTCAACCTTCTTGCCTGAGCTCATCAGCTGCATGTAGTCGAGGACGATCATGTCGAGGCCATGCTGCTGCTTGATCTTGCGTGCCTTGGTGCGGATCTCCATCATGGTGAGGTTCGGTGAGTCATCGATGTACATCGGCGCGTTGTCGATGCGCGTGATGGTCTCCTCGAGCTTGGACCAGTCTTCCGGCGAAATGCGGCCGGCACGCATATCCGCAAGCTTGACCTCAGACTCCGCGGAGAGCAAACGCATAAGGATCTCGTTCGCGGACATCTCGAGAGAGAAGATGACGGAGGTCTTGCCGTGGTGGAGAGAACACGAGCGCATGAAGTCCATGGCCAGCGTTGACTTACCCACACCCGGACGAGCGGCGACGATGACCATCTGGCCAGCATGGAGACCGTTGGTGAGCTTATCCAGGTCGACGAAGCCTGTGGGAACGCCGAGCTCGACGCCGCCATGTTCCTGCAGCTGTACGAGCTCATCGATGGTGGGCACGATGAGCTCGCTCAGCGGCTTGTAGTCTTCGGACTTCTTGCGCTGCGAGACGTTGAAGACGGCTTGCTGCGCATCGTTAATGACAGCTTCGAGCTCCGCGTCCTCCTGGGCCTCGTAGCCCAGCTGGACCACGCGCGTGCCGGCGTCGATGAGGCGACGGAGGACGGCCTTCTCCGCGACGATTTCCGCGTAGTAGCGTGCATTGGCTGCGGTAGGCACCGAAGCCAGCAGAGTGTGCAAATACGGGGCACCACCGGCGCGCTCGAGCTCACCGTAGCGGTCGAGGCGGCCGCTGAGCACGACGGCATCGATTTCCTTGCCGTCGGCGAACAACGCCATGATGTGCTTGAAGATGATGGCGTGCGCCGGGTAGTAGAAGTCGTCCTCCGTGACGATCTCCGAGACCTCAGACGCCGTGGCCGGGCTCAGCAACATGGCACCCAGGACGCCCTGCTCCGCCTCGCGGTCAGCCGGCGGCTGGCGGAAGTTACCGTACGCGGCATAATCGCCGTCGTTCGTGTGCTTGCCACGGCGGCCGGTGCCGCGGCCGAAGCGGCGCGGTTCCTCCTCCGGCGGCGCGGGCTCCATGGGCCCAAAATCCTCTTCCGGCGGCGCGTAAGTGTCGTCATCAAAACTTGGCGTAGTCACCAGGTGTCCCCTCTTTCATCCGTCTGCATCCCTACTCTAGTTCAGCGTCCTGACACGCCCAGAACGTCTAGTCTCGTCTACCCCCTGGGCACAAATTGCACAGTTATCCACAGAAGCCTGTAGAAACCCGAGGTGGTTAACAGAAGAAGATGCATTTCCCGTGGTCAGGCCTGTGGATAACTCCCACCGGCTCTGACCTGCGACGATCGTTTGTGCAGGTCAGGACCATGTATTGTGGTTGTGAAAATCCTCACTAGATCGGTGGATAAGTGCCTTCACCTGCGGAAAAGGAGCCATGGCCGGAACGTAAAAATTTGGTAAATGACAACAAGTTATCCACAGGTCGCGCGAGTTATCCACAATTTCAGCGGCGAGCGGCCACGGACAGGAAAAATGCCACAGCGCCCCGTGCGCAATGCGGGAAGCCATCACCTCACATGATGGCCAGCCCGCGGCGCGGGGCGCTGCGGCGTGCTGTTGTCTTTGGGTCTAGACGCTACACGAGCGTAGACCGTCGTGCGCCAAAATTAGGCAGCGACGACCGAGAAGTTCACCTTGCCGAGAACGTCAGCGTGCAGCTTGAGCTCGACCTGGTAGTTGCCAGTCTTCTTAACGAGGCCCTTGGGAAGCACAACAATGCGCTTATCCAGCTTGGGGCCACCGGCGGTTTCGACCGCGGCAACGATGTCCTCTGCGGACACGGAACCGAAGAGCTTGCCCTTCTCCGAGGTCTTCACCGGCACCTTGATGTCGGTGAGCTGCTCGAGCTGGGTGCGAATCTCGCGTGCGTGGTCCAGGTCGCGGATTGCGCGAGCTTCCTGGGCGCGCTTGATGCCCTCGATCTGCTTCTCAGCACCACGGGTGGCAACGATGGCCAGACCGCGCGGAAGCAGGTAGTTACGTCCGTAGCCGTCCTTAACCTCAACAATATCGCCTGCGGCGCCGAGGTTCTCAACGGCAGCGGTGAGGATCAGCTTCATGATCCCTGCCTTTCAATTGAGTCTTTAATAATTTGGATTGCGTGTAAAACAGCTTTAGAACGGGGGCTCATCAGCGGCGCCGCCAAAGCCGCCGGCCGGCGGGGCGGAGTTCCACGGATCGTTAGCGGGTGCCTGCTGCTGCGATTGCTGGCCAAAGTTCTGGTTGTTGTTACCACCAAAACCGCCCTGCGATTGCTGCTGCTGGCCGGCATTGCTATTGCCGCCGCCAAAGCCGCCACCGAAGTTGCCGCCGCCCTGGTTATTGTTATTGCCGCCGCCGTAGTTGCCGTTGCCGCCCTCACGGGGGTTACGGGCAACCTGCGCGGTGGCATAACGCAGGGACGGACCGACTTCGTCAACGTCGATCTCGAAAACCGTGCGGTTTTCACCTTCGCGGGTCTGGTAAGAACGAGCCTTCAGGCGACCGGTCACGATAATGCGCATGCCTTTCGTGAGGGTCTCGGCCACGTTCTCCGCCGCTTGGCGCCACACGTTGCAAGTGAGGAACATTGCTTCGCCGTCTTCCCACTGGTTCGTCTGCGAGTTGTAGCGACGAGGGGTCGAGGCGACGCGGAAGTTAGCAACAGCTGCTCCCGCCGGGGTAAAACGCAGTTCCGGGTCAGCAACGATGTTGCCGACGACCGTGATGTTGGTATCTCCCTGAGCCATGATGTCTCCTTACAAGCGTTGGTTACTGATGTACCCAGTATCCGCTATTTGCTGTCAGTGCGCAGAACCTTGGTACGCAGAACGTTGTCGTTCAGGTTCAGACGACGATCGAGCTCGAGCACGGATGCGGACTCGCACTCGAGGGTGACGACGGCGTAGATGCCTTCGTCCTTCTTGTTGATCGGGTAGGCCAGACGGCGCTTGCCCCAGATATCAACGTTTTCTACCTTGCCGTTCTCTTCACGCACGGTGGAGAGGAACTTGTCCAGGGACGGGGCAACGGTGCGCTCATCCTGGGTAGGATCCAGAATGATCATGACTTCGTAGTGACGCACGGACCTCATCACCTCCTATGGTCTAGTAATTGTTTTCGGCCACATCACCTTTGCGGATGTGGCAGGAGGGTTCGTTGCGTCAAGCAACCCCACGAGAATACCCCACATGCAGGTAAAAACGGAAATCACCGCCGGCCCCTGCGGGGCAGGCGGCAAATGACAAAAGTGTAATTCCAAAGTGTGGTTCTGGACCCCGAGTTACGGCAGCTGCTGGCCGCCGGGCGCGGCGAAGAAGACGGCCGTTCCCGCCGGAATGATGGTGAGGAACACCAAGGCGAGAAGCCCCAGCACGATGGGCACCGTGCGGTTGGATCCCGGCTCGCCCTTCTGGAACGTGTAATAGGCACCCATCACGCAGCAAAAGCCGATGACGATGGACACGATGCCCACGATAGTGAAGGTCATTTTGCGAAGTCTCCTGCTAGTAGATCGGTGCCATTGTCCGCGAGCACCTTGTCGCGGCTCTTGCCCAGCATCTGACGGATGACGAGCACGGCAATGGCGAGGATGAAGCCGTCGCGCAGACAGATGGCGAGGTCGAGCATCTCGCCCGGCAGGCCCTTGTTCTCCACGCCATGCATGTGGAGCATGAGGATGGGCCAGACGAGGGCGTCGAAGAAGCCCCACGTGAAGATGAGCCGCCAGTTGGGCAGCGCGAGGACGGCCGGCACGAGCAGCCACAGCGAATACTGCGGCGACCACACCTTGTTGAGCATGAGGAAGGCCACGAGGATGAGGAAGACGAGCTCCGCCACGCGTGGGGTGCGCTGGGTCCGCAGGCCAAAGATGAGGATGCCCACGCACAGCGCGAGGAAGCCCACGAGCGAGAAGGCGTTGACGAACTCGGCTGACATGGGCAGGTTGGGGAAGTTGCGCGCAATCATCGCGTAGACCGTCGTCCACTCCCAGCCACGCGTGGAGTTGAGGCGGAAGAACTCGTACCAGGCATCCGGGTAGAGCAGCGCGATGGGGATATTGACGACTGCGGCCGCACCCACGGCGCCGCCGAGCAGCTTGAAGAAGGGCACGAAGCGACGGTGACGGATGGCGAGCACGAGGAACGCGCCGAGCATGAACAGCGGCCACATCTTAAACGCGAAGCCCAGGCCGATGAGGACGCCGCCCAGCCAGTTCTTGCGCTTGCTCACGGCGAGCAGCGCGGCGACGGCCAACGTGATAGACGGGATGTCCCAGTTGGTGAAGCCATGCATGATGACGAGCGGGCTCGCGGCGACGAGCAAGCCGTCCCAGAGACGGTTGCCGAGGAGCTCGCCCACCATGCGCAGGGTCGCCACCCACATGATGGCCATCGTGAGCGCGGTGAGCGCGAAGTACCAACCAGCGTCGGCGACGGCCCACGAGACGAGTGGATACGTCGTGCGCGCGAGCCAGCCCTCAAAGCCTTGGAAGAGGCCAGCGAGGACCGGGTACTCCATGTAGCGAGTGAGATCGCCCTCCTGCCACGAGTACGCGTAGACGAAGCCCGGCCTGTCCAGACCGCGTCCGCCATAGAGCGGAATGATGTCGTTGTAGCAGAACGAGGAGTACTGGCGCGCGCCCGCCCAGTTGAGCGAGACCGTGCCGTCCTCGTTCTTGATGCCGCCCGCGCAGTTGGCCTTGGCCAAGTACGCGAAAGCGAGGAAGACCCAGCCGACGGAGAGAACCCACCGCATGGCGTTGACGGGACGCGAAGCATGCGTGCCGCGCGGGCCACCAAAGAAATCAACTAGCCCGCGGGCGAGAGGCTCCCGGGAGAGAGTAGTGACGGTCACGCGCGCGGCCTACTGGTTGAGGAAGTCGTTGACGGCATCGTTGAGCTCATTGCCCAGCTGTGTGAGCGCATCCTGATTTCCGCCGCCCGCCGTACCGCCGCCGGTGCCATTCTCCGCCGGTGCAGCCGGGGCCGCGGGAGCGGCGGGCGACTCCTGGTCGCCCGCGGGGGCATCGGCAGGACTTTCGGCAGCCGGGGCATCGGAAGCAGCGGCGTCATCCGTCGAGGAATCCGACCACGTATTGGAAGACCCGGAGGACCAGGACGGGTCATAGTAGTAGCCGGAACCCGCCGTGCCCGTGCCGTAGCGGACCGGGACGGCGTCGGGGAAGTACTCGAAGTCCTGGTTCTCGAGCGAGGTGTCGAGGATGGACTTCCAAATCTGCGTCGCAGCGCCGGAGCCGTACATGATGCCGCCCCAGGCGTTGTAGATAGCAGACGTGTTGTCGGCGGTGCCGACCCACACGGCAGTAGCCAGCTGCGGGGTGGAACCAATCATCCACGTGTCGCGGTTCGCGCCAGTATCACCCAGCTGCGAGGTACCGGTCTTCGCGGCGGATGGACGGCCGCCCGCCAGCGCGCCATTGGACCAACCTGCGATGGGCTCCATGGCCTCGATGACGTTGCGGGCCACCTGCTTGGACACGCGGCGCTCGCCAGTGTCCTCCGGGCGCTCGTAGAGCACCTCGCCGGAGGAATCCGTCACGCGCTGCACGAAGTGAGTGTCGTGCCAGATGCCATCGTTGGTCAGTGTCGCGACGACGGTCGCCATGTCGATGGCGCGGGACGGGTACTGGCCCAGGATGATGCCGTCGTACGGACGCTGGCCTTCCTCGCTCAGCGTCTTATCGCCATTGGCGAAGGTCGGGGCGATGCCCAGGGCGTGGCCCATGTCCGCGGTGTCCTGCGACTTATTCGCAAGGTCCGCCTGGAGGCGCTGGAAGGACGTGTTGTAGGAGTGCTTCAGCGCTTCCTTGAGCGAACAGCTACCGCACGAGGCGCCGTCGACGTTGTTGACAATGATATTCGTTCCTTCAAGCTGGTACGGCGCGGAGGAGTAGTACGTGTCCGTGCTAATTCCCTGCTGGACAGCTGCGGCGAGACCGATGATCTTGAAGGTCGAGCCGGTCTGCATGGGAGCATTGGCATAATCCCAGCCGTTGGCGTCGTGACCGCCGAAGTAGCCGCGCACAGCGCCCGTCTTCGGGTCGATGGTCACGGCTGCGGCGCGGGCATCTTCCTGGAGCGGAGCGAGGGCGGTATCGGCGGCATCGAGAGACGCGTTCTGGACGTTCATGTCGATGGTCGTCGTAATCTGCAGGCCACGGGTCTGCACGTCTTCCTCGGTGATGCCGATGGTGCCAAGCTCGGCGATGACCTGGTTCTTGATGTGGCCGTTGGCGCCGGTGGCCTCCGTGTACGCGGAGTACTCAGAGGGGTCGCGCGTCTGCGGGAACTGCATCGCGGCGCGCTCCGAGGCGTCGAGGACGCCCATCTCCACGAGTCCGTCAAGGACGTAATTCCAGCGCTCAACGGAGGCCTCAGGATCGACGGCCGGGTCGAGAGCAGACGGCGCCTGGATGACGCCGGCGAGCAGCGCGGACTCTTCCGTGGTGAGGTCCTCGACGTTCTTATTGAAGTAGGCGTTGGACGCCGCCTGGATACCGTAGGCGTTGCGACCGAAGTAGACCGTGTTGAGGTACGCGTTGAGAATGGTCTGCTTGTCCCACTCGTTGGTCATCTTGATGGAGTAGATGAGCTCACGAGCCTTGCGCACGTAGGACCGCTCGTTGCCCACGAGCGTGTTCTTCACGTACTGCTGGGTAATCGTCGAACCACCACCGGCGGTGGGGTTGCCGGTGAGCTGACCCACGATGGCGCGGCCGAAACCGGTGAAGGAAAAACCGGAGTTCGTCCAGAACTCGCGGTCCTCAGCGGCCAAGGCCGCATCCTGCATGTGTTGCGGAACCTGCTCAAGCTTGACCTGCGTGCGGTTGCCCTCCGGTGGGACGAGGCGGGCGAGCTGCGTCTGACCGTCGTTCGCGTAGATGGTGGCAATCTGCTTATTCGCCAGTTCCTGGGGTTCAGGAACCTTGTACTGCGAGTACGCGAAAGCAAACAGACCCAGCGGGATGAGGATCGCCGCGAGCAGGACGATCAGCACGATCCACGGCCAGCGGCGGCGCTTCTTCTTCGTCGGCTGTGCGGCCTTAGCACGCGTCGTCGCAGCTGACGTGTTGTCGAGAGCCTGACGGCCCCGGGACTCGCCGGTGCTCTTCGGTTGTTCGGAATCGGTCACCTGTGCGCCTTTTCTTCAAGTGGTGGAGAGGTATCTCTTTAAACTTTAAAACTTAACACGCAATCCTGGGATTCCTAATAGACCGTGGCCGTTTCCAGCAGATGGTTCCAGTGACATGTAGGACACACTTCCACGGCGTGGACGGTGAATTCCTCCCCGCGGGCGGCGAGCTCTGCGCCGATTTCCGCGATTTCGGCGGGCGGGCGGGCGCTCCCGGCGCGCCGTCCGAGGACGTCGCCGAAGATCCAATACGTCACGCGCATGGAGCTTGCGCAGATCGGACACGGACGCGGGGAGTCCACGCCGTGATGGGTGGCGGCGGCGCGCAGCAAGAAGTCCGCGTCGCAGATCTCGTCGCGCTGGAGTCTGCCTTCCCGAAAATCGCGCAGGTGCGCCGCCCGTTCCCACGCGTGGGAGACAGGGTGCTTGGTTCGAACTCCGGGAATCACGGCACCCAGCCTAACCCACGCTTCCCCACACAGGGCTTCAACGATCCAGTCTCTCCAAGTCCCCACTTCTGCCGAATTCCCCGCTAGCTTGGCTCCCGGAAGCGCGATAGTCGCGCGGAAAGGAAATACCGCATGTCACAGAAAGTACGCGTCGCCATTGCCGGCGTGGGCAACTGCGCCACGTCGCTCATCCAGGGCGTGGAGTTCTACCGCGACACCCCGGCGGAGCAGAAGATCCCGGGGCTCATGCACACCGTCTTCGGCGGCTACCATGTAGGCGACGTCGACTTCGTCGCTGCCTTTGATGTGGACGCGGCCAAGGTGGGCCACGACCTCGCAGATGCCACCCGCACGGAGACGTCCTGCACGATCACCATCGCGGACATCCCGGAGTTGGGCGTGACCGTCCAGCGCGGCCCGACGCTCGACGGCCTGGGCACACACTACCGCGAGGTCATCGAGGAGTCCGAGGCCGAGCCGGTGGACGTGGCGCAGGCGCTGCGCGACGCCCAGGTGGACGTCCTCGTGTCCTACCTGCCGGTGGGCTCAGAGGAGGCGGATAAGTTCTACGCTCAGGCCGCGCTCGACGCAGGCTGCGCCTTCGTCAACGCCCTACCCGTCTTCATCGCCTCGGATCCGAAGTGGGCCCAGAAATTCACGGACGCGGGAGTGCCCATCGTGGGCGACGACATCAAGAGTCAGGTGGGTGCCACGATTACCCACCGCGTCCTGGCCAAGCTCTTCGAGGACCGCGGCGTGCGCCTTGACCGCACCATGCAGCTCAACGTGGGCGGCAACATGGACTTCAAGAACATGCTCGACCGCACGCGCCTCGAGTCGAAGAAGGTCTCCAAGACTCAGGCGGTGACCTCCAACCTCCACGAGTCCCCGCTCGCGGGCAAGGTCCATGACCGTAACGTCCACATCGGCCCCTCGGACTACGTGCCGTGGCTGGACGACCGCAAGTGGGCCTACGTGCGCCTCGAGGGCTCGGCCTTTGGCGAGGTTCCGCTCAACCTCGAGTACAAGCTGGAGGTCTGGGACTCCCCCAACTCCGCCGGCGTCATCATCGACGCGGTGCGCGCCGCGAAGATTGCACTCGACCGCGGCCTGGGCGGCCCCATCCTGCCTGCCTCCTCCTACCTCATGAAGTCCCCGCCGGTGCAGCTGGGTGACGAGGAGGCCCGCGCACAGCTCGAGGCCTTCATTCGCGGGGAGTAGCCAGAATGCGGCGGCTCCGATATATTTAGTTTCTATGAATGAACAAAATGCGGAGTCGCCCTCGAGCTTCGAGGACGCGCTCGAGGTGTCTGAGGAGCTGCAGCCAGCGCTGAACAAGCTCATGGTCATCTTCCAGCGCACGACGGAGGGCTCGCGGCTCACCACCTCGCAGGTTTCCATCATGAACCAGCTCAAGCGCCGTGGCCCGTCCCGCGTGTCCGCCATCGCGGAAGCCGAGCTCATTCGCATGCCCACCGCTTCGAATGCCTTGTATCAGCTGGAGTCGCGCGGCTTCGTCGAGCGCATGCGGGATGAAAAGGACCGCCGCGGCGTCCTCGTCGCTCTCACGGAGTTGGGCGAGGCCGAACTCAACACCGTCTCCCGCCAGCGCGCGGAGGCGCTCGCGCACATCCTCTGTTGGCTCGACCCCGAGGATCTAGAGACGGCCAGCAAGGTTTCGGGGCTTATCAGCCGCCTGGCTACCGTTTATCAGCCGCCGCGATTTTCCCAAAACGGATAGGGGCCGCTAATAATAGAGGAAAGCACGCTCCTCATTGATTCGGTGACTATGGCTAAAAAATCCGCGGCATCCCCGCCCGCTCTGGCAGACCCCTCGGTTCCCCTGCGTCTTCTCGTCTTGTGGAACCCGGCCGCGCCTGGCGCGGAGCAGTCCACCGGCGCCATCGACGTCGCCGCGTGGCTCGGCCGCAGCACCCGCGTACGCGTGCGCGTCGCCTCCACCTTCGTGCAACCCTGGACTTCGGCCCCATTCGCCAAGCTGGGCGGCAAGTATAAGAAGTGGCTCAAAGCAGAATCGTCCGCCTACGCAGATGCCGTACGCAAGCGGCTCGCAGACTCCACGCTGGAGAAGAAGCACTGGGACAAAGAGCCTTCCGCCCTCCTCGTCGGCCCCAGCCAGCCGCGTTTGCTTACCGATGCCGCCGCGGACTTCAAGGCGGACATCATCCTGCTCGGCCCTCATCAAGCCTCGCCCAAGCACCGCCTCCTCGCCGGGTCTACCGCGGATAGCCTCTTGCACTACTCCCCCGTCGCCGTAGGGCTCGCTCCCACTGATGCCAAGCTCGCCAAGGGCGGCGTCAAGCGCATCAACTTTGCGTTCAGCGAAGACCACCACGAGGGACAGCACCGCGCCCTGCGCCAGGCAGCCTCGCTCGCCGCACGCCTCGGCGTCCCGCTGCGTCTCGTCGCGTTCTCACCCACCGGGCTCATCCACCCGCCGCTCAACGCGCAAGTCGACGTCACGAAGAAGCTCGCCACGGAGTGGCACGAGCACACGCTCTCCCTCCTCGATCGCGCCACGGATCTCGTCCAGGACGAATTCCCGCAGCTCGAGGTCTCCTCCGTACTCGGCTCCGGCGCAGGCTGGCAAGGCGCCGTGGACGCGGTGAAGTGGAAGAAGTCTGACCTCATGGTCTTCGGTTCCAACCCCATCTCTCCCTTTGCCCGCGTCTTCTTAGGCTCGCGCGCCACGGAGCTCCTCCCCCACCTCACGGTCCCCGTCCTCGTCATTCCGTCTGAGGCTTAGACTACAACTATGACCAGGCCTGAGCATCCGGAAAACGACCTCGACTCGCTCCTAGATTCCATGAACAAGCGGCCACCCGAGCCGCATACGTTCGACGAGCTTGCCGATGCCCCCGATCCCCTCGAGCTCGCCCGCGCCTCCCGCCGCTCCACGCGGCAGGCCATCATCTTCCCGCTCATCATCGTCGCTGTCTCGCTGCTCATCGGCCTCGGATCGCTACCGCTTATCCGCTCCTTCGGCGGGCCGCTCTGCGAAGCCGGCGAGGCAGACTGGCTGTGCACCGATACCGCGCGGTGGATCTGGATGCCGCTGGCCATGCTCACCCCCACCATCGGCATGGTGGGCTCCGGCGTCATCATGATGCGCAAGCTCAACGGCTACGTCCGCTGGTTCGTCTGGATGGGCACCTTCTGGTTCTGCGCCCTGCACTTCATGCTCTGGGGCATCGATGTGCTTCAGGTTTTCCTCGACGCGCAGAATCTCTAGGACGCGCGTCCAGCTGCGAGCTGCGCTGCGACCTCCGCGCAGTCCGGACGTCCGCAGTGCTGCGTCTCGACATTCAAGGCGCAGTCATCGCAGATGAGCACCTGGCGGCGGCAGGTGTCCTCGTTGATGCAGTTGTGGAAGGTATTAGTTGCCGAACCACAGTGGACGCAGTGACCGAGCTGGATAAAGCCGGGGTCTTCGAGGCCCTGGCCAAACTCGTGGTGCATGCGGCCGTCGAAGACGTAGAGCGAGCCCTCCCACAGGCCGTCGTTGCCGAACTTCTCGCCATAGCGGACGATACCGCCGTCGATTTGGTAGACCTCTTTGAAGCCGCGGTTCTTCATGAGCGAGGAAAGAATCTCGCAGCGAATACCACCCGTGCAGTAAGACACGACCGGCTTGTCCTTCATCCAGTCGTACTTGCCGGACTCGAGTTCCTCGATAAAGTCGTGCGTCGTGGTGACGTCCGGGACGACGGCGCCCTTGAATTTGCCGATCTCGGCTTCCATGGCGTTGCGGCCATCGAAGAAGACGACCTCGTCGCCGCGTTCTTCCACCAGCTTATTGACTTCTTCCGGCTTGAGGTGGACGCCGCCGCCGATGACGCCGTTCTCGTCGACTTTGAGCTCGCCCGGCGCGCCGAAGGCCACGATCTCGTCGCGGACCTTGACGGACAGGCGCGGGAAGTCGTCTGCGCCGCCCTCGGACCACTTGAACTCCATGCCTTTGAAGCCCGGGTACTCCTTGGTCACGCGCACGTAGCGCTTACACGCCTCCATATCGCCGCCCACGGTGCCGTTGATGCCATGCTCGGAGATGAGGATGCGCCCCTTGAGTCCCAGGGACTCGCACAGGGTGCGCTGCCACAACATGACAGCCGTGGGATCCGCGATGGGAGTAAAGGCGTAGTAGAGGAGAATTTTGCTGATGCTCACTCCTGCAATTCTAAGCGTGAGCACAGCAGATTCCAGAATCTAGCGCTTCTGGTAGAGCGCGGACTTACGCGCGAAGACCGGGTCCGAGGTGACGAGCACGCCGAGGTTGCGGAAGATGCCCTCGTCGACGGAACCCAGGATGGTCGTAGTGTGGACGTCACAGCCGTCGAGGTTCTTGAGCTGCTCGAGTGCCAGGCGCGCGTTCTCGTCCTTGGCGGCCGACACAGACAGGGCGATGAGCACCTCGTCCGTGTGCAGGCGCGGGTTGCGTGAGCCCAGGTGCTTCGTCTTCAGCGTCTGAATCGGCTCGATGGACTCCGGCGAAAGCAGGTGGATGTCGTCATCGATGCCCGCGAGGTGCTTGAGCGCGTTAAGCAGCATGGACGAGGAACAGCCGAGCAGATCGCTCGTGCGGCCGGTGATAACGGTGGCATCGGCAAGCTCGATGGTGGCAGCGGGCTCGCCGGTCTCTTCGGCCTTGGCGCGAGCCGGGGCCACAACGGGACGGTCGATGGCCTTGATGCCAGCCTTCGCCATGACGATGGCGGCGCGATCCGACATCGTGGTGTCGAGGCCCAAGCGGGCCTCCTCGACGAGCGCCTTGAAGTAGCGGCGGATGATCTCCTGCTTCGAAGCGGCGCGGCAGACCTCGTCGTCCGTGATGCAGAAGCCGGCCATATTGACGCCCATGTCCGTGGGCGACTGGTAGGGCGTGCCGCCGGTGAGCTTCTCCAGCATGGTCTTGAGCAGTGGGAAGGCCTCGACGTCGCGGTTGTAATTGACCGTGGACTCGCCATAGGCAGTGAGGTGGAAGTGGTCGATGATATTCGCGTCGTTGAGGTCGACCGTTGCGGCCTCGTACGCGAGGTTGACGGGATGCTCGAGCGGCAGGTTCCAAATGGGGAAGGTCTCAAACTTCGCGTAACCGGCCTTTACGCCGCCCCGGATCTCGTGATAGACCTGGCTCATCGCGGTAGCAAGCTTGCCGGAGCCGGGGCCCGGGGCGGTGACAACGACAAGGTCGCGCGTGGTAGGCGCGAACTCGTTGCGGCCGAAACCCTCGTCCGAGACGACGAGGTCGAAGTCCGCCGGGTAGCCCGGGATGACGCGGTGGCGCGAGACCGTAAGCCCCAAGCGCTCAAGGCGATCGATGAACGCCTCCGCCATCTTGTTGCCCTCTTCGAGCTGCGTCATGACGACGTTCTGGACAAGGAAGCCGCGGCCGCGGAAGACGTCGATGAGGCGCAGAACGTCGTCTTCGTAGAGGATGCCCAGATCCGCACGGACCTTCTGGCGCTGGATGTCCTTGGCGTTAATGCAGATGAGGATCTCAACGTCGTCCTTGATGCGCTCCAACATCGCAATCTTGTTGTCCGGCGTGAAACCGGGCAGGACGCGGGAAGCGTGCATATCGTCGAAGAGTTTGCCGCCCATCTCCAGGTAGAGCTTGCCGCCGATTTCTTTGCGGCGGGCGTTGATATGTTCGGACTGGAGCTCGATGTATTTCTCGCGGTCAAAGCCGATAGCGTGCGTCATGTAGTGGTGCCTTCCGGGGCGCTCGAGGGGTCCATCAAACACCGCGTTGCCGCGGGTCTGGGACGTCTAACATTCCGCACGAAAAGCTTACACGCGTCCGAGTTTCCTTTTTGAAAGCCCAGTTCAACCGGATTATTTCGCCGCCAGACAAGAAAGGAGGAAGCGCCACGGCGCTGCCACAAAGTGTAGGGCTGGCAACGAGGGGCGCTTCCTCTGGTTCTCTTACCGTGGCGAAGTTTAAAGCCATTCCCAGGCTGTCACTCAGGTGACTAATCACGATTATGCACGAGAAAAGCGAAATGTCCTCAGCATTTTGTTGATATGTCGCCGTCTCATGTAAACGCCAGCAACATAATCTGCGCGTGAACTGCGTTAACAGTGTAAACCTACGGACGGAACACCGTATTATGAACTACATCACACCGCGTCGCGGGCCGGATTGTTGCCCATACTTTTCACTCTCTTTGCTTCGGCCAATAGGTGGAAGCGCATGGTGGTACCAGGAAAGTACGGTAGACAAGCCAGGTTTCAATCCTGGTGTCTACGATAAAAATCATGCCCGAAGGTCACCTCATCCATCATCTCGCGAACCGCCTCAACGCGCAGCTGCGCACCGGCCCGCTGAGCGTCACGAGCCCGCAAGGACGCTTCGCCGCTGAGGCCGCGCTTCTCGACGGCACGACCATCGACTTTGCAGAGGCCCGCGGCAAGCACCTCTTCATTCACTTCGACGCCCCCGCGCCGGAGCACACCGTCCATATCCACTTAGGCCTCATCGGCAAGCTCTACTTCGAAGCCCCAGAGGATGACTGGGGACAAATCCGCCTGCATATCAGCAATGAGACGGAGGCCGCGAACCTGCGCGGTCCGCAATGGTGCCGGCTCATCACAGACGCTGAATACGACGCCGCACTGAAGAAGATCGGCCAAGATCCCGTGCGCGAGGACGCCGACCCAGAGCTTCTCTGGACCAAGGTGCACCGCTCCGCACGTTCCGTAGGCTCGTTGCTCATGGACCAACACCTCTTTGCCGGGGTGGGCAATATTTACCGGGCGGAGGTCCTCTTCCGCCAGGGCATCTCACCGTTCACGCCGGGCAAGGCGCTCACGCGCGCAGAATTCGACGCCCTGTGGGACGACCTCGTGACACTCATGCGGATTGGCGTGCGCGACGCCCGTATCGACACAGTGCGTCCCGAGCACACCCCGGAGGCCATGGGCCGCCCGCCGCGCAAGGACGACCACGGCGGCGAGGTCTACGTCTACCGCCGCGAAGGCATGGCCTGCTACGTGTGCGGCTCCCCCATCCACGAACAGACCATGGACGGGCGCAACCTTTTCTGGTGCCCCACGTGCCAGCCAACCGTGGACTAACTAACCGAACGGTGATTGTTATGGAATCGAAATCATCTCGCGTATACAGCTCGTCTCTATACCTTTAAGCTGTTGGAAGACAGGCGCGCACCATCTCAGTCGACGCGCCGGAGCGCATGGAAGTCGAGAGCCATGCAGCTCGCGCGTCGGCCGAGATGGGTGCGTCTTTTTATATGCCTATGGCCGCGACTGTGAAAGTCTTACTTGATGAATCTTTGCGCTGCCAGCTGGGAAAATCCGGGCTACCCTGGGGCGCATGGAGTCGTACTACTCAGTCCCCACCGTCCGTGCGGCCGAAAAGGCATTGCTCGCCGCCACCGCGCCCGAGCAACTCATGCGTCTGGCCGCGCATGCTGTCGCCCGCGCAGCCGCCCAGATGGTGAGCCCGGGCGCGCCCATCCTCGTCGTCTCCGGCCCCGGCGGCAACGGCGGGGACGGCCTGTACGCGGGCGCGTTCCTGCTGGGCGCGGGGTATTCCGTCGACGCGGTGCTCGCGGCCAATGCCGCGCACGCCCCGGCGCTCGAGGCCTTCAAGCTGGCAGGCGGCTCCGTGCGGGAGGAGCCGGACTATGAGTCAGTAGCCTCGTACGCACTCATCATCGACGCCGTCGCAGGATTGGGCGCCGGCCGGGCCATCTGCGACGCGCACGATTACCTCTTCCGCCAGGCCAAGCAGATCCTTTCTGTCGACGTTCCCAGCGGTATCAACGCCGAGACCGGTGTCGCGGCAAGCCCGTGCGTGCATGCCGATGCCACCATTACCTTCGGTGGTCTTCGCCCCGCCCATGCGCTCGCACCCGAGTGCGGCGAGATCGTCATTGCCGATCTCACGCCGCGCGGAGCCCCGTATAGCTTCAGCGAGGAGCTCCTCCACCGCAGTTGGGAACTCACCACGCGCATTGCATCAGGCATACTCGCCGCCGAGAAGTCCCTGCCACCGCGTTTCACGTGGAACCAGGCCCTAG
This sequence comes from Corynebacterium sp. SA-MJD20WY100, assembly GCF_039822565.1. Taxonomy (NCBI): domain Bacteria; kingdom Bacillati; phylum Actinomycetota; class Actinomycetes; order Mycobacteriales; family Corynebacteriaceae; genus Corynebacterium; species Corynebacterium sp. SA-MJD20WY100. The sequence goes on along the minus strand of NZ_JBCJKS010000006.1, from coordinate 119,553 downwards.
AAAACGCCCCCACCGATACCGCGACGGGCCACATTGATACAGAAGAAGGCACGCTGCGCTTGCGGCCTGCCGCGTCCTTCCACGACATCCACGACCCAACTCCGGGGCCGGCGGATGACAAGTACTCCGGCGGGGTCGTCGCCCTGTGCGCCGGCTCCAAGCCCTATGCGGGCGCGGGAATCCTCTGCGCTGGCGGTGCCCTGCGGGCCACGCCGTCCATGGTGCGCATCATCGGCCGCCGCGACGTCGTCCACGCCCACCCCGAGGTTGTCTACCACGAGGATGTCGCCTCCGCGGGCCGCACTCAAGCTTGGGTTGTGGGCCCTGGCCGTGGCCTTAAATGCGCGGCGGAGATCCTCCAGGTGCTCATGAAGGGCCAGCCCACGGTCCTCGACGCGGACGCGCTCACCGTCCTGGCGGGCAATAAGGCCGTACAGAAGGCCGTGCGCAACCACCCGCTCGTCGTGCTGACGCCGCATGCCGGTGAGTTCGAACGCATCTACTCCGCCGTCTTCGGCTCCTACGAGCCCTCGCGCGGCCGCGCCGTCCTAGCGCAGCAACTTGCCGAGGAACTCAGTTGCTTTGTGTTGCTCAAGGGACGCAAGACCATCCTCGCGGGCTACCCGCGCATGCTGCTCGCCGTCGACGCAGGTAACTCCTACGCGGCGACCCCGGGCAGCGGCGACGTGCTCGCGGGCATCATCGGCGCCTGGCTCGCGCACGCCAATCTCGAACACACGCGTCCCGAGGACCGCGCACTCGCAGTGATCGATGCCCTCGGCGAGGCAGTCGCCATCCATGCTCACGCCGCAGCCATTGCGGCGGCGACACCGGAAGGCTTGGCGCCGACGACGGCATCGGAAATCGCGCGGTCCATCCCCACCGCCATCGCACGTCTTACCGCCACGCGGCGGTGAGTGCGGCCCATGCCGCGGCGACGCGCACGATTTCCGCACCGATGTAGCCGGGCCAGGGCCCTAGCAGATTGATGACGGACGGACTGCCCGGCGCGTGGTTGAGGAATCCATAGTTGCCACGGGTCAGCGCGTTCGTGGTCATAGCCGTGGCCATCCACGCAGGCGTGACGGCAACAGCGAAGCGGTAATCGCGCCACGTGGGGCGATAGCCCAGTCCGAAACTCAGCGCGAGTGGCGTGGCAAGCGCCGTGATATGGAAGAACCAATACGTCGCAAAGCGCAGGGCCCGCGGTTCGTAGTAGTAGATGACGTCGGGTGTGAGGATAGCCTGCGGGTTGAGCAGGAGGCCCCAGTAGTACGTGAGCGCGAGCGCTTTATCGTTTCCCGTAATAAGTCCTAGCGCGAGCACCGGACGCAGGACGTCGCACAGATGGAGCGGCAAGGACTCGCGAATATCGAATTGCTTAGGGTCAAGGGACGCCGCCGTCCACGCCGTGCCGAGGGCCAGGTGCGTCCAGCCCCACGCTTTCCTCACGCTTTCCTCATGCTGCGTATCGCGCACCCGCCGTGCGCCCGCGATGAACCCCGCGCACGTGGCGGCCGTCGTGCCCAGCATGGCCCAGTGCGCGCGGCCGAACTGTGGCATGCGCTCATACGTGGTCGCGGTGGGGCGATCGATAAGCCCCTCGACGAGGCGAGTTGTGAGGCGGCGAAGGCGGGGTCGAGACATAACGGGATATGAGGTTACCGAACGGGCGAGAGATTTCTAGCCGACGAAGCCTTAGATTGTGGGATTTCACGGCATGTTTCTCGATCGTCGCAGCCGTATAGTGCAACGGGCTCCACCCGCGACGGACGGCGTCATTGACGCTTATGCCGGTCGATCTCGAAGTGCCGGACGCCTTCGCCCTTGTGGTACTCATAGCCGTCGACCTCGATGGCGCTCCGGTGTTGAGAAAGTACAGCGTCCCACCGATAGGGGCCGATCTCTACGTTTTCCCCCGAGATGTGCTTTCACCGTAAGTGCACCCGCGTAGGCCGGTAACCGGCAGAAATTTTTAGCCGACTACGCCGTCATTGCTGCCCCACATCTCGTGCTTCGTCGGCTAAAAATGCAGGACCTACGCTGCCCGAGAAAGCAGGCCTACGCGGCCGTCGCGAACCTCCCAGTGTGCGTCGGCCGCGGCGGCGACGGAAAGGTCGTGGGTGACGACCACGGTCGCGGTGTCCCACTCAGCGGTGGCGCGGCGGAGGAGATCAACAACCTCAGACGTGAGCTGCGAGTCCAGGGCGGAGGTCGGCTCATCGCAGAGCAGGACGGCCGGGTCCGCCATGAGAGCACGCGCGATGTTGACGCGCTGACGCTGACCGCCGGAGAGACGCTCCATGCGGCGGTGGCCCAGGTCAGCGAGGCCGACGAAGGAAAGGAGCTCGTCCGCGCGGTCCTTGCGGGGGCGCACGCCGCGGAGATGGTCGACGATGAGGAGCTGCTCGCGTGCGGTGAGCGAGCCCAGGAGGTTGGGTTGTTGGAAGACCATGCCAATGTTCTCGCGGCGGATGCGGGCGCGGGTCTCGTCGTCGAGACCTGCGAGATCGTGCCCGGCGACCTGGACAGAGCCGGAGGTCGGGGCGATAAGCCCCGCGGTGACGTTGAGCAGCGTGGACTTGCCGGAGCCCGACTCGCCGGTAATCGCGGCGAGCTGACCGGGGTTTACGGTGAGCGAGGCGGAATCGAGGGCGGTAAGGGTGTGGTCGCCGTCGGGGAAGATGACGGAGACATCGTTAAGCGAAAGCATGTTAGGCCTTTCCTCCTAGTGCGATGAGTGGATCGGTGTGGGCGACACGGCGGGTCGCGATGAAGGCGCCGGCGATGCCGAGCAGCCAGACGCCGGCGGGAGGGACAGCGAGAGTGCGCCAGCCCAGGTCGAAAGGCAACGCGCCGGCAGCCAGGGTGCCGAGGCCGATGCCGAGCAGGCCGCCCACGAGGACGCCGCCAGCAAGCAGCACTGCGGCCTGGCCGAGGGAGTCGCGGAGCACGTAACGGGAGCTGGCGCCGAGGGCACGGAGGACGGCGAGGTCGCGCGTGCGCTGGATGGTCCACACGCTCAAGAAGGCGATGGTGACCAGGGCGGAGATGGCGTAGAGGAAGCCTTGCATGGTGAGCAGCGAGCCGTTCTCCGAGGAATACGACGGCAGGCCGGAGTAGGCGTCGCGGATGGACACGCCTTCGGAGCCGTCGGTGGACAGCCCGACGGTGCCGTCAGCATCCGTGTGGGCGGCAGCCTGCCACAATTCGGTGGGCGCCCAAACCACGGGCTGGTGGGAGTAGTCGAGCTCGTCCACGACGCCGGCAACGGTGGTGGCCACGCCGCCGAGCGTCACGGTATCGCCCGCAGCAAAGCCGAGGGATTCAGGGACCAGGAGTCCGTCGGAGGGGATCGAACCGACAGGCGAGGAGAAGTCCGCAGGCAGACCAAAGACGGCGACACCGGTGGAGTCGAGCTTGGTCTGCGCCACACCGAGGGTAGGCAGCGGGCCGGAGTACGTGGACTCCATGAAGGAGGGCTCCTCGGTGGAGAACACGAGGTGAGCCGGGTCGAGGGAGTCGAGGGCGGAGGTATTTTCTTTGGACAGGCCGCCGGTCAGGCCGGTGAGCATGATGAGCAGCAGCGTAATGAGGGCCACGGTGCCACCCATGAGGGTCACGCGGCCACGGGCGGCGCGTAATTCACGAAGTGCAAGGAACATACTTTTATCCTCCTGCGCAGCGGCAACGGATACATCGGGAGCGGCGTTGATTTCGGAATCAACCGGTCGGTTGATTCCGCGTCCGCCGCGGGCACGCTAGCGTTGAGGGACGTGAGATCTATCAACTTGGGCACAGTGCTAGGCAGCCTGCGCGTGGGGCTGCACACCATGTTCGCGCTACTGCTCGCCTTCGGCGTCGTGCGCGCTGCCGGGGACGGTGACCTGGATGCGCGGGTCTGCGGCCTCGCCATCGCGCTGGGGATCGTCTACGTATGGGGCACCGTCAAGCGCCCACCCACCCGGCGCGCCGCATACTGGTGGCTCGCGCTCATCACGATCCTGTGGATTGGGCTCATGGTCCACGCCCGGGACTTCATGTGGCTCGAGTTTCCGCTGCTCTTCTTGTTCCTCCACGAACTGCCGCGCGCGCCGGGGATCGTCTCCACAGTCTGTCTCTGGGCCGGCGCGGCGCTCATCCCGGCGTGGCGCTACCCAGACCAGTGGACCGTCGCGGCGGCGGTGGGTCCGGCCATCGGCACCGTCTTCGCCATCGCGTTTTACTACGCGTACGTGGCGCTGCGCGACGAGGCGCTGCGCTACCGCGCGCTCGCGGAGGAGCTGCGAGCGACCCAGGAGGAGCTCGCACGCAGCGAAAACCTCGCCGGACGGCTCGCAGAACGCGCCCGGCTTTCGCGTGAAATCCACGACACGGTGGCCCAAGGTCTGGGCTCCATCGTGCTCATGGCCCGCGCCGGGAAGAACGCGGCGGATCCTTCGGGGCACCTCAAAACCATCGCGACGGTCGCCCAGGACTCGCTCCAGGAGACGCGGAAGCTGGTGCAGGACTTGGCTGCGCCGCCGCAACTCACCACGGCGCTCGAGGCCCTCGTCGAGGCACAGAACGAGCGGGCGCGCATGCTCGGGGAAGACACCCACTTCGAGCTCGTCGAAACCGGTGACACCACCAGAGAGCTGCCGGACAAGGTGAGTGCCTGCCTCGAGCGCGCCGCCCGGGAGGGGCTGAGCAACGTCGCCAAGCACGCCCACGCCCGGCGCGCGGTGGTCACCCTCGGAGTCTTCGAAGATGCGGCGACGCTCGACGTCGTCGATGACGGTCGTGGCTTCGCCACGACGAACAACAAGGGATTTGGGTTACCAGGACTGCGCGCCCGCGTTGCCGAACTAGGCGGCCGCCTAGAAATTAGCCCCGGCCCAGGAACCGGGACCGCCCTCACCGTACGACTACCGCTCAAGGAGAACCAATGACCATCCGCGTCATGCTCATCGATGACCACCCGGTGGTCCGCGCGGGCCTGCGCGCCATCGTGGATTCCTTCGAGGACCTCGAGGTCGTCGCGGAGGGCACGGACGGCACCGCGGACGTCGACGCCAACGCCGTCGACGTCGTCGTCTGCGATATCCAAATGCCCAACGCGGACGGCATCGAGCTCACCAAGAAGGTCGCGGGAGACGTCCCCGTCCTCATCCTCACCACGTATGACACGGAGGGCGACGTCATCGCCGCCGTGGAGGCCGGGGCCCTGGGCTACCTGCTCAAGGACGCACCGGAGGACACGCTGCACGACGCCATCGTGGCGACAGCCAAGGGCCAACGCACGCTCGCGCCGGAGGTGGCGGGGCTGCTGGCGGCGCGCATCGGAAAGCCGCGCGAGGCCCTGAGCCGAAGGGAGCGGGAGATTCTGGAAGGCCTGACCACGGGCGCGAGCAACCGCGAGCTCGCGCAGCAATTCTTCGTCTCCGAGGCGACGATTAAGACGCACCTCATCCACATTTATGACAAGTTGGGGGTGGATAATCGCACGGCCGCCGTAACGGTGGCGAGGCAGCGCCGCCTGCTTTAGGCTCGCATTATGGATCAGGACCTGTACCCCGCGCAGTGCGTGCTCATCTCGCTCGATTCGCAATACCTTGAAGTCTCCCGCCTCGTGGGCGTGGACCCGGACGTGACGGTGGGCGAGCTCGCGCTCATCGCGCATGCCGCGCTGGGCCTAGAGCCTGCCCCGCCGGGGCATGTCCACGTGGGCGAACGTCTCATTGAGATCCTCGACGTCCTCGATGAGCCCGCGTTCCACACGCTCATGAACCGCAGCACTGGCGTGGACTACCACCCCTCTGTCGGCGATTGGGATATCCACCTGATGTTCCTCTCGGAGACCCGCCTGCAGCAAGCCACGCCCGCGCTCATCGACGCCACGGGCCCGGATCTTGTCACCGCCGTGGGCGACGGCAACCGCATGCGTTCCATGCTCGAAGACGTCCGCCAGCTGCTCGCGGGCATTCCCATCCCGCAGACGCAGTGGGAGGCCATCCAGTCCATCTTCCCCAATTACTCGCTCGACCAGCTGCGCCAGCGGCTCACGGAGTGCTTCCACCCCACCATCGCGGATCGTCTCCGGGAGCTCAGCTCGGTTGAAGACGTCATGCCCGAGGGCCTCGACTTTGACACTCCCTTTACCCCGCGCATGCCCGCGCGGCTCGAGGATCCCATCGGCCTGCGCGAGATTCTCCTCGACTCCTTCCCCGAGCTCCAGCTCGACTTCCCTCTGCCCCAGCTTTCCGATGCCGCCGCGCGCACCCTCGGCACCCGCCTTACCGGCATCCTGCGCACGCTCACCTCGGAGCTGCGCCTGACCTCCACCGGCGCGTTCCGTCCCGCGCTGGTCAAGCGGTTGATCGAAGAACTCGACGTTGCGGCCTTCTGGCCCGGCGCGGCCACCGCCTCCCGCGAATCCTCCGTGCCGCCCATTGGAATTCTCCACGACTTCCTCGTGTTCATGGACTACATCGAGGAGACCTCCTCACGCATGAACCTCGCGGAGAAGACCAACCGGCTGTTGAGCGACCCGGGTCTGGTGGGCGAGGACTACTTCACCATGCTCCCCTTCTGCGACGACGACAGTGACTTAGTGAGCACCGCGCTCCTGTTCTGCCTGCTCATCCGCGGCGAGCCGCTGCCGCTGAGCGGCGTGCCCACCAAGGTCGGCCCCGAGGGCCCCGATAACGTGCACCGCACCATTCGTCTCTATCAGATGCTCGGCATCCTCGCCCCGGACGATCCGCTCCGTCTCACCGAGGCCGGCCGCGGCATGGTGGGCTGGCAACTGCACAACCTGCGCGGCATCATCGAATACAAGGGCCTGCTCAACGAGGAAGCCGGTATCGCGCACCTGCTCGACACGCGCCCTACCCCTTCTACCGAGCCCACTCATCACGACCTCGACATGGATACGCTGCGCGATTTCTTCACTCTCGACGAAGAGAACTACGACTTGCCCGACGACTTCGACGACGATCAAACTCGCCCCTTTTAGCTCCCCGAAAGGTCTCCCATGACCTCTCCCTCTGCCGCTTCGTCCTCTGGGCACCGCTCCAGCTCGCTCAACCCCCGCGTACTCATCATCCTGGTCCTCGCCGTCGTCGCCGTGATCGGCCTCGTGGTCTAACTTCCTCAGCGCGGACTCCCCAGAAAACACCGCAGAAACCGCCGAAGCGGCGCCCAAACCCTACCCAGAATTCGGAATTGTGTACGGGATTCCAGAGTTTTGGTGGGATTTGGGCGCGACGTTGAGGGGCTAGGCTTCAACGAGCTCGCGGACGTCTCGCCCGTACGAATCGAGGGCACGCCGTGGCAGGCCTTCGAGCCCGCATTGCGCAGCCTCGAGGTCATCACGTAACTATCCGATTATTCCGGTCACCAGCCCACAGACCACGATGACGAGCAGCGCCGCAGCGAGGAAGCCCAGGCGCCACAGCAGCTTGGTTTGGCGCTCGTGGTCAAGGCGCAACATCGCCCACGCGCCCATCGCCGCGCCGACGGTATTGAAGAGCACGTCGTCCACATCGCTGTAGCCCAGCGCGAAGATATACTGCGTCACCTCGATGCCCACCGAGAGCCCCGCCGCGATAACCACGGCGCGCAGCCACAGGCTCAGGCGGCGTGCGCGACCGCGCACCGCCGTCGCCGCGAGCGCCACGAGCACGAGCCCCACCGGAATAAACAGCGCGATATTGCCAAAGGTATTGGTGTACTTGCCGTACCACATGGTGGTCCCGGCGACCCACTCGTGGAAGAGGTCGAGATTCACCGACCGCACCCGGTGCGCCGAGGCGTTGATAATGCCGGGGATCTCGATGAAGGGCTTGCCCACCGTCGCCACTGCGGTCACAGCGAGCACGAGCAGGCTAACCGGGCGCGCGTCGCGGCGCACCGTGAGGTGGTCGCTCACGGAACGGTGTCGCGCGGGGGCCGGGCTCTTCGTCGCTGTCACTGTCATAAAGGACAACCTAAGCCTCCCGCCTGTCAGCTCTCCGGGGTACGAGCTGAATGTCACCTGCCCATCCCTGCCAATTCCCCACGAGCCGCACGCCACAGACGCGTAGGCTTGTGCCTATGAGCACACTCAAAGTCACCCGCACCGATTCCGGAGTTTCCCACGAGTTCCTTGACGGGCCCCTGCTCGGCGAGGGCGACATGCTCGTCGATGTCGCCTATTCCTCCCTCAACTACAAGGACGCCATGGCTCTCGACGGCAATAAGGGCGTGATGCGCGTCGACCCGCTTGTGCCGGGCATCGACGTCATCGGCACCGTGGCCGAGTCCTCTGACGCGCGACTGCCGGAAGGTACCCTCGTCGCCGCCTTCGGCGATGGCCTGGGCGAGTTCCGCCACGGCGGCTACACCACCCAGCAGAAGGTCAAGGCCGCGGCCACCGTCCCGGTCCCCTCGCGCTTCTCGGCTTCCGATGCCGCCGCTATCGGCACCGCCGGTTACACCGCCGCCCTCTGCGTCAACGCCCTGCTCCGTCACGGGCTCACCGAGGGCCACGTCCTCGTCACCGGTGCGACCGGCGGCGTGGGCTCCATCGCGGTGCAGCTGCTCACGTCGCTCGGCTTCGAGGTCACCGCACTCACCGGCCGTGTCGACGCAGAATCCGAGTACCTGCACACGCTGGGCGCCGACCACATCCTCGACCGCGCAGAAATTTCCGAGCCCGGCCGCCCGCTGCAGAAGGCCCGCTTTGACGGTGCCGTCGATACCGCCGGTTCCGCCGTGCTCGCCAACGTTCTGGCCCAGATCACCTGGGGCGGCGTCGTCGCCGCGACCGGTATGGCCGCAGGCCCCGACCTGCCCGCCTCCGTCCTGCCCTTCATCCTCCGCGACGTGACACTCGCCGGCGTGAACTCCGTCGACGCGCCGCTGCCCCGCCGCGAGGAGGCCTGGAAGCTGCTCGACGAACACCTAGACCTCGAGCTGCTGCGCTCCATCACTACCACCGTCGCGCTCGCCGATGTCGCGGAAACCGCCAAGGAGATCCTCGCGGGCAACCACCGCGGCCGCACGGTGGTTACCATCGCCGAGCAACCGTGACCTGGGGATTGTTAGAATAGACCCCCTCTATTCTGACAAAGATCCGCCGAATCGGCGGATCCGTGGTGGAATAGCACAGCACCAGAAGACAACGACTAGGCGCCGTGAAGACAGGTTCTAGGTTGCGGGTACGTACTTGGTCGACCGACCGCCGCCCACCAGACGCAGTTCTCCGTCCTCCACCATGTCGTCAATGCATTTCTTGGCCGTTCCGCGGGACACGCCCGACAACGCCATCAGATCTTTCGTGGCAATGGCCCCGAAACGCGAGGTCCATTGCCGAACCAGCTTCGCAAGCGCGGAACTTTCCGTGCTGAGATACGGAACTAACTCATACACCGAGTCTGTCGAGCGGGAATGCAACATATCTCGAGCAGTATCACCCAGCAACCACGCGTCCTCGTGTTTAGTAATCATCGACACGCCGTCGATGGTCGTCTGCAATGCCGCAGTAAGCGCAACGCGCGCAGACTCCAGCCCGGTTTGAAGCCCCTCGGCAACGTCCTCTTCGGTAATAAAAGACCGATGGAACAGGAGATAGAGAATCACCGCGATGCGAAAGTCATTCTGTCGCGGAGCGGGGACAATGGCTGACACCAACTGCAAGACTGGAAGAACCGGAGCGCCGCCCACAAGCATGGTTTCCACGCAGGGACCGGCAACCTCTTCGATAAGCGGCGGACGGTGCCCCAAGGTAATCATTGCCTGATACATACGATCGACTCCCACGCCCTGCTTATCCACCAACCCCACGGCACGGAAAAGGTCGGCGAGAGCTGGGTAACGTGCGAAACGATTACTGAGGATATTCTTCGCGTTAATATCCTGTGGGAACCCACCCGGGCTACGCACGACGAGTGTCGAGTCCATATCAATCCATCGCACATCGGTAGGCTCACGCCGGTTCCAATCGCGATGGATAATGCCATTGAGAAGCGCCTCGCGCACCGCACTGACTGGTATTTCCGGCACTGGGGTATGCAAGAACCCCTCGATCACCGTGTTATCGCGATTGACTGCGGAGAGCACCGTTTCCACTTCATCCAACTGTTCAAGCAGCGATTCCTCCGCGCGCGTGGAGACGCGACGCTGGACGGCGCCCCCGTGCACGTCGAGAATAGTAATTTCGAAAGCCACCCTATTCATCGCCGTAAAGAGCATGGCACCCGCCCCCGACAAGGCATCTTTGGGCCCCAGCGCGCCGAGACGCCGAAGGAAATCCTCCTTGCTGAGATCCGTGACCTCGTCCTCCCGCTTCGACAGCGCACGGCGCGCCAAGTCTACGGCGCGTTCCCGCACATCAGCCAGCGTCTTCGCGGAGTCTTGCGCGAGTACGTCTAGATTTTGACGCTGGCGTTGATGCTCCCACCACTCGGAACGATCAACCGGCTTGCAAGAACTCCCCACCCGCCAGCGCAGGCGGTTGGCGGTGTCATGCACAGGCTCCGGCGACGGCGCGACATATAGAGCAAGCACGCGCTGCCCCTCAACAGTGCGAACTGCAATATCAGGAGCAACATCAATCTTGTTATAGATCTGCTCGCGCAACCAATCGACATCAAGCTCTGTCCCAATGACGTCGCCGGTCTTATCCGCGATCCCCACGATGAGAGCGCCGCCTCCGGGACTATTCGCCATGCATGCCACCTCATCCGCCAGCTTGACAGCGGCGTCTGGATTTTCAGGATAGCCAGGCTCAATCTCTTTGCCGTTCCGGCGACCCGCCTCTTCCTTGAGATCTACCGACTGCGTCTCTTTGGTGATGGTCACCCTGCCACCCCGTGCAGACGACAGAATGCGATCAACCTCAGATTCAAGCTCGGCCTTACGGCCCTCAAGTTCTACCTTCATCGAAGCCCACCTGCGGATTGTTAGAATAGGACCTCCTTATTCTAACAAGGATCCGTGAATTCACCGGTTCTTTGTCAGATTAGACCCCCTATATTCTGACAAAGATCCGCCGGATCGGCGGATCCGCGGTGGAATAGCCGCGCGGATGCAGGTGCACGGCGAGGCGTGCGTGCTAGCTTTGTGCCATGAGTCACAAGCAAGAATCTGCCATCATCGTCGGCGCGGGGCTGGCGGGTCTCGTCGCGGCCTATGAGGCCATCAAGGGCGGCAAGCACGTCATCATCCTGGAACAGGAAAACCGCGCCAACCTGGGCGGTCAGGCGTTCTGGTCGCTGGGCGGACTCTTCTATGTGGACTCCCCGGAGCAGAAGCTCATGCGTGTCCACGACTCGGAAGAGCTCGCCTGGCGCGACTGGCAGAATTCCGCGGACTACGACGACGCGGAGCACGATACGTGGCCACGCGCGTGGGGCCGCGAGTACGTGCGCTTCGCCGCGAATGAGAAGCGCGATTACTTGAAGGCACTGGGACTTAACATGCTGCCCACCATCGGCTGGGCGGAGCGCGGCTCCGGCGATGCGTCGGGACACGGCAACTCGGCCCCGCGTTTTCACCTCACGTGGGGCACAGGCCCGGAGGTCGTGCGCGTCTTCCGCGAGCCGCTCCTCGAGGCCGAAAAGCAGGGCCGCGTACGTTTCTGCTTCCGCCACCGCGTGAACGAGCTCATCGTGGAGAACGGTCGCGTCACCGGCGTGCGTGGCAGCGTGCTCGCGCCCTCGGACGCGGATCGTGGCGTCGCCTCCTCGCGCGAGGTGGTCGACACCTTTGAAGTCCGCGGGATCGCCACCGTGGTGGCGACTGGGGGCATCGGCGGCAACTTGGCCAAGGTCCGCGAAATGTGGCCGGAGGATCGCTGGGGACCGTGTCCGGAAGACATGGTCACCGGCGTGCCGGCGCACGTGGATGGCCGGGGCATCGACATCGCGGCTGCGGCCGGTGCCCACCTGGTCAACACGGACCGCATGTGGCACTACCCGGAAGGCATGACCAACTGGGATCCCATCTGGCCCGGCCACGGCATCCGCATTATCCCGGGACCGTCCAGCCTGTGGCTCGACGCGGAGGGCAAGCGCCTGCCCACCAACCTATTCCCTGGCTCCGACAACCTGGCCGCGCTCGCCCATATCGGCCACACCGGCCACGGCTATTCCTGGTTCGTGCTCAACCAGGCCATCGCGGATAAAGAGTTCATCTTCTCCGGCTCGGAGCAAAACCCCGACCTCACGGACAAGGACTTCAGGAAGCTCGCTGGCAAGCTGGGTCCCGGCACGCACGTGGCGGTCAAGGCGTTTATGGACCACGGCATCGACTGGGTCGTCGCGGACAGCTTGGACAAGCTCGTCGACGGCATGAACGAGGTCGCTGGCAACGAGCGCATTGAACTTGACGCACTGCGCACCCTCATCGAGGACCGCGACTCGCAGCTGGACAATCCGTTTAGCAAAGACGCGCAAGTCAACTACATCCGCATCGCGCGCGGATTCTTGGGCGACAAGATCGTGCGCACCGCCGCTCCGCACCGCCTCCTCGACGACTCCAAGGGCCCACTTATCGCCGTGCGCCTCAAGGTGCTCACCCGCAAGACGCTGGGCGGTATCGAAACCGACCTTTCCGGCCGCTGCCTCCACGCTGACGGCACGGTGCTCGAGGGGCTCTACGCCTGCGGTGAGGCCGCCGGCTTCGGCGGTGGTGGCATGCACGGCAAGAACGCGCTGGAAGGCACGTTCCTGGGCGGCTGCATCCACTCCGGCAAGCGCGTGGGCGAGGCGTTGGCGGCACTGTAGGCGGAGCACCATTATCGCCGCGTATGTGGGAAGTTCCAAAGGTTTCTTTTCATAAGACGGTTGGCAAGGGGCTCATCCCCGCTCGCGCGGGGAGCACCAGACGCTGGACGGGCCAGCTAACCGGAACTGAGGGGCATCGGAAAGCGGGAGGCCACCACTCCCCTTACACTGAATCTCATGACTAATCTGCCCACTGAATACGCAGCTCTCGGCTTCGACTTTGATGATTTTGATGACCTCATGGAGGCGGTCATGGATGTCACGGACGGAAAGGGTATTCAGGTGCCTGGCTACATGGGTGCCGTAAGTTACCAGGACCCGTCGGGCGCGCGCCTGACCGCGTTCCAGCAGGTAGAAGGCGGTTGGACCACGGTGCTCGGATTCAGCCATTCGGCCACGAGCCATGCCAACGCCTACCGCGTGGGTGAGCACCTGGCGCTTTTTGAGCTGCGCGAGCCGGGTGCCGCGGGTGTGGTCTTCAACCGGGTAGCAGCCGCCGCAGACGAGTCGTTTGTACTTCCCGCCGGCAATCCGGCGGTCAATGAGAAGGTGGAGCTCGAGACCGTCGAGCTGGCCGCGGCGGCCATGAAGTACACGCTCTACGACGACGTCGCAGCATGGAAGACCTCGCCGGATAACTATGACTCCCCCGTCCCCGCGATGTTGTATTCGGCAAGCGTCGACAAGTTCTACAAGGATTTCTCCCCGCTTCACGTCGGCCCGTATGCGCGGCTTATCGGCCAGCTGGTGAGCGTTGACGAGCGCACCAATGAGCTGTCTGGCCAGAAGTTCTACGCCTGCGGCATCCAGCTGCCTTCCGGTGTGCTCGCCGTTGCCTTGCCTGCCGATGCCCCTTCCACCCAGCCAGTCCCCCGCCCCGGCCAGGTCTTCGCCGGCCGGGTCATGATGCTGGGCGGCATCGGCTTCTGGGCTAGTCGCTCGAAGTAGCGTTCGCTTCCTCCGGCGAGGAACGCTTCACCGCGATGATGAGCAGCGCGATGCCGCACAGGAGGAAGGCGATGGCGCGGATGAGACCGTTAATGGCCGCCATGTCGTAGAAGACGAGCTTGACCACCGAGCCAATGGCGAGCGCCGCGCCAAGGCCCGTGAGCCCCAAGTGCTTGGAGAGCAGGAACCACGCGGCAAGAACCATCCAACCGATGGACACCCCGGCATGGCCGAGACGGAAGGCCACCTCGGTTCCGCCGGTGACGGCGCCCAGCTGCAGCGCGATACCCACGACAGCCAGCATGCTCAGGTACAGGGTGAGAAGCAATGCAACCACCTTTACTCCCCTGTCCTCGACCCGCGGAAGGCGCTGTGGCAGCACGGCCAGCACCACGAGCGTCACAGCGAGCACCATCGCCTGAATGAACAGCTCCGTGGAGATGGGACGTGACCAGAATCCGAGGACGCGCTCGGCGAGCTCCCACGTGAGCCAGAGGGCGCAGAATGCCCAGAGAGCAATGGTGAGGTTGTCCCGGATGTAGTTGACAACGAGGACCGCAGCCAAGCAGAACGCCGCGAAGCCCACCAGTCCTAGACCGCGGGATACGGACGGTGTGAGCCCCATGTCGGAGAGCTCCGTCATGGCCGCGAGAACGATGGGCAGAGCGCGCAGCATCCACTCGCACAGGTCTGCAGCAGGAGTCACTTTCGTCTCCGTCGCCGCAGAGCCGAAGGGGGCCCGCAGGGCGAGGACGAGGAGTCCAGCCGTAACGACCGCGGCCAGCCAGACCGCCCACATGGAGTCTGCCACGATGACTGCGCCGACGACCAGGATGGCGGGATAGACTCCCCAATGTACTTTAAAATTTGGATATGGCGACGAAATTCGGAATTTGAGACCTAGAACGGCTAGAATAACTGCAGTCACTAGAGCCTCTACCGTTACAACATCTAGGGATATCCAAACATCGGGGAGACCAACACTCAGGTAGATCAATATGGAGCTGAGTGCACCAACGGCGCTGATGCCGTAGTTTTTATGCGCAATGCCCAAACCGACGATGATCAGCGGTATGAGGAATACTAGGGTAGCCCCAGCATAATTTATATTAAATGCAGAGAATGTGACGGCAGCGACCGCGGTGCCGCCCGCGAGCCACATTCCGGTCGCGGCACGCTGGTTCACGCGCACCGCGTACGCGCCAACGGCGAGATAAATCGCCGCCATGATCGGTGGGGCGATCCACGCCGGAATCCATTCGAGTTCCAAAGCCATGAGCCAGGTCGTGGCGAGGGCAGTATAGAGTCCCGTCGCGAGCAACGCCGTCACGGAGGCGGCCGGAGCCTTGGCGCGGAAGCGATGCGCGGCTGCGAGCAGAGCCGCCGACACAATGTAAGCAAGGATCACGCGGCCAGCCGGGCCGAGCACACCAGCCTGGATGGCCACGGCAACGAGGAAGGCGACACCCGCGAGTGTGATGACGCCGCCGCCGATAGCCACGGCCTTAATGAGCGTCGACTCGCGATCGCGTGGTGTGCGCGCCTGCGGCGAGCCCATGCTGGACCGAAAAGCCGGGACACCAGCAGGTTCTTTCCGGACTGGGGGAGTGGTCTTAAGAGGTGTTGAGGTCGGCGAAGGAGTCACGGATGCAGACTCCAAGTAACCCGCAAGCTGTGAGCGGGCGTCGCTCAAAGCACGTTCAGCAATATCAAGGCGGCGGGCGACGTCGCGCAGCGTCGCGTCATCGGGTGGCCCAGAAGAATATGTCGGTCGCATAATTTATAGGTACCGCACCTTCAACATGCGCGCTATTGAAAGTATGTTTTGTTACCTATTATTCGACGCGAGCCTATTTAGTCACGTGATGAAATTCCCCCGAACTGCCGCCGCCCACCCCTCACCCCAGGGGAGGGCGGCTCAGATTTACTTCACAACCAGGTTGACCATGCGGCCCGGGACGTAAATCTGCTTGACGATGTTCTTACCCTCGACCAGGCTGGCGATCTTGGAGTCAGCGAGGGCGGTGGCAACAACGTCGTCCTGGGCGGCATCGGCAGCGACGTTGATGCGCGCCTTGACCTTGCCGTTGATCTGGACGGGGACCTCGACCTCATCGTCAACAAGGTATTTCTCATCGAAGGTGGGGAAGTCCACGTACGTGATGGTGCCGTCGTGTCCGAAGCGCTTCCACAGCTCCTCCGCGATGTGCGGGGCGATGGGGGAGACCAACTGCGCGATCGGTTCAACGGCGGCACGCGGGGCGGACGCCTTGTACGTCTTCGTCAGGTAGTTGACGTACTCGATGAGCTTGGCCACGACGGTGTTGAGACGCAGGTTCTCGTAGTCGTCACGCACGCCCGCGATAGTGCGGTGCAGGTGCTTGAGGTCATCCTTCGTGAGCTCGGCGTCGGTAGTGGCGAGCTCGCCGGTTTCTTCGTTAACAGCCAGGCGCCACAGGCGCTGGAGGAAGCGCTGGGAGCCGACGACGTCCTTGGTAGCCCACGGGCGGGACGCGTCGAGCGGGCCCATGGACATCTCGTAAACACGCAGGGTATCTGCACCGAAGTCGCGGCAGATATCATCCGGAGCCACGGCGTTCTTCAGGGACTTGCCCATCTTGCCGTACTCCTGGTTGACCTCTTCGCCTTGGTAGAAGAACGTGCCATCCTTCTCCTCGACCTCGGCGGCCGGGACGTAGACGCCGCGAGCATCGGTGTAGGCGTAAGCCTGAATGTAGCCCTGGTTGTAGAGGCGACGGTACGGCTCCTTGGAGGTGACGTAGCCCAAGTCGTAGAGGACCTTGTGCCAAAAGCGCGCGTAGAGCAGGTGGAGGACGGCATGCTCAACACCGCCGACATACAGGTCCACGCCGCCCGGATCGTTCGCGCCGTGTTCCGCCGGACGAGGTCCTGTCCAGTAGCGCTCGTTCTCGATGTCGCAGAACGCGTCATCGTTGGTGGGATCGATATAGCGCAACTGGTACCACGAAGAACCGGCCCACTGCGGCATGACGTTCGTGTCCCGGTAGTACTTCTTCTTGCCGTCGCCAAGATCTAGCTCGACCTCGACCCACTCGCGGGCCTTGGCCAGCGGCGGCTGCGGCTCGGAGTCGCGGTCGTCCGGATCGAAGGAGACCGGCTTGTAGTCCTCGACCTCCGGCAGCTCGACGGGGAGCATGGAGTAGGGCAGCGGGTAGGGCTCGCCGGCCTCGTCGTAGACGATGGGGAAGGGCTCGCCCCAGTAACGCTGACGAGCAAACAGCCAGTCACGCAGCTTGTACTGGATCTTCTCCTGGCCGACCTTGTTGTCGACCAGCCACTGAATCATAGTGGCGATGGCCTCGGCCTTCTCCATGCCGTTGAGGTCCAGGCCAGAATCGTTCGCGGAGTTCACGCGCGGGCCATCGCCCACGTAGGCCTCCTCGTCAAGATTGCCGCCGGCGACGACCTCGACGATGGGCAGGCCGAACTCGGTCGCGAATTCGTAGTCGCGCTGATCGTGGCCCGGGACCGCCATGATGGCGCCGGTGCCGTAGCCGGTCAGGACGTAGTCACCAATGAAGATCGGGATCTGCTGGCCGTTGACCGGGTTGGTGGCGTAGGTGCCCAGGAAGACACCCGTCTTTTCCTTGTTCTCCTGGCGCTCGAGGTCGGACTTCGCCGCGATGTCGAGGCGGTACTGCTCAACGGCTTCTTTCGGGTCATCGTTACCGTACGTCCAACGAGGATCGACGTCGTCGTCATAAGGAATGGGGGAGAGGAGGGCATCGACAAGCTCATGCTCTGGGGCGAGCACCATGTACTGCGCGCCGAAGAGGGTGTCCGGGCGGGTGGTGAAGACCTTGATGTCATGGCCCTCCGCGCGGAAGGTGACCTCGGCACCGCGGGAGCGGCCAATCCAGTTGCGCTGCATGGACTTGACCTTGTCCGGCCAGTCGAGCAGATCCAGATCGTCGAGGAGACGATCCGAGTACGCCGTAATGCGCATCATCCACTGGCGCAGGTTCTTGCGGAACACCGGGAAGTTGCCACGCTCAGACCTGCCGTCCGCGGTGACCTCCTCGTTCGCGAGCACCGTGCCCAAGCCCGGGCACCAGTTCACGGTGGAGTTAGACAGGTAGACGAGACGGAACTCGTCCACGGCCTCGCGCTTTTCTTCCGGCGTGAGGTCTGCGTAGAAACGGCCGTCCTTAGTCTTGCGCTTACCGACCTCGAGCTCCTTGATGAGCTCGGCGATGGGGCGGGCCTTCTGGGCCTTATCATCGAACCACGAGTTATAAATCTGCAAGAAGATCCACTGCGTCCACTTGTAGAACTCCGGATCCGTGGAAGCGACCGAGCGGCGCGGATCGTGGCCGAGACCCAGCATGCCCAGCTGGCGGCGCATGTTTTCAATATTGGCCATCGTGGTGGTGCGCGGGTGCGTACCGGTCTGGATGGCGTACTGCTCGGCCGGCAGGCCGAAGGCGTCATAACCCAGCGTGTGCAGGACGTTCTTGCCCAGCATGCGGTTAAAGCGAGCGTAAGTATCCGTCGCGATGTAGCCCAGCGGGTGGCCGACGTGTAGGCCCACGCCGGAGGGATAGGGGAACATGTCCTGGATGTTGAGCTTGTCCTTGGGCAGCTCGCCCTCACCAGCTAGCGGACCGGTGGGGTTCGGTGCGTTAAAGGTGCCGTGCTCCTTCCAGTACTGCTGCCAGGTCTTTTCAATCTGGTTCGCCAGCTCCGGGGTATAGCGGTGGGCTGTGCTTTCGCTCGGGTTAGTCATGCTTAGACAGTGTAGTAGCCCTGCGTTATAACGCCACGGTGTGGTGCAGGTAGAGCCCTTAAGTTTCCCTCAGCAGAAATTTGGTAGTACTTCCACGGCAATTCACCGGAAGTTTCCGCCGCATTTCCTTGATGGTCGCGTGTGTTTCTTACGGTAGGCGCGTCTCGCTCACGGCACGTGGCTCGTGAGGTGAACGTCGCTATCAACTCTCGCACTCCCAAGGACATTTTTCATGCGTATTTTCTCCCGCACCGTCGCGACCCTGGCCGCCGCTGCCCTGTGCACCGGCATCGTCGCCCCGGCACAGGCTGCCGAGTCTGCTGGCCCGAAGAACATCATCGTCATGATCGGCGACGGCATGGGCTACGGCCACATCGCCTACAACAACCTCTACGAGACCGGCCAGTCCAAGTACCTCGTCGACGGTGAGTTCAGCGCCGAGGGCCCGAAGGAGCTTGAGGGTAAGTCCGTGCAGCGCTACGAGGACTTCAACCGCCTGTCCCAGACCACCTTCTCCCAGGGCGGTTCCTACCACCCGGAGCAGGCGTGGGCTACCCACGACTACGTCTCTCAAGGCGTCATCACCGACTCGGCTGCGGCAGGTACCGCCATGGCCACCGGCATCAAGGTGAAGAACGGCGTGCTGGGCATGTCCAACTACGGCATGGCGGAGGAAAACATCTCCGAGCGCGCCATCAAGCAGGGCAAGTCCGCCGGTGTTGTCTCCTCCGTGCCGTTCTCCCACGCCACTCCGGCGGCCTACGCGGCGCACAACAAGGATCGCAACGCGTACGGCGAGATCGCCCACGACATGCTCAACTCAGATCTCTCCGTTGTCATGGGTGCTGGCCACCCGCTCTACGATGACTCGAACCAGCTGCTGACCACCCCGTCCTACGACTACATCACCGAAGAGGACTTCGGTGCGCTCTCCGGCGGCAAGACCGACTGGAAGTTCGTGGAGACGAACGAGGGCTTTGACAAACTTGCCGCTGGTGAGGTCGAGGAAGGCGCCAAGTACTGGGGCACCCCGCAGGTCGCCTCGACGCTGCAGCAGGGCCGCGCCGGTGAAGGCGAGACCCCGTACTCCGACCCTCAGAACGACGTGGTGGATCTGCCCACCATGACCAAGGGTGCGCTCAACGTGCTGGGCCAGGACGAGGACGGCTTCTCCATCATGATTGAGGGCGGCGCCATCGACTGGACCGGCCACGCCAACGACTCCGCTCGTGAGATCGAGGAAGTCCAAGACTTCAACAAGTCTGTCGATGCCGCCATCGACTGGGTCGAGGAGAACTCCAACTGGGAGGAGACCCTCCTCATCGTCACCGCTGACCACGAGACGGGCTACCTCTCCGGCGCGGACGAGAAGGAAAAGTGGAACGCCATGGCCGGCGACAAGGACGCGCTGCCAAGCCACGAGTGGTACTCCAAGGAGCACACCAACCAGGTCGTGCCGTTCTTCTTCAAGGGCGCTGGCTCTGAGGACATCAAGGCCGCAGTGAAGGGCACGGACCCGGTCCGTGGCGACTTCATTGACAACACCGACATTGCCAAGCTGGTCTTCAACAACTGGTGGACGGAAGACGACTCCAAGCAGGACGACGACAAGCAGGAAGACGACAAGCAGGACGAGCAGCCGAAGCAGGACGGCTCCTCGAAGGATTCCGTCGGTGCGGGCCTGGCGGGCGCCGGCATCATGGCGGCCATCCTCGCTGCCGTGGCGGCTGCGCTGCAGGCCATCGGCATGCTGAAGATTGATATGTCGGCCATCCAGAAGCTCCTCAAGTAGCTTCACTTTTCTTTGGGCCCTTTCCGTACTTCGGTGCGGGGAGGGCCTTCGCTCGCCTACACTTCCAACGGAACACCAAGGAACACAGCCGCCTACCTCGGAGAGACTTTGATGCGCACCCCACCCGCCCTTGCCGCAGCCGCACTTGCAGCCACGCTCACCGTGGGAGTGTCGTCTCCCGCGCAGGCCAACGTGGTAGACGATGTCGTGGCGACGGTGATGGCTCAGGTCAACGGGCTGTTCTCCCAGATAAAGCTGCCATCTTTTGCGGGGCTGTCCTCGCAGGCAGAGTCCTCGACAGCGACGGGGTACCGGGCGACGCGGCCGGATCTGGAGGCCGTGCGCGGGACCGTCATGACCGAGCTCAACGCGTATCGCGTGCGCCACGGACGCGCGCCGGTGGCCTTTAACGTCCGGCAGGCGAACGACGCGCAGGGCTGGGCGGACCACCTCAACGCACAGGGCGGGACACGAATCTGGCATTCCGGCACGAATACGTTTGAAAACATCGCGCTTACTGCGGGGCCGGACGCGCACGCGCCCGTGCGGCAGTGGCAAGCCTCGCCCGCCCATAACGCGGTGATGCTCGATCCGGGCCTGCGCGTGGGTGGAGTGGGCGTCGCGCAGAACGCACTGGGCCAATACATCGTTGTTTTGCGCGGCTATTTTTAGGGAGAATGACTAGACTTTCCTCGTGTTCCTGCGGGTTGCGGAAAAGGGCGCCCGCTGTCCTAGGATGGAGCAAATGAGTCAGGACAACCGCCTTAATCAATCGTCCACATTTTCTGCTTCTGCTGCGGCAGATGACGCCCTCGTCACCGGCATGCCGCACCTGACGTGGAGCAACTCAACTCACAGCCTCGCTATCGACATCCCAGCGATTGCGGAAACGGGCTACACCTGGACCGTGGCGGTCACGGATCTGGAGGGGGAGACCACCACGCGCGTACTCCGCGCCGCGGCGGGCGATGAAGAACCGCTGCTCGTGGCGCTGTCACAGCCGTTTGCCCGCATCGATCTCGCGCTGGGGGAGCACTTTGAGGCCACCTTCATCGGCGCGACCGCGCAGTCCCCGTATATCGTGCTCGATGACCGCGCCCGCCTCGTGGACGCGCAACAGGGTCTCTTCCCGGCGCACTACGTCCTGCTGGCGCCGGCTGGCACGGTGGTCTCCGGGGTCTCCGGGGTTTCCGAGACCCATCACGCGCACGGCGAATGGGACGGCTGGGCGGCCTGGAACCTGGATATGGAGGGGGCATCGGAAGGCTCGGAGCTGTCCCTCATCACACCGCAGGTCAGCGCGGCGAGCTTCGCTGTGACCGCCCCGGCGGCCTGGGAGTGGGGCACGGACGTCGCGACGCTGCCGAACGCGCGCGGGCTCGACCACCGGCCGGTGTTTAAGGCGTCGCCCACGGTGACCATCACGCAGCCGGGCGAGTGGGTCATTCAGCTCGTCTACGCGCCACTGGGCGGCGAGCGCGAGGCGATTTCGGACGAGACGGTGGGGGAGGGGACCTTCGAGATTTTTCCCTCTGACCTCTACGAAGACCCCTGGGTCGGCCGCTATGAAGTAGGCCTGCTGCGCGACGGCGAGCAGGTGGATATGCGCGTGTTCTCCATCGCGGAGGCGCTCCACATGCGTGCGAAGAACGAAGGTCCGCGCGGCACCGGCTTCCGGTTTATCGACGCGGCTGGTCAGCTTTCCCCGTTTAGCTACACGCTCGCCTCGGCGCCAGGCAAGGCGATCGTGTTTGACAAGGGGACGCGCGAATTCGAGCCCACCGAGACCTCCCGAATTGAGACGGTCGCGAGCGAGGCCGGCTACGAACTCGATTTCCGAGTGACGCCCGCGACGCTGCGCACGCGCGTGAAGCTCACCGGCACCGAACCCACGGAATCCTTCGATAAGCAGGTCATTTACGCCAGCCTGCTCGATGCGGATGCCGCGCTCACGGTGTACTCGCCGCAGCCGCTGCCGCTCGCCAAGTTCGTGGCAATTGATAAGCGCCAGAAGATGAAGTCGCTCGCCTCGACCGCCGGGTCCACGCAGTCTCACCGCAACGTTTCCTTGTCCAACCGCGCGCTGCGTCACGCGGTGCGCAAGCAGTCTTCCATGGAGCTCTATCTCCTGTGGTCGACGTTGTCGTACGAGGACTTCCTGGACTCGCTTGACAGTGCCGCCCGCTCCCGCCACCTTGCACAAGCCCCCGAGCGCCGCGTGGTGGAATACGAGGCATCTGCCGCCTCGGATCTCATTTACGCCGCCATCGCGACGGTGAAGCGTGCCCCGCTCATCACCGGCGCCACACTCTCGGAGACCCACGTCGAGCTGTCCTTCAACGAAGAGGAAGAAGAGATTTCGGATCTCCTCGCCTGGGCCTGGCCCTTGAACGACCCGGCTCGTTCCCCGGAGCGCCTCGTTGACCTGGCACTTCCTTCCTCTTTGCAGGACGCTGGCCCACTCATCATCGACGCCCGTGCGGAAGAGCCACTCACTGACCTGTCCGCGCCCGCGCACCCGGCGCCGAATGCCGTCATCGCGGAGGCCCCCGGCGAGGTAAGCTTCGCCGACGCCACGGTGGACGAGGCCTGGGCCGCCTACGCCGCGCTCGAGGCCCTCGCCACCGGGAGCCGCAACGCCCGCATTGAGTCCACCTTCGCCGCCGTCCTCGAGCGCCTGCGCGGGGAGCCCGGCGCCGCCATCCGCGCACTGCCCGCGTCCGGCCTCTCACTGTCCCGTCAAGCGAAAGCGTTGGCGCAGACCCAACTTGTGGCCCACCCATGGAATGTGGGCGTCCCTGCTGGCGCCGCGCCCGAGCTTTCCCTCGCCTTTGACTCCGGCATCGACTCGCTCACCCGTCCGCTGCTCCTCATGAAGGCCTCCGGCCCCGACGCAACCCCGTCCTCGACGGCCATCAACGACGAGGCCGCCCGCATCGCGGCCCTGCGCGAGTGCTTCGCGCACGACGAGGACTTCTACCGCCTCGGCTCCGTAAGCCACCTGCGCGGCGACGCCCAAAAGCTCGCTGGCGTACTGGCCCAACTGGGCTTCGACACCTCCGTCTCGCATACCCTCGTCGCCTTGGGTGCCTTCGGCGGCGGCGATACCCCGTACGTCTCCGCGGCCTGGATGCCGTACATCTCGTACATCTTCGCGCTCGCGTTCCGCGCCGTCGCCGCCGGCCTGCTCCCGCAGCCCGCAGTCCTCGCCATCCTCCAGGACGACCTGCCCCAGCTTGCCGATGCCGCCGCGCTCGCCCCCGCACTCTTCGCCTACGACCTCCGCACAGCGGAGGGGCTCACACAGTATCTCTGCAACGATAGGTAACCATGCAGGTTGTCTCCACGAATATCGCCGTTCCACACGATCACTCCGTCCGCCGGTATCCCACGACGGGCATAGACAAACACCCAGCCGCGTCCATTGACGTCTCTGCGCCTGGTCCGAACTACGGGGACGGATCCGGCGTGGCCGACGACTTCGTAGGGGACAGCGACTTTCACGGCGGCGCCCACAAGGCGGTCTACGCTTACGCTCGCGAGGAACTCGACTTCTGGGAGACCGAGTTCGGGCGACCGCTTCGCAGCGGCATGTTCGGCGAGAACCTCACCACCTCCGGCGTCGTGCTCCGCGATCTCCTCATCGGTCAGCAGGTTCGCGTCGGCTCCGCCCTCCTCGAGGTTTCCGTACCCCGCACGCCCTGCGGGACCTTTGCCGAGTGGCTAGGGGAGCGCGGCTGGGTAAAAACGTGGTCCGATCGTGGCGACTGCGGCGCCTATTTCCGGGTGCTCGAACCCGGCCGCATTGCACCCGGCGACGCGCTCGAGTTCGTCGGGCGCCCCGATCATGACGTCACCATGGGCATGGCCTTCCGAGCCAAACTCGGCGACGTGGATCTCGCTCGTCACGTCGTGGAGGTCCATTGCCTCCCCGACATCCACCACCTGCCTTTGGCTAGGCGCGTGGAGGTCGCGGACAAGCACGCGAAACTCCGTGTTTCACGTGGAACATCGCATTCCGAGTAATACTCGGTCTGTTTTCTAGTCGTCGAAGCTGATCTCCTCGGGTTCGGGGAGGGGGACGAGGTTGCGTTCGGCTGCCAGTTGCGCGGTGCGCTGGCCGATAGTTTGCTTCCAGTGTTGTGCCATAATGCCTTTCGGTTCGGTGGATTCCCAGGTGCCGTCTTCAAAGAGCCAGTAGACGGTTCCGGTTGCGGGGTCGAGGATGTAGTCACACCGCCGGTCCGTCTTCACGTTGTGGTGGTGCTGACACACGGCGATGAGGTTGTCGGTGCAGGTGTCTCCGCCTTCGCCGTATTCGACGCGGTGGTCAAGCTGTGCGTGCTTGGCGGGCACGGTGCAATCGGCGCGGCGGCAGGTGCCGTCGCGTGCTTCGATAAACGCGCGGATGACATCCGTGGGGACGTAGGCGTCGGTGCGGCCGGGTTCGAGGTTGCGAATGACGATCGGGTGGGTGGACTTCGTCGGGTCGATGAAGCCGTGCTCGGGCAGGTAGGCCAGGGAGTGAGCGTCGGACTTGAAGACATTGATGACCACGGTGGTGGTTGCGCCGTTGAAGACCAGTTCGAGCAGGGCCTTGGTATGGGAGACGTTGTGGGCGTCGGCGTACTTGCGCACGTGGGCGTCGAGCGCTTCGGCGTCGAGGGCGTCCATGTCCAGGCCGAGGTGGGAGCGCTGGCCGTGGTGAGTCATACGGTAGCGGGTGCCGTCTTCGTCCTTGTTCTTGTCGGGGTTTTCTTCCGTGAGGTCGTAGTACTGGTTGAGGATGTCGCGGATGGTCTTTTCAATGTGGTTGCAGGTGGGCAGTTCCTGGTTCTTGGCGGTGGGGGTAAAAAGGGCCACAAGGGCGTCGTCGATAAGGGGGAGGAGGTCGGCGGCGACGTCGAGGAGTTGCTGGCCGATGACGTCAAGGCGTTCGTCGTCGAGCATCCAGGTGGCTTCGTGTGCGGCGGTGAGCTGGGGAAGCCCGGCCATGGCGGTCACACCGTAGTAGTTCTTTTCGGCGCGGCGGCGTGAGATACCCAGGATGCGCGACAGGCGGGCGTAGGCCAGGTCCGTGTCATCGTCGTCGGTGGGAAGGACCGCGTGCATCGTCGTCCAGAACAGGCGGTTGGATTCGGTGAAGTAGTCGTATCCGGGACTCAACGGGTTCAGTGGTGCGAAGTATGCGTCGGGCGGGTGGTTCGGGCTGTCTGGTGGAACGGTGGTCATGAGAGGCTACCCCATCAAGGCGTTAGATTAGGTGTTCGAGAGTTAACGCAATCCAGCATATTCACCCCCGTCGGCGTTCGTCAATACTTTCGAATTAGCGAATGCCAAATTGGAAAACGCCTGCTCAGGGGTACCCGCTCACATCGCTGGGAACCTCGTTGCACAATGTATTGGGCAACACTCGATAGCCGATTTTCTCATTTCCCCAGGTAGAACGTCTATGTCGCCTTTCTTTGTAGTATCGCGGCCATGATTTCTCACATGATTACTCTCACGTCCATCAACTCCTACGAAACTCTGTCCCGCACTCTCATCGTCCCGGAGGCCACGACCTTCGACGATCTCCACCACCTCATCTGCGCAGCCTTCAACTTCGACGCTACGGGTTTCCACTATTTCGAGGTCGAACCCACTTCGTTGTCCGATGACCCCTACAACTTCCATAATCCCGAGTCCTACGACTGCATCATTGAGGCCCTCGAAACGGATGCCGTGATCCGCTATGAGGGCGGACCGGGAGAGGAGTGGACCATCGAGGTTGAGCACCTGCAGTACTCTCACCGCATGCACCGCCGGGCCGTGCTCGTCGATGCCTGTGGCGCAACGCCGCCTCCGGGCACGTCGTTTGACGATTGGTACACCGTCCAGGGCATCATCAAGGCCGTGCAGAAGAAGGGCACGAAGCTCACCGATGAGCAGCTCGACACCTGTGAGCGAGTCCTGGGCACTCGGTCGATCAAGCAAATTCGCATCTCCGACGCAGACCCCCGGCGCGCTAAGCTCGTGACGCTCACGGACGCTGTGCGCAGCGTCGTCATCACGGGCGAGCTCCAGGCAAGCCCCCAGTTCGAGCTCGCCCGTGCCACGCCGGGACCCGCACTGCCGTTCTGGAAGACGGAGCAATTCGAAGACGCCGCCATCACCGCCGCAAAGGCCGGAACATCCGTGCCCGCTTTCCTCGCAGATCAGCTCGACATCCCAGGGCTCGATGCACTCGTGGGCGCCTTCGTCTCCACCGAGCAGTTCGGCCTCTCCGACTCCGGTGCGGCTACCGTGGGACGGGCCGTGAAGAAGATTGTGCGCATGGCCCCCACCCTGCGCCTCAAAGAGGAGCCCCACCCGCCGCTCTCCTTCGACGACGCCGCCCGGATCATTCGCTCCGTCCACCCTGTGCCACTGTGCGAGCATCACACGATCGCCGTGGCCGGCATCATGATTGAGAACCTTGCCAACATGCAGCTTCTCGTCCTCGATCGCGAGAAGGGCGCAATCCGCGTCACCGCCGAAGCACTGGAACTCACCGAGCTCGCTCCGGCCGAGCTGGGCCGTGCCCTGCTCGACTACTATCCCGTCGGCAACCGTGACCGACTCATTCTCGACAGTCTGCTGTCGTTGTACTTTCTCTACAGCGACCTCGTCTTCCACCCGCTCGCGGATATGCGCGGCGTCCACATCACACAGGTACAGAACGAGTTCCTCGACCATGTTGAGGAAGCGCTCTGGCCACGCCAGGGCGGCGGCCTCATCCACTCCTACGTGGATCACATTCTGAGCTCTGCGGCCTGCCTCGGCCTGCGCGACCGCGAGGCGCCGCGTGGCTGCATCCACCTGCCGCCGGATGTCATCGGCTTTCTCCAGGAGGCGCTGCGCCGCGCCCTGCCGGAAATGCTGGCGCAGGATCGCTCGTCGAGCCCCATCGTTGACGTGCCGTCGGCACCACTCAAGGACTTGTTGTCTGTGTCCCCGTAGCACCGTCGCGCCGCGTCTCTACCGTGCGCGCTCGGCGTGCAGCTAGCCGTTGATGATGTGCGGGTAGGCGAGGCCCTTGAGACCCTCAGTGCCGAACTCGACGCCGTAGCCGGAGGACTTGATGCCACCGAAGGGGACGCGGGGGTCGACGCCGCCGTGGCCGTTGATCCACGTGGTGCCGGCCTCGAGGCGTGCGGCGACTTCGCGAGCGCGGTCGCGGTCCGAGGACCAGACCGAAGAGCCGAGGCCAACGTCGAGCTTGTTGGCCTGCTCGATGGCCCAGTCAAGGTCGGTGTACTTGATAATCGGCAGGGCTGGGCCGAACTGCTCCTCGATCACGAGCGGGTTGTCCGGGTCGATATCTGCGACGAGCGTAGTGGGGTAGAAGTAGCCCGGCGCGTCGTAGTCCGGGTCGCCGCCCAACAGAACGCGGGCGCCGGCGTCCTGGGCGGACTTCACGAGTCGGTCAACGATGTCGAACTGCTGTTGGTTTTGCAGCGGGCCGAGGACGTTGTCTTCCTCGAGGCCGACGCCCATGGGGGAGGCCTTAGCGACCTCGACGAGAGCATCGCAGACGGCGTCGTAGAGGGACTCGGGCACGTAGAGACGCTTCATGGCGGCGCAGGTCTGACCGGTGTTGATAAACGCACCCCAGAAAAGGTCGCCGGCGATGGCGGCTGGGTCTGCGTCGTCGAGAACGATGCCGGCGTCGTTGCCGCCGAGCTCGAGGGTGAGGCGCTGGAGGTTCGCGGCGGAAGACTCGACGATCTTCTTACCGGTCGCCGTCGAACCGGTGAACATGATCTTGTCGATGTCCGGGTGGGAGGCCACAGCGGCGCCTACGGAGCCGTCGCCCGTAACGACCTGGAGGAGGTTCGCCGGCAGGACGTCGTTAATCACGGCGGCGAGGGCGAGAACGGAGAGCGGGGTGTACTCAGAGGGCTTGATGACGACGGCGTTGCCCATGCGCAGAGCCGGGGCGAACTGCCACGTGGTGATCATCATGGGCCAGTTCCACGGACCGATGGCACCCACGACGCCGAGGGGACGGTAGTGGACCGTCGCGGTGATGTCGTCATCGACGGCGGTGTAGTCGGGGGACTCGAAGGAGGCGGTGGCACGCAGCCACGCGGCGCAGGCACCTACCTCAAAGCGGGCGTTAGGACCGTTGAGCGGCTTGCCCTGCTCACGGGAGAGGAGCTCGGCGAGGGGCTCGGCGGCGGCCTCGACGGCATCGGCAGCTTTGAGCAGGAGCTCGCACCGCCCCTCATCCTTGAGGGCAGCGAAGTCTTTCTGGGCAACGCGCGCGGTCGCAACGGCGTGGTCGAGGTCCGCGACGGTGCCGACGGTGTAGGTGCCGATAAGCTCGCCGGTCGCCGGGTCGTGGACCGGTGACCCGCCGTCAGTGGTGACGGCAGCGAGCAGATCCGCGTAGGTGCTGAACTGAGACATAAAACCTCCTGGAGAAAGCGTGAGTCAAAATGTGACTCACGATACTACATCTCCAGGAGGTGATAGATCGTTACGCGGCGCTTAGGCGTTGGCGTAGGGGTTGCGGACGCCGATGTACTGCAGCGAGGTGTACTCGGCGATGCCCTCGGCGCCGCCTTCGCGGCCCATGCCAGACTGCTTCACGCCACCGAACGGGGCAGCGGCGTTGGAGATGACACCCGCGTTGTAGCCCATGAGGCCGAACTCCAGGCCGTCAGCGAGGCGCCACATGCGGTCAGAGGTCTCCGTGTAGACGTAAGACGCCAGGCCGAACTCCGTGTCGTTGGCGATCTCGATAGCCTCGGCCTCCGTGGAGAAAGTGAGGATCGGCGCGACGGGGCCGAAGATCTCCTCCTGCGCTACACGGGCGTCGCGGGAGACGTTGGTGAGGACGGTCGGAGAGTAGAAGTAACCCTCGCCCTCACCGGGCTTGCCGCCGATGAGCGCGGTGGCCCCCTTCTCGACGGCGTCGTCCACGAGCGAGGTGACATTGTCGAGAGCCTTCTTTTCGATGAGCGGGCCACAGGTAACACCCTCGTCGAGGCCGTTGCCGAGCTTGAGCTCGCCGATCTTCGCGGCGAACTTCTTCGCGAACTCGTCGGCGACGGACTCGTGGACGATGAAGCGGTTGGCCGCGGTGCAGGCCTCGCCGATGTTGCGCATCTTGGCACCCATCGCGCCTTCGACCGCCTGGTCCAGGTCGGCGTCCTCGAAGACGATGAACGGCGCGTTACCTCCCAGCTCCATGGAGGTGCGCAGCACGTTGTCCGCGGCAGCCTTGAGCAGAGTCTTGCCCACCGGGGTGGAGCCAGTGAAGGAGACCTTGCGCAGGCGAGAGTCTGCCATGAGCGGCTCGGAGATGGCGGATGCAGACTTGCCGGAGACGACATTGAGGACGCCGGCCGGAAGGCCTGCCTCAATCATGGTCTGGGCGAAGTACTGGGACGTGAGCGGCGTGAGCTTCGCCGGCTTGAGCACCATGGTGCAGCCAGCAGCCACGGCCGGGCCTACCTTGCGGGTCGCCATGGCAAGCGGGAAGTTCCACGGGGTAATGAGCAGGCACGGGCCCACCGGCTTGCGGCGAGTGACCATCTGAATGGTGCCCTCCGGCGCCGGCAGGGTAGCGCCATAGTCGCGGACGGCCTCCTCACTGAACCAGCGCAGATACTCGGCGCCGTAGGTAACCTCGCCGTATGCCTCGGCGAGCGGCTTGCCCATCTCCAGAGTCATGAGAGCAGCGAACTCATCCTTGCGCTCCGTCACGAGATCGAAGGCGCGACGCAGGATGTTGGAACGCTCGCGCGGGGAGGTGCGCGCCCACTCGTCCTTGACGGCACAGGCGGCATCGAGGGCAGCCATCGCGTCATCCGAACCTGCGGACGCAAGCGTCGCAAGAGCCTCGCCAGTGGCGGGGTTCTCCACCTCGAAGGTCTCACCCGAGGCGGCGTCGCGCCATTCACCATTAATAAGGAGACCCGTGGGCACCTTTGCGAGCAGTTCCGAGACATTTACTCCCATTGTCAGATCCTTTCTTGCGGTGGGTTATGCAGGCCACACTACGCGGGTTGTGGGTGCCCAGATCGCATTTCCTTCGCATGGGGGTACCTGATGAGTTTCACGTGAAACATTGGATCTAAAGGGCGAGCTTAGTAAGGTAACCCTCATGCTTCGACCACTCCTGCTGGCCACCGGCTGTGTGTCCCTTGCGATGGGCGCCGTGGGCGTCGTCCTGCCCCTCCTGCCAACGACGCCATTCCTGCTTGTCGCGGGCTTCTGCTTCGCGCGCAGCTCCGATCGTTTTTATTCCTGGCTCATGAGCCACCCCATTTTCGGCCCCTATATCCACAACTTTCGCTCGGGGCAGATGTCCCGCAAAGACAAGGCACGGACAATTCCACTGCTGTGGGCAAGCATTTTGTTGTCCGCATTCTTCATCGGGAGGATGTTCGCGTGGATTCTGTTGCCCACCATTGCGACGTGCGTGAGCATCTATATCCTGCGAATGAAAGAACCCGACTAATCGCCGCGGCTTCCCATGCCCGGCTGGCTCGTCACGGTGGTGAGCAGAAAGACCGCGTCCTCAGACGCTGCAACGGAGTGGCGCTCGTGCGTGGGGTCCGTCCGTGACGAGGAGCTCGGCGTGACGACCGTTATCCGCCGCCCGGGCGGCGGACAGTGCAGTATCGATGTCACTCTTCATGCCCCCAGCCTAGGCACGACGCCGGGGTAGGGGCATCGGAAAGCTACTGCAACAGGGTGCGATCAGAGACGCCCTTGATTTTTGCGAACTCCGCCATGAGATCTTCCACGGTGAGCTGCGCCTTGGTCACGGCGGCGGCGGAGTAGATGATGCGCCCCTCGTGCATCATGATGAGGCGGTTGCCAACGCTAAGAGCCTGGGCCATGTTGTGGGTGACCATGAGCGTCGTGAGGTTGCCTTCAGCGACGATGCGGCGGGTGAGGTCGGTGACGAGCTCGGCACGCTGGGGGTCGAGTGCGGCGGTGTGCTCGTCGAGGAGCATGACCTGCGGCTGCGTGAAGCCAGCCATGAGCAGCGAGAGCGCCTGGCGCTGGCCGCCGGAGAGCAGACCGACGCGAGCCGTGAGGCGATTGTCCAGACCGAGCTCCAGCTTGGCCAGTTCCTCCTTGAAGAGGGCGCGGCGGCGGCCATTCAAAGCGAGGCCGAGCCCGCGGGACTTGCCGCGCTGGTAGGCCATCGCAAGGTTCTCTTCGATAGTGAGGTTCGGCGCGGTACCCGCCATGGGGTCCTGGAAGACGCGACCCACGACCTTCGCGCGCTTATGCTCGGGAAGGCGGGTGACATCTGTACCAGCGACGGTGACAGTGCCCGCGTCGACGGGCAGGCGGCCGGAGATGGCATTAAGGAGCGTCGACTTGCCCGCGCCGTTGGAACCGATGATGGTCACGAAGTCGCCGGGCTCCAGGTGCAGATCGATGCCCGCGAGCGCGCGGCGTTCGTTGACGGTGCCGGGGAAGAAGGTCTTGGTAATGCCCTGAATCTTAAGCACGAGACTTAACACCTCCGGCGAGCTTCGGCACGAGCAAAGCAATCACGACGAGGAGCGCGGTAATGAGCTTCATGTCATTCGGGTTGAGACCTACGGATAGCGCCGCGAAAATGATGAGGCGGTAGAGGACCGCGCCCAAGGCCACGGAGCCGACCACGAGCCACAAGCCACGCTGCGGGATAATGGCCTGGCCCAGGATAACAGAGGCCAAACCGACCAGGATAAGGCCAATACCCATCGAGATATCCGCGAAGCCCTGGTACTGCGCGACGATGGCGCCGGCGAGCCCCACAAGGCCGTTGGACAGCGCCAGCGTGAGGGTCTTCGTGAGGTTGGTGGACACGCCGAAGGAGGCGACCATAGTTTCATTGTCGCCCGTGGCACGCAGCGACAGGCCCAGGTCCGTGGAGAGGAACCACACGACAATGGCGACGACCACAGCGGCGGTGACCCCGAGGAGGCCAACACCCACCCAGGTGCCCATGAGGTCGTCCACCGGATCGAAGATGGAGCCCGTGGACAGCAACGGAATGTTGGCGCTACCCATGATGCGCAGGTTGATGGACCACAGCGCAATCATGGTGAGAATGCCGGAGAGCAGCCCGTCAATCTTGCCCCACGTATGCAGAAGGCCCGTGATGGTTCCGGCGAGGAAGCCAGCGGCGAAGCCGCACACCGCCGCGAAGAACGGATTAACGTCATGCGTAATGAGCAACGCAGCGGTAGAAGCCCCCGTCGTAAACGAGCCGTCGACGGTCAGATCGGGAAAGTCCAGCACGCGGAAGGTGAGGTAGACCCCCACCGCGAGGAACGCATACAGAAGACCTAGTTCAAGCGCGCCGATCATACTCGCTCAGCCTGATCCAGAATCTCGGCCGGGATCTCAACACCCTGGGCCTCCGCCGCCTTCTCGTTGACGACGTACGTGAATTCCTTCGCGGTTTCCACCGGCATGGAGGCCGGGTCGCCGCCGTCTTGGAGGATCTTCAGCGCCATCTCGCCGGTCTGGTGGCCCAGCGCCTCGTAGTCGATGCCCAGGGTGGCCACGGCGCCGCCTTCAACGGTGCCTGCCTCCGCACCGATGACCGGAATCTTCTTGTCATTCGCGACCTTCACTAGGGACGCGATGCCGGAGACCACCATGTTGTCGGTCGGGACATAGATGGAGTCCACGTCGCCCAGTGCTTCAGCAGCCTGCGGAATCTCCGTGACAGAGGTGACGGTCTGGGTCTTCACCTCGATGCCCATCGGTGCGACGACCTTCTTCAACTCATCGACCTGGACCTGCGAGTTCACCTCACCAGAGGCGTAGACAACGCCGATGGACTTCGCGTCTGGCACGAGCTCCTTGAGCAGCTCCACCTGCTTGTCGATGGGCGCGATGTCCGAGGTACCTGTGACGTTGCCGCCCGGCGCCTCGTTCGATTCCACGAGTTCCGCGGCGACGGCGTCCGTGACGGCCGTGAAGAGCAGCGGGGTGTCCTTGATGGAGTTCGCCAGGGCCTGCGCGGCTGGCGTCGCGATGGCGAGGTTGAGGTCGTGGCCCTTGCCCGCCATCTGCTGCGCGATGGACACGGCCGTGGACTGCTCGCCGTTGGCGTTCTGCTCGTCCCAGTCAACCTCTACGCCGGCGTCCTCGAAGGCCTCCTTGAAGCCTTCCGATGCCGCGTCCAGCGCGGGGTGCTGCACAAGCTGGGCGATGCCGATGGAGTACGAGTTGGAGCCATCAGAACCGCTTGAGCTTTCTGAGCTGGAGCAGCCCACGAGGGCCAGGGCAGTGACCGCGAGGGTCGCCACGACGGACTGAGAACGAGAGAAACGCTTCATTATGTCGACTTTCTATCGGGAGAAATGTTTGTGTGAAGCGTAATTTACCTGTTGCTCGGTAGGTTTTCAGTCGAATGACAATATTTGTCCCACTAGAGGTGCTCCTCCGCTAGCTCCGTGAGCTTGGCCTCAAGCTCCGCCGAGCTTTCCGATGCCCCCTGCACC
Source organism: Corynebacterium sp. SA-MJD20WY100 (assembly GCF_039822565.1). Classification (NCBI taxonomy): domain Bacteria; kingdom Bacillati; phylum Actinomycetota; class Actinomycetes; order Mycobacteriales; family Corynebacteriaceae; genus Corynebacterium; species Corynebacterium sp. SA-MJD20WY100. The sequence continues at coordinate 85,803 of NZ_JBCJKS010000006.1, read as the reverse complement.
GACTCCAGCGCCTCCTTCACCGTCGCCTCGGGGTGCGCGATGAGGTAGTAGAACGCCTCCGCGAGGTGGCGGTGCTGCTCCGCCCGTTGCTCCTCGTTGTCTTCCGGAAACGTGAAGTCCTCGGTCCACCGCAGTCCGAAGTAGCGGTCTTGTGTGCCATTCACGACGTCGCGCGCGTATGTCCCCGGCAGGTGCGCGAAGCGACGGCCGGGCGCGTAGGCACCAAAGACGGGCCTGCCGTCATCGTCGCCCACCACAAGCCAATCACTGTCGTAGTACTTCACGAGGGCCTGGCCGAGCACGAGCTCGACGTCCTCGACGCTCATCTCTGGGGCGACGGCGCGAGCGAACGCGTCGACATAGGGTGCGCGCCACGGCTTGAGTCCGTCGAAGCGTGGGTCGGCGGCATGGGCCGCCTCGAATCGGGCAAAGGCTTCCTCCGCGTCGGCGCGGCGGTTGGCCAGTTCGGTAGAAAATTGGTCCTGGAGCGGGGCTAACTTTTCAGCGAGGGTGTCCATGTGCGCGAGGTTACATAGATCATTTCTTCCACGCCATGACACGGCACAATGCAACTATCCTTCCGTAAGTTGGATGGTGAGTCACATTCTGGAGTCCTCATTGCACCTTCATTACACACGCACGTGCAATGAGGGAAAGGCTGCCATCTCACGAGATCAACGCACATGTCCTCAACTGTGTGCGCCGACCCGCCCGCGATAATTCACGACCTCATGGCAAAGATCTGACGCCTCATAGTAAAAATCTGGCGATTCATAGTGAAACTCTCGAAAGACTTTTAATGAGAGCGACCTCGTCAACAGAGGAGGGAGCGCCGCCGCGCGAAGAAATTATGGGCAAAATCTCCCACCCGATGGAAACCCGTGCTAACGTGTGTCTCATGCAACTTCTGACCAACAAATCCCAGAACTGGTGGTGGCGCGCGTAACTGCGGGCCGGTTGAAAGCAACCCAGAAGGTTAAGGCTCGCGTGTACGCGGGCCTTTCGTGGTTTTCATAGCCACCCGACGCTCGCGGCGCGGACCTTTAGCTGACAAAATAGAACAAGCTACAGATATTATTTAGCCGCGAAAGGGCACTGAAAATGCCACCACTACTTGCGACAGCCACGCGCGAGATTCCCTATGAGCAGGACGCGTCCCTGCTCTTCCACCGGCTGGCGACGGCGCACGACAGCCTGCTGCTCGAGGCGGCGGATATCGAGTCGAAAAAGAACGTCAACTGCATCGCCGTCCTCCAAGCCGCACTTAAGGTCACGTGCCGTGGGCAGCGCGTCATTGCTACGCCCCTAACGCCAGTGGGCGACGCAATGCTGGGCCGACTCAAGGAACAACTTGCGGACCACTTCGACGGCGAGGCGTTCGTCTTCGAGCTCTCGGAGAAAGTGGACGAGCGCGAGCGTCTGCGAGACGTGTCGACCGCAGCGGTGTTGCGCGCCTTGCAGTTCGATGCGGGATACTCCGACGGCATGCTGCCCTTCCTGGGCGGCGGCTTCGCCTATGACTATCTCGAGACCTTCGAGCAACTGCCGAAGGTAGGGGAGGGGCCCAACGACTACCCAGATTACGAATTCGTCGTCGCACAGACTCTCCTCACGGTGGATCACCTCGGGGGCACCGCGGCGCTGCATGCGGTCGACCTGACGGAAGAGGCGGCATCGGCAAACTTGGCGGCGCTCGCGGAGACTGCGGGGAAGGATCTGGAGCCCGCGCCGAGCCGCGATCGGGTCACCGCGACTGCATCGATCCCCGACTCAGAGTTCAGGGCAATTGTGTCACAGTTACAAAATAACGTCACAGCGGGCGACATCTATCAGGTGGTGCCGGCGCGCGCATTTTCGCTCGAGTGCCCGGATGCCTTCGCGGCCTATCGCGCGCTGCGCGAGTCGAACCCGTCACCGTACATGTTCTACGTCCGCGGCGCGGACTACGAACTCTTCGGCGCCTCGCCGGAGTCCAACCTGAAATTCACGGCGGCGACGCGCGAGGTACAGCTCTATCCCATCGCCGGCACGCGCCCGCGCGGCCTCAACCCAGACGGCACCATCAACGACGAACTCGACATCCGCAACGAGCTTGAGATGCGCACCGACCACAAAGAGGTCGCAGAGCACACCATGCTCGTGGATCTCGCCCGCAATGATTTGGCCCGCGTGGCGGTGCCGCGGACCCGTCGCGTCGCGGACCTGCTCCAGGTGGACCGCTACTCGCGCGTCATGCACTTGGTCTCGCGCGTGACGGCGGAGCTGCACCCGGACTTCGACGCCCTCGACGCCTACCGCGCGTGCATGAACATGGGCACGCTCACCGGCGCGCCCAAGCTGCGCGCGATGGAGCTCATTCGTGAGACGGAGAAGGTACGCCGCGGTTCCTACGGCGGGGCAGTGGGGTACTTGAAGGGCGATGGCTCGATGGACAATTGCATTGTCATTCGCTCCGCCTACGTCAAGAACGGAACCGCCGTGGTTCAGGCGGGAGCGGGCGTCGTGCGCGACTCCGTCCCGCAATCCGAGGCTGATGAGACGCTTCACAAGGCCTACGCGGTCTTGAGCGCCATCGCCACCGCTCATCATGCCACGCTGGAGGTTGTGCGCTAATGACTTCACCCAAGGTCGTATTGATCGATAACCACGACTCCTTCGTCTACAACCTGGTCGACGCGCTCGCCAGCTTCGACACCATGGTCTTCCGTAATACTGTCTCCGTGGACGAGATCCTGGGCGCGCGCCCGGACATTATCTGCCTGTCGCCCGGCCCCGGCCACCCGACAGAAGCGGGCTGCATGATGGAACTCATCGACACCGTGCTGGGCACGATACCGCTGTTCGGCATCTGCCTCGGCTTCCAGGCACTGCTGCACCACCACGGCGGCACCGTCGAACCCTGCGGCCCGGTGCACGGCGTCTCGCTCCCGATGACGCTCACGCCAGAGGGGGCGAAGCACCCACTCTTCGAGGGGCTCACCACCGACGTGGAGCCTGACAATCCGAACTACGTGGGCACGCAGGTCCCGGTCGCGCGCTATCACTCGCTGGGCTGCACGAGCATGCCCTCCGGCATGCGCGCGCTGGCGACCACTCAGACCGGCATCGGCGACGTGGTCATGGCGGGGGAGACTGTCGACGGCATGGCGTTGGGTGTCCAGTTCCACCCCGAATCCGTGCTCACTCCCAAGGGCCCCATCATGCTGGAACGGGCCATTGACCAACTCACTACTCACACGACGAACCGATAGGACACACATCATGACGAGCCACGACTCACTCAAGACCCTGCAGCGCTTCCTCGATATCAAGGAGCCGACAATGGAGGAGGCCATTGAGGTCTTCACTCCGTTGACCGTCGGCGACTACGACGAGGTCCACATCGCGGCGTTGCTCACCTGCATTCGCACGCGCGGTGAGACCTTCGCGGACGTTGCGGGCGCGGCGAAAGCCTTCCTCAAAGCGGGCCGGCCATTCCCGATTACCGGCGAGGGTCTCATGGACACCGCTGGCACGGGTGGCGACGGCGCCAATACGATTAACATCACGACGGCCGGCTCCCTCATCGCTGCCGCCGGCGGCGTGAAGATGATCAAGCACGGCAACCGTTCGGTCTCTTCCAAATCCGGCTCCGCGGACGTGCTCGAGGCGCTCAACATTCCGCTCGACCTTGACCCCGAGCGCGCCGTTCGCCAGTTCGAGGCCTCGAACTTCACGTTCCTCTTTGCCCCGGCATACAACCCGGCCGTCGCGCACGTGCAGCCGGTGCGCAAGGCATTAGGCGTGTCCACGCTCTTCAACACGATGGGCCCGCTGCTCTCCCCGGGCCGCCCAGAGCATCAGCTCATGGGCATCGCCAACCCGGCACAAGGCCAGCTCCTCGCCGAGGTCTTCCAGGAACTCGGCCGCAGCCGCGCCCTTGTCGCGCACGGCGCTGGCACGGACGAGATCGCCGTCCACGGTACGACGGAGCTCTGGGAGCTGCGTGACGGTGAGATCACGCACTACACCAAGGAGCCGGAGGACCTGGGCATCGAGCGTCACGAACTCGCGGACCTCGTGGGTGGCGAGGGAGAGGAGAACGCGGCGCTCATCCGTGCGGTCTTCGAGGGAACCGGAAGCCCGGCCCACCGTGACGCCATCGCGACATCGGCAGGCGCAATGTTCTACCTCGACGGCCAGGTCGAGACTCTCAAGGAGGGCACGGAGAAGGCCCTGGGTCTACTCGCGGACGGCACGGTTGCCGCATGGTTGAAGAAGCACGAGGAGGCGAACTATGCCAAATAGTGTGCCGACAGTCCTCGAGGGTATCGTCGCGGCCCGCCGCACGCACCTGCCCGCCATCCGCGAGCGCCTCGCGGGCGTGGACCTCGAGAGCTTGCCGCGTTCCGAGCGTTCGTTCTACGACGCGCTCAATGGAACGAACCGCTTCATCATGGAGTGCAAGTCCTCGTCCCCATCGCTGGGCCTTATTCGCGAGCACTACGAGCCCGGTGCCATCGCGCGCGTCTATTCGCGGTACGCGTCCGCCATCTCGGTGCTCTGCGAGCCGGAACGCTTTGGCGGCGACTATGACCACCTGCAAACGGTGGCACTCTCCACGCACCTGCCTGTGCTGTGCAAGGACTTCATCATCGACCCCATCCAGGTCTACGCGGCCCGCTACTTTGGCGCGGACGCCATCCTGCTCATGATGTCCATCGTGGATGACGAGACCTACGCGGAGCTCAAGGCGCTCGCTGACAAGCTCGGCCTCGATGTACTTACGGAAGCCATCACGGAGGAGGAGGTCGACCGCGCGGTCGCGTTCGGCGTCGACGTCATCGGCATCAACAACCGCAACCTCCACGACCTCACCATCGATCTGGGCCGCACAGCGCGCCTCGCACAGTACATCCCAGAAGGAAAAGTTGTCGTCTCCGAGTCGGGCATCCGCAACAATCAGACGGTGCGTGAGCTCGGCGCCGGTGCCAATGCTTTCCTCGTCGGCTCGCAGTTGACTGGTACGCCGGACATCGATCGCGCCGCGCGGGAGCTCGTCTACGGCAAAAACAAGGTCTGCGGCCTCACCACATGGAGCGCCGCCCAAGCCGCCCGTGCGGCGGGCGCGGTCTACGGTGGACTCATCTTCGAGCCCGGGTCACCGCGTCATGTTTCACGTGAAACCGCGGAAGACATTATCGCACACGAGCCAGGTCTCGCGTACGTCGCCGTCTCGCGGCGCACCGAAGGGTGGGAGGAACTCGCGCTCGACGGTGTGGAGGCCTTCCAGATTCACGCGCCGCTCCACAATTCGGTGGAGGAGGAGCGTGCCCTCATTGCCGCCGTTCGTGCCGCGGCAGGGGAGCGCGAGGTGTGGCGCGCCCTCGACATGACAGACCCGCGCGGGCCGGAGTTTGCGGCCGCGCTCATTGAGGACGTAGACATGCTCGTTCTCGACTCCGGAAAGGGCGGCACTGGCACGTCCTTCGACTGGTCGGCGGTCCCGGACACGGTGAAGGAGAAGGCGTTGCTCGCGGGCGGAATCGGTCCGGACAATGCGATTCGCGCCCTCCACGTCCGAACCGTGGGGTTGGACATTAACTCCGGCGTCGAACGCCGGAAGGGCGTCAAGGACACCGGACTCATTGCGCGCACCTTCGCGAAGATTCGAACTTTTAACAACGGAACCACAGAGGATTAAACGAGGATTACACCATGACAGTTTCACGTGAAACACCGACTTTGCTGCCAGCCTACTTCGGCGAGTTCGGCGGACAGTACGTCCCCGAGTCACTCATTCCGGCGCTTGACCAACTGGAGAAGGCCTTCGTCGACGCGCAGAACGACCCTTCGTTCCGCGCTGAATTGAAGGGCTACCTCAAGGATTATCTGGGCCGCCCGACGCCACTCACGGAGGCAACGAAGCTCGGTGGGAAGGCGCGTATTTTTCTCAAGCGCGAGGATCTGGTCCACGGCGGCGCGCATAAGACAAACCAGGTGATTGGCCAGGCACTGCTTGCCAAGCGCATGGGTAAAACGCGCATCATCGCGGAGACCGGCGCCGGCCAGCATGGCACGGCCACCGCACTCGCGTGCGCGCTGCTCGACCTCGACTGCGTTATCTACATGGGCGCCAAGGACGTCGAGCGCCAGCAACCCAACGTCTACCGCATGGAGCTCATGGGCGCGAAGGTCGTTCCGGTCGACTCTGGCTCGGGCACGCTCAAGGACGCCGTGAACGAGGCACTGCGCGACTGGACGGCAACGTTCCACGAGTCGCACTACCTGCTCGGCACCGCGGCGGGTCCGCACCCGTTCCCGACCATTGTGCGCGAGTTCCACCGCGTCATCTCCGAGGAAGCCAAGGCGCAGATGCTTGAGCGCACCGGCGGCCTGCCGGACCTCGTCGTCGCCTGCGTGGGCGGCGGCTCGAACGCCATCGGCATGTTTGCGGACTTCATCGACGAGGAGGGCGTCGAGCTCGTCGGCGCCGAGCCCGGGGGAGAGGGCCTCGACTCCGGCAAGCATGGCGCGACGATCAACAACGGCACGATCGGCATCCTCCACGGCGCGCGCAGCTACCTCATGCGCAATGCCGACGGCCAAGTAGAAGAGTCCTATTCCGTCTCCGCCGGCCTCGACTACCCGGGCGTCGGCCCGCAGCACGCGTACCTCTCCCAGACTGGCCGCGCCACGTACGTGGGCATCACGGACGCGGAGGCCCTCGAGGCCTTCCAGATCCTGTCCCGCAAGGAAGGCATCATCCCGGCGCTCGAGTCCTCGCACGCCCTCGCATACGCGCTCAAGCGCAAGGATGAGGACATCACTATCCTCGTCTCGCTGTCCGGTCGCGGCGACAAGGACATCGCCCACGTGCGCCGCACGCTCGAAGCCCACCCGGAATACGTCTACAAGGAGGACTAACCATGGATCGCTACAGCCAACTTTTTGAGACCCTGAAGCAGCGCGGCGAAGGCGCATTTGTCCCGTTCATCATGCTCGGTGATCCGACGCCGGACGCCACCCTGACCGTTGTGCGCGCAGCGGTGGCAGGCGGTGCCGATGCCCTCGAGCTCGGCGTGCCTTTCTCCGACCCGGTCGCAGACGGCCCGACCATCCAGGCCTCCCATATCCGCGCGCTCACCAATGGCGCGACCGTCGATGCCGCCATCGCACAGATCACGCAGATCCGCGCGGAGTTCCCCGAGCTTCCCCTCGGCATGCTCATTTACGGCAACGTGCCGTTTACGCGCGGCCTCGACCGCTTCTACACGGAGTTCAAGGACGCTGGCGCGGATAGCATCTTGCTTCCCGATGTCCCCGTGCGCGAGGGCGCACCCTTCGTCGCCGCCGCAGAGAAGGCGGATATCAATCCGATCTTCATCGCCCCAGCCCGCGCGGCGGAACACACCCTCGAGGGCGTCGCCGCCAGCTCGAAGGGCTACATCTACGCGATCTCCCGTGACGGCGTGACGGGCACGGAGAAGGAGTCTGAGACTCTCGGCCTCGACGAGGTCGTCGCTAACGTCGCCCGATTCGGCGGCGCGCCGGTCCTCCTCGGCTTCGGCATCTCCACCCCGGAGCACGTCGCTGCGGCCATCAAGGCCGGCGCCGCTGGCGCCATTACCGGCTCGGCGCTCACCAAGATCATTGAGAAGCACCTCGTCACCATCGACGAGGAAGCGGGCACGACGCGCGTCGAGGATCTCGACGCACTCGCCAAGGACGTGACGGAGTTCGTCTCCGCCATGAAGGCGGGTACGCGCTAAGGACGCAGGGAGAGGACGCGATAATGGCGACGATGTCTCCTGCCGAGGAGCCACCCTCCTCGGAGTTGTCCTTGGGGGCATCGGCAGCATTATTCGGCTTCACAGTGTTCTCTAGCATCTTCCGTCGCCTGCGCGGCGCATGTCTCGTGGCTTCTATCGTATCGGGCGGCCGCGGCCTGCGGGCTGACAATCAACGACGCAGCCATACCACCCGAGAAGACGAGAGAGCGACAATTCTTTACGTCTCAAAAGTCTCTTCATAAGAGAAGAAGGACGGCGCATGCGTCGCGTCTTTCACGTGGAAACGCGCCTGGATAGCACCTCACAGTGTCCAAGAATGAATAAAGACCCAGCCTTTTCGGCTGGGCCTCATTCTTCGTGTTTTTACTCTCCTGCGGCGGCGAGGGCGGCGCGCTCCGCCTCGTCGTCGCTGATCTTCTTGCCTGCGAAGCGATCCACGATCATCGCGATGGCGCCGTCACCCGTGACGTTGGCAGCGGTACCCACGGAGTCGATCGCGATATACGCGGCGATCATGAGCGCGACGAGGGAATCATCGAAGCCCATGTTGGATTGGAGAAGGCCAACGGCAACCATGACGGCACCGCCAGGGACGCCCGGGGCGGCGACCATCATGATGCCCAGCAGGAAGATGAATCCGAAGGCGGAAGCAGCAGAGACATCCATGCCCGTAAGGAAGACGATGGCAAACGCGTAGAGCGTCAGCTTCATCATGGAACCCGAGAGGTGAATGGTGGCGCAGAGCGGGATGACGAAGCCGGCAACTGGCTTGCTGATGCCATTCTTCAAGGCCGAATCCAGCGTCACCGGAATGGAGGCGGCCGAAGAGGACGTGCCCAACGCCGTAAAGTAGGCCGGTGCCATGTTCTTCAGGGCAGTAAACGGGTTCTTGCCCGCGATGGCGCCCGCGACGACGTACTGGAAGACGAGGTACACGATGGTCATCACGACGGCGAGGATAAGCACCTTGGTAAACGCCACGAGGACGTCGCCTAGGTTGCCGTTCATGCCCAGGGACAGGAACATGCCAAAGATGTAAATGGGCAGCAGCGGGATAACAAAGCCCCAGATGACCTTGATAACCACGTTCTCGGTTTCCTTGATGACGCGGTACAGATTGTCCGACTTCACCGTCGTCATGGCAACACCCACGCAGAAGCTGAGCAGGAGGGCGGTCATGACCTCGAAGGGCGCGGGCATCTCCACCGTGAAGAAAGGCTCCAAGGCGCCCTCGTCGATGTCGGAGACGTTCGTATTGATGGACTGACCAGCCAGCAAGGTGGGGTAGAGGGCCAACGATAGGCCGTAGGCAATCGCACCAGAGAGAATGGTGGAGCCATACGCAATGCCCGCGGTGATACCCAGCCACTTACCCGCGCCGCGGCCGAGACCCGCGATGGCGGGCGCGACGAGCGCGAAGATGAGGACAGGAATAAAGAAGTTAAGGAAGTTACCGAAGAGCCCGTTGAAGGTAGCGAAGATGCGGCCGAGCCACACCGGCGCGAAGAAGCTGACGATAACGCCCAGGATGATGGCGACAATAATCTTGAAGAGAAGACTATTCGCAATGCTCTTGAGGTTCATAGCAGTACTTTCACAAAGATAAAGGGAGCCTGTGGTGGGAGGCTACTCCGCATCCCCCGAGCGACCAGCCACAGCGCAGCACGGCCTCACGAGGGAGTGAAGCAGGTCGGCCGAATTTCTATTGGTCGACATACTCATTGAGGTTACCGCACACCCATGGGAATAATGAATACATATGCGGCAAGCGTGCCCGGTGGGACAATTACGGCCGCGGGGGAGGCACCGTTTAAAATGGAGCCCATGGTTGCACTCGGAGTCATTCTCCTTATTCTCGCCGTGGCGCTCGTCGTCATCGGCGGCCTCGCTGCTGCCCGCAAGCTACCGGGCAATAACGTCATCGGACTCCGTGTCGAGGAAGCTCGCAAGTCGCGCGAGGCATGGGAGTTCGCCCACTCCGTCGCCGGCCCAGTATGGATCCTCGGTGGCGTCGCACTCCTCTTCGGTGGCCTCGTCGCGCTCATCGCCCACGGGTGGATGTGGATCATCCCCGCGCTCGGCTTCATCATCGCCGTACTCGCCGTCTCCGTCGGCGCCAACATGGGCGCCCGCGCCGCATTCCTCTTCGACCAGAACGAAAAGGCAAAGGAAGCCGCCGGCCCCGCAGTCGATCTCACAGCCCTGCGCAAGGCCGCCCGCAAGGCGGACAACAAGTAAACGTACACCGCGGTTCTACCGCGGTTCTTTTTTAGTCCTATAGTGGAATAAACCCATTACACCATTGACCCAACGTTTTAATTCGTTAGACGTCACAGTGACTAAATAAGCAAGGGTCATGGTCTGTCCGTAAAATCTAGCTTTCGTTGGTGTTCACCAATTTTTCGCAGCTCGAAATCCCCCTCACGGAGGGGTGGGACATGACAGCACCTTCTATAACAGGCACACTGGTACGCATGAAATCTTTGAGCGCACTTACCCTCCTCACTGCCTCTACTCTCGCTGCCGCTTCGTGCTCCTCGACCACAGACACTGCGGACGCACCAAGCTCGGAGCCGGTGGCCACCGAGATGACCGCCTCCACCGAAACGTCGACCACTCCGCACACCTTTTCCGCCGAGACGACCTCACCTTCGGCCATGTCGAAGGGCATCAACGTGCCAGGCTTCCGCTCCAATCTCGAGCAGGCCGGTTACACCTGCGATGAGGATGATGACTGCACCCGCACAGCAGACGCTGCGACGTATGAGGTCGACTTCGACTCGGACTCCGTCTCCGCGACGGTGACCGGCGCCCCCAACGATAGAGAAAAGCACATCGACGCCGTTCTTTCCGATGTCGGCGTGGCCCTCGGCGAATATGACTTCGGCGAGACCTCATGGACCGAGATTAAGGAATGGACGCTCTCCAACACGGCCGCCGACGCAGCACGCGATGACGCCGAGGCGACCCTGGGGAATATTCACCTCGAGGCGGAGAATGACGACGACGGCTACGGCGTGGACATTGACCTCACGGCCTGACCACCCGCTAGGGTAGAGGCATGACTGTTCGATGCTCCCGCCGAGCTTTCCTCCTCGGCACTGCCACCACCTTCGCAGGCGCCTACCTGGCAGCCTGCGGTAAAGAGCCCACCGCCGAGGTAGCCGCCACCGAAATTCCTGTCGGCTCTGGCGTCATCGTCGACGGTGTTATCTTCGCCCAGCCCGAGGAAGGCGTGTTCAAGGCTTACTCCACGACGTGCCCGCACCAGCAGAACCCGATCTCCAAGATCCAGGGCGGCAACGCCGTCTGCACGAAGCACATGAGCACGTTCGATCTCGCCACGGGTGAGGTCGTTTCTGGCCCGGCCCCCACCGGTCTCACGGCCTTTGGCGTGGAATCTGACGGCACGACGGTAAAGAATACCGCCGCAAGCTAAACCCCCACACGTAGTTTCACGTGAAACATCGCGCCGCGGCACCCGCGTACACTGCAAGGCATGCTTGCACGCTTGAAAAACATCGACCCGCTGATCGTTCTCATCCTCGGCGCGGTCGCCCTAGCCATCGTCCTGCCCGCGCGCGGCGCCTTCGCGGACGCATTTTCCATCGCCACGAATATCAGCATCGCGCTCCTCTTCTTCCTCTACGGGGCGCGTCTTTCCACGTCTGAAGCCCTCAACGGCCTGAAACACTGGAAACTTCACCTCACAATTCTGGCGTTCACCTTCGTCATTTATCCACTCGTGGGGCTTGCACTGCGTCCGCTCACGGGATTCATCGGCGAAGACATATATCTGGGCATCCTGTATCTCACGCTGGTTCCCTCCACGGTGCAATCCTCCGTCGCGTTTACATCCATCGCCCGCGGCAACGTGGCGGGCGCCATCGTTTCGGCCTCACTGTCCAACCTGGCAGGCGTCCTCCTCACCCCACTGCTCGTTATGCTGTGCATGGGTGTGGGCTCCGGCATTCACATCGACCCCTCCGTCTTTGTTGACCTCGCCGTCCTGCTTCTCCTGCCCTTCTTCCTGGGCCAAATCACCCGCCGCTGGGTAGGCACGTTCGCCGCTACCAAGGGCACCAAAATCGTCGACCGTGGGTCTATCGCCATGGTTGTGTACTCCGCATTCTCCGCCGGCATTGTGGGCGGCATCTGGTCCGATATCGGAGTGTGGCAGGTGCTCTTCCTCGTCCTCTTCGCCATCGTCATGGTCGTCTTCATGCTGTGGCTCACGCAGCGCGGATCCAAGCTCCTGGGCTTCGACCGCGCAGACACGCGCGCCATCGAATTCTGCGGCACCAAGAAGTCGCTCGCGACGGGCCTGCCCATGGCTTCCGTCATTTTCGGCGCAGGCGGCGCGCAGCTGGCCCTCCTCGTCCTGCCCCTCATGATTTTCCACCAAGTACAGCTCATGATCTGTTCATGGCTGGCCGCCCACTACGCCCGCCAGGAAGAGACGCCGGTAGGATAGTCCACCATGAGCACCTTCCTCCACGTCCGCACCACCATGACCATCCCACAGGTGGGCGTTGCCATTCACGTCGCCGAGCTCGAGGAGCTGTCGCCCACAACCTGCCGCATGCACCGCCTGGTTGCACTTGCCCCCAATGACGCCGTGGTGGGCGCCGCGACTCCTGAGGCCGCGCACGGCGACGCACAAATTCCCCTCGCCGAGGTGCCGCACCCCAACACCTACGACTCCTACGAGGGCATGGAGGCCGAGCGTCTCAGCCTGGAAGACTTCGAGGCGCTGTGGGCCGAGGCCACCGCCCGCTTCCCAGAGCTCTAATAGTGTTCTTCACACCTCGCGCTGCTAGAACACTAGATTCACCAGCGCCATATACGCGAGCGTGCCTCCGATGATGGAAAGCCCCGAGTTGTGGCGCCACAGGTGCAGCCCCACCGTCGCCGCCACGCCGAGGAGCGCCGCGAGCAGCCCGCCGGGTGCCTCACGCTGGCCGAAGACCGTGTAAACCACAAGCACCGTCATCACGCCCACGGGCATGAGCAGGCCCAGCAGGCTAATGAACTGGTTGTTCTTGAAGGCCTTGACGAAGCCAAACGGTAGCCATCGAATAAGCACCGTCACCACACACACGGGCAGCAGTACGGCGAAGATGGCGCCCAAGGTCACTCCTTCTGGCATTAGTTCACCTCCTGTGCAGAGCTTTCCGATGCCCCCCGTTTCCAGGTGAGTGCCGCATCGAGCCGCGGCGAGAAGAAGCGCGCAATGAGCACGAGGAAGTACACGACGAGCGCGACCATGAGCATCTGGCCGGGAACAAGCAGTGCACAGACGAGTGCAATGACGCCGGAGATGACGGGCAGCGAGTAGTCCGGGTTGTTCTTAAAGGAGTCGAAGGCGAGCACCACGAACAGTGCGACGAGCGCGAACTCCATGCCCTGGACCGAGTCGGGAACGGCCTGGCCGGCCACCGCACCCACGATGCCGGGCAGCACCCAGAGCGCTTGGCAGAAGATCTGAATGGTGAGCACCCTTGGACCGGAGAGCTTTTCACCGCGCGGCAGGGCGGAGACGATCGCGTAGGACTCGTCTGTGAGCGCATACGTCGAGTAGGCACGTCCCAGCACCGAACGAATACTATCACGGGGGAAGGTCAGGCCGTAGAAGATATGGCGGAAGTTGACCATAAACCCCGTCACGGCCGCCGCAGTCGCCGAGACACCCGAGGTAATCATGGCGACGGCAAGGAATTCCATCGAACCGGCGTAGATCACGAAGGAGAAGATGGGCGTCCACCACCACGCGAAGCCGGTCTGGACCATGAGCAGACCAAAGGCGAGTCCGAGAGGAATAAGTCCCAAGCCCACGGCCCAGGTATCAGCAAGGCCCTTCTTTATCTCTGCACGCGTGCCCACGGAATTCATGGAGCCAGCTTACCAATCCCGCTTCATGGCATGAACGTCCCGCAGCACAGGAATTTAATTCGCGTCGGCGCTCCGCGGGAACGTCGAGAACAGGGGGAGAGGCATGGGCTGACGCTTCATCACGTCGCCCCACAGATCGGCCGGGCCAGGCGTGAGCACGTCCTGCGCTAGCGCCGGTGCGACGTACCAATCGCCGTCCGCGATTTCCTCTTCAAGCTGACCGGGCGCCCACTCCGCGTAGCCCGCGAAGAGACGCATGCCGGCGAGGCGACCTTCGAGCTCGGAAGGCTCCGCACGCAGATCCACGAGCGCCAGACGCGGCGCGATCTTGGAGAGCACGTCATCCTCGTCAAAGGTGACGCCGGGCTGCGTCATGCCCAGGCCCAGCACGGACTGCTGGTTAAGCGGGCCGCCGATGTAGAGGGCCTGCGGCTTGGTCACGAGCGGCAGCCACTCGGGCAGCACGTTGAAGACGGCGACCTCGGAGCGTTGGGTCAGCACGACGCCGAAGGTCATCTGCGCGTTATGCTCGAGGATGAGCACGACGGAGCGCGCGAACTCGGGGGAGCGCATGCCGGGCGCGGCGATGAGGAGCTGGCCGCGCGCAGGCTCGTTGCGTTCGAGGGCCTTAAACAGTCGGTCGGCGTACATAGCTATCTAGATTCCCACCACTCGCGCAGCTTCGCAATCGCAACCTCGCGCTCGAGGGGACCTTCCTCGAGGCGCAGCTCCTTCAAAAAGCTCCACGCCTCGCCGACCTCGGGGCCTGGCTTCAAGTCGAGGATCTCCATAATCTCGTTGCCGTTTAGGTCGGGGCGCACGCGCGCCAAGTCTTCCTTCGCGGCGATCTCCGCGATGCGCTCCTCGAGCAGGTCGTACGTCCGCGCGAGGCGCGCGGCCTTCTTCTTGTTGCGCGTCGTGCAGTCCGCGCGCGTGAGCTTGTGCAGGCGGGGGAGAAGCTCGCCCGCGTCGGTGACGTAGCGGCGCACGGCGGAGTCCGTCCACGAGTCGCCATCGAAGCCGTGGAAGCGCATGTGCAGGTAGATGAGCTGCGCGATGTCCTCGGTCACGTGCTTGGGGTACTTGAGCTTGCGCAGGCGCTTGCGCGCGAGCTTGGCGCCCACGACCTCGTGGTGGTGGAAGCTCACCTTGCCGTCCGTCGTATCGCGCGTGGCGGGCTTGCCGATGTCGTGGAGGAGCGCGGCCCAGCGCAGCACGAGGTCCGGGCCATCCTCTTCCTGGTCGATGGCCTGGCGTAACACCTTCAGCGAGTGGGCATAGACATCCTTGTGCTGCGCGTGCTCGTCCGGCTCCATGGCAATGGCGGGGATTTCCGGGAAGACGTAGTCCGCGATGCCGGAGGAGCAGAGCAAGTCGATACCGCGTTCCGGCAACGCGCCGAGCATGAGCTTGTCCAACTCCACTTGGACGCGCTCGACGGTGATGCGCTGGATTTCGCCGGCCATGTCCTTCATGGCTTTGAGCACGCGCGGGGCGACGTCGAACTCGAGCTGGGAGGCGAAGCGCGCGGCACGGAGCATGCGCAGCGGATCATCGTGGAAGGACTGCTCCGGCGCGGCCGGAGTGTCGAGGACGCGTGCGGCCAAGTCGCCGAGGCCGTCCATCGGGTCGTGGAACTCCGGCCCGTCGCTGCGCATCTCAACCGCCATGGCGTTGACCTTGAAGTCTCGGCGCGTGAGGTCGCCCTCGAGCGTGTCGCCGTACGCGACCTCGGGGTTGCGCGAGTCCCCGTCATAGACGTCGGAGCGGAAGGTGGTGATTTCGATCTGCTGGCCCTTATACGCCGCAGACACCGTGCCGTAGTCGATGCCCGTGTCCCACACGGTCTCGGCCCAGTCGTCAAGGAGGGCCTGCACCACGTCCGGGCGCGCCGGCGTGGTGAAGTCCAAGTCGTGGCCCAGGCGGCCGAGCGCGGCGTCGCGCACGGAGCCGCCCACGAGGTAGAGCGCGTGGCCGGACTCCTCAAAGCGAGCGATGAGCCCCTCGAGCAGCGGGTAGAGCTCGCGTACCGCGGCCTCCGCCCGCGCGAGGACGCCCAGGCGTTCCGGCGAGGCGGGATCCATACGGTCGGTGCTGTCCTGGGTGTCCTGAAAATTCACGCGGCCAAGTCTACTACGATAAGTGGCGATGACTAACCGAAATGAAGGCACCAAACCCGCACCGCGCAGGCGTCGCCGCCGCCGGCGTACCGACGGGCGTGCCAAGCGCGCGCAACAGCAGCAACGCCAGCAGTCGCGCTCGATGGAAACCCGGGACGAAACGTCCGCGGGCGGCCTCATTGTCTCCGGATTGCCGGAGGCCGTGCAGGCTGACGGTTCGGTGGATCTCTCCCAGGTCTACGTCGCGCTCATCGGGCGCCTCGACCGCCGCGGCCGCCTCCTGTGGTCCATGCCCAAGGGCCACGTCGAGGCCGGCGAGGACAAGCGCGCGACCGCCGAGCGCGAGGTCTGGGAAGAAACCGGTATCCACGGCGAGGTCTTCGCGGACCTCGGCGAGATCGACTACTGGTTCGTCTCAGATGGCGTGCGCATCCATAAGACGGTGCACCATTATCTCTTGCGCTTCCGCGACGGCATCCTCAATGACGAGGATCCGGAGGTCACCGAAGTCTCCTGGATCCCTGTGTCCCAACTCATCGAGCATTTGGCGTACGCGGACGAGCGCAAGCTCGCGCGTATCGCCCACGATCTGCTTCCTGACTTAGCCCGCGCAGACAAGGAAGCAGGGAAGGTCACGCCGCGTTGAGGCGCGCCGCTGTAGTCGCAGCCGCCGCCTCCGTCGCGCTCCTCACGGCGCCCGCCCAGGCCGCGCCGACGCTCGATGACGCAGCCTGGGAGAGCGTCCGCACACCTCAGATCGCCGAGCTTAGCGTCACGGAGATCTCCACGCCGCGCCGCGGGGAGGATCTCCATGTCACCCTCGAGATCGTCAATACCTCTGACACCACGATGACGGATCTCCAGGTCACCACCCGGCGCGGGGACCGCATCTCCACCGTCGACGCAGGCCGCTCAGAGCTCGCCACCGGCCAGTTCCCGTACTTCGCGGCCACCGCCGCACCCGCGGACCTGGAACCGGGGGAGCGCACCACGGTCGAGCTCCGCGTGCCCACGGGCCTCAATGATCAGGGCACCCTGGCCCTGGATGAGGACGGCGTCTACCCGCTCATGTTCGCGCTCACCGGCTTCCAGGACGGGGCGGCGCATGCGCTTGCCGATGACCGCCTCCTCCTTCCCGTCGGCGACTCCAAGGCCAAAGATTCCCTCACGGTCCTCTATCCGCTCACCGCGACCGTGGACATTGTGCCGGGCGAGACCGGCGGCGAGTCGCTCATCCTCCAGTCCGAGCAGCTCGCGGGCCAGCTCGGCCCCGAGGGGCGCCTTACCCGACTCGTCGACACGTACCTCGACCACAACCAGCCCGGTTGCGTCGTGCTCGACCCTGCGCTCGTCGACGTTGCGTCGCGTATGGCGGACGGCTACACCGTGGCGAGTAACCGGCCGTCCATCGTGAAGAAGCCGCAGCGCCTGCGCGACTCCTGGGGCTCGACCAACGACACCGCGGGCGTCGAAGGCACCGGCTCCGCCGCGGCGCAGGCCTTTCTGGACAAGCTGAAGAAGCTCGACTGTATCAGCACCATGCCGTGGGCCAACGCGGACCAGAACGCCGCGGCGAAAACCCGCAACGCGTGGCTCCTCCACGAGGCCGTCGCCCGCGGCAACGAGACCATCGAGGACACCCTGGGCATAACGCCTACCACTATCCTTGTGCCCGGCAACGGCTACGTCACCTCGGATTTCACGACGAATGCCCCCTACGCGGACCTGGGCACGCCCACCGTCCTCGTCGCGGACAATACGACGGTCACGGGCAGCGAGCGCTACGCGACATATAACGCCTCGCTCGCCTCGCTGCTCGCTGGCACCGGCTCGCACCCGGAGACCACCGCGTACTCCAACCCGGCCCTTCGCTACGACTTTGCTGCCGATGCCCCCGCCTCCCGCGCGCTCAGCGCTGCCGCCGGCATCCGCCTCGCGCGCACCGAGCACGCCGCCCCGGACGCCGATAAAGATGCACCCCTCGTGGCCAAGCTGCCCAACCAACTCAATCCGGAGGCCGCGGCGGCGGTCCTCGATGAGGTCGCGCAGGGCGCGACCGAAGGGGGCATCGGCAAGCTAGGCGCGGCAGAGACAAACGACCAGCCGGGCAGCCCCTACGCGGACCCCGCGGCGCTGAGCGAGCCCGAGATTCTGCTTGCCGAGCAACAAGCGCGGTACGCGGATGAGCTCATGCTCATCATGGTCAATGACCCAAATATCGCGCTCACGCGCTATGGATTTACGCTGCCGCTACGCCGCGACCTGCTCATGGCGTTGAGCCTCAACGATCGCCAGGCGGCCTCCGGCTACCAGGACGCGGTCATGCGCTCGACGCGCCGCTTCGAGGCGAACTCGGAGCAGCTGCAGGAGCTGCGCGCCTCCGTCTCGCTCATTCCGCCGGGCAACGTCTATACGCGATCTTCGCAATCGTCACCGCTGCTCATCGTCGCGGAGAACTCGCTGCCGCTGCCCGTCGAGGCCCACATTAAATATGAAGGCCCTGAGTCCGCGTCCCTCAACACGCCGGAGGCGCTGCGGGTACCCGCCAAGGGGTCTATTACGGTATCCATGACGGCCGACCTGCCGACTGACCGCAGGGCAGACCTCCGCCTGTGGCTCGCGACGCCTGACGGCGCGACCATCTCGCAGCCTGTCACCATTGCGGTACAGACCAGGGGCGGTATGTTAAGTGTCTACGGCCTGGGCGGTCTCGTCGCCCTGCTCGCGCTGGGTGCGCTCGCCGTGCGCCTGCGCCGGGCCCCGCACAAGAAGAAGTAGAGCTCTTTATGACATCTCAAGAACCCGCTGGCTTGCGTTCGCGCATTGTCCAACCCACTCCGCCGGCGCCCGTGCCGGTGCCACGCGCCCAACCTGAGCCCGAGCCCACGCCCGCCGAGCCGGACAAGTCGCACCTCCAGGGCGAAAACTACGTGCCGGCATCCGCTGACGCGTCTGCCGACAATTCGGAAGGAACCTCTGACGCTGACGTCGTCCGCGCCGGCGGCTCCATGGCCATCGCGACGCTCATCTCGCGCATCACGGGCTTCCTGCGCACCGTGCTCATTTCCTCGACGCTGGGCGCGGCCATCGCGTCCGCGTTCCAGACGGCGAACCAGATTCCGAACCTCGTCACCGAGATCGTCCTCGGCGCAGTGCTCACCTCGCTCGTCGTCCCGGTCCTTGTGCGCGCGGAGAAGGAAGACCCCGACCGTGGTGAGGAATTCGTGCGGCGATTATTCACGCTCGCCGCCTCTCTCCTCGGCGTGGTGACCATCCTCTCCGTCGTGGGCGCGCCGCTCCTCACGCGCATGATGATCAAATCGGACGGCATGGTCAACGTCGACCAAGCAACGTCCATGGCGTATCTGCTGCTCCCACAGATCTTCTTCTACGGCCTGTTCGCTCTCTTCCAGGCCATCCTCAATACGAAGAATATCTTTGCGCCCGGCGCGTGGGCCCCGGTCATCAACAACGTCATTTCCATCGCGGTGCTCCTGGCGTACTGGTTCCTGCCTGGCGAGCTCAACCCCGCCGCGCCCTCGCCCATCACGGACCCGCACATCCTGCTCCTTGGCCTCGGCACCACGGCTGGCGTCGTAATCCAATGCCTCATCCTTGTTCCGTACCTGCACCGCGCGGGCATTAACCTCACACCCCTGTGGGGCATCGACGCCCGCCTCAAGCAGTTCGGCTCCATGGCCATCGCGATTATCGCGTACGTCGCCATTTCCCAGGCCGGCTACGTCGTGACCTCGCAGATCGCGTCCATCTCCTCTGAGGCCGCCAACGTCATCTACCAGAACCACTGGCTGCTGCTCCAGGTTCCCTACGGCGTCATCGGCGTCACCCTCCTCACGGCGATTATGCCGCGCCTGTCCCGCAACGCCGCGGACGGCGACTCGGACGCCGTGGTCCGCGACCTCACGCTGGGCACGAAGCTCACCTTCATTGCGCTTATCCCTATCGTCGTCTTCTTCACCGGCTTCGGCGTGCCCATCGCTCAGGGCCTCTTCGGCTACGGCCGCTTCACCATGGACGAGGCCGAAATCCTCGGTCTCACGCTGTCCTTCTCCGCGTTCACGCTCATCCCGTACGCCCTCGTCCTACTCCACCTGCGCGTCTTCTATGCCCGCGAGGAGGCCTGGACGCCGACCTTCATCATCGCGGGCATCACCATTACCAAGGTCGTTCTCTCTCTGCTCGCCGTGCGCGTGGCGAGCTCCCCGGACAACGTGGTCGTCCTCCTCGGTACCGCCAACGGCTTTGGCTTCGTCGCCGGCGCCGTCATCGGCGCGTTCCTTCTCAAGAGACACTTGGGTTCGCTGGGCGGGCGCGAGGTCATGGCCACCACTGTGTGGTCCGCCGGCGCAGGCGTCGTGGGCGTCCTCGTCGCCCTCGCCTTCAACTGGGTGCTGGGCTTTATCATCCCGGACGTCCCCAGCCTCTTCATCCTCGTGCGCGTGGGCCTGTCCGGCATTGTCTTCCTCATCATCACCGGCCTCGTCGTGTCCCGCTCCGGCCTGCCAGAGGTCCTCAACCTGGGCCGCGCGCTCCAGCGCATCCCGGGCATGAGCCGCTTCATCAACATCAAGCCGGACGCCGGTATTCAGGTCGAGGAACCCGAGCAGGCGGAAATCCAGCCGCTCGTCGCCTTCGACGCCTTCAACTCCTCCCCGGTCCCGCCGCCGATGTCCGCCGGTATCGTCCGTGGCCCCGCCCTCGTGCCGGGTGCCCCGGTCTCTGACGGCCGGTTCCGCCTCCTCAAGGAGCACGGCTCCGTGCCGGGCGCGCGCTTCTGGCAGGCTCGCGAACAAGAGACCGGCCGCATGGTGGCACTCACCTTCGTCGACACCACGAACCGCGCGCCGCTGGCACCGGCCACCCCGGCCGAGGTAGCCAAGCGCTCCGCCGAGGTCGCGCGCTCCACGCGCAAACTCGCAGAGATGAACCTGCCCACCGTCGCGGACAATATTGAAATCCTGTCCTACCGCAACGGCGGACTCGTGGTTGCGGACTGGATCGAGGGCACCGAGCTCAAGGCCGTCGCCGAGGCCGGCAACCTCGACTCTCGCGCCGTGGCTCACGCGCTCGCACCCGTGCTTGCCGATGCCGCCGCGGCCCACGCCGCCGGTCTTGCCTACGGCGTGGATAATCGCGCGCGCTTCCGCGTCGCCACGGATGGCGTGGTCCGCCTTGCCTTCCCAGGCGTGCTGAATAACGCGTCGGAGGAATCCGACCACGCGGCGCTCACGTCCGCGATTTCCACTCTCGCGCATGCCGCCAGCCCGGCCCCGCAGGCGCTCATTGATTTGGGCGAGTCTGAGGCACCGCTCGCGCTCATCGCGGACCAGCTCCGCGAATTCGGAGGCGACGCGGAGGATGCTCCGGAGGAAGAGCCGCTGCCCATCTCCGAACCTGAGGTCATCGTCGAAGACGAGGAACCGGGCTTCGGCTCCCGCGGCTACTCGCGCTCCGGCGTCTTCCTCCTCGGCACGCTGGCGACCGCCTTCGTGGTGGGCATGGCTGCGCTCACCGTGTGGATCATCTCGCTCATCGGCGGCGATGAGCCCGAGGCTCCCGTCTCGCTCTCTGCCCCCACGACGACCACTGTGTCCGGCCCCGCGCTCGTGCTCACGCCGGCGGGAGCCGTAGACGTGGCCTCCGGCAAGGAGACGACCGCGCTCACCGATGACTCCTCGAAGACGACGTGGACGACGTCCCAGGCCGATACCGGGGTGCTCCTCGAGTTGTCCCAGCCCTCCCAGCTGCGCGACGTGGTCTTCTCCCAGTCCAAGTCCACGGGCGCCGAGTACCGCGTCTTCGGCGTCACGGGCACCCCGGACCCCGCGTCGCTTAATGCTGACTCGAAGGAACTCACCGAGCTCGCCAACGGCAAGCTCAAGTCCGCCAAGGACCACGTCGATCTGGACGAGCTGCCGGAAAAATTCGACGGCGTCCTCATCTGGTTTGACTCCCTGCCCAAGGCAGACAAGGTGACGCTCACTGACGTCCTCGTCACCGGTCGGCCGTAGTTCCACACCTCAAGACAGAAAAAGCGCACTCCTTGCGGAGTGCGCTTTCTGCGTTTTCTGGGATGTGGCGTCTTAGTTGGTCGCGCGGGGGTGCTTGCGGTGTGGGGCGGTAAACGAGGTGGCACCGGCACGCTCCCGAATGCGTTGCCAGCGCTCGGAGACCTCGCCGGTGAGCAGGGCGCCCAGCTCGAGCCAGTTCGGGATTGAAGTCGCCCTCGGCGTCACGGCAGCCGAAGTGGCCGGAGCCAGCCCAGTTCTCACCTTTCAGGGTACTCGGAACCATGCATCCGGACGCACCCGGACTTGTGGAATCGGTACGAATTGGGGTAAGTGACAGCCTTCTATCAGCGCACACAACCCACACCACGGTAGAAAACAGCGATTACAAGTACAGTGGGCGCCACACGCGGCCGCGGCGACGGGAATGCGCGAATTATATTCACCCGATCTATGCAGGCGGTGGCCTTTTCCGCACATAGTAAAAGAAAATGACTTGAAGCTTGAAGTCATTGGGGTACTATGATTGATACATCAACAAACGAACTGATTACTTATATCAAGGAGAAACAATCATGACTGTTAACGCAGGCACCTACACCCTGGATCCGTCCCACACCAACATCGGCTTTATCGCTCGCCACGCCATGGTCACCAAGGTCCGCGGCGCGTTCGAGGAGTTCGAGGGCACCATTAACGTTGCCGAGAACATCAACGAGTCCTCTGCAGACGTCACCATCAAGGCCGCTTCCATCAGCACCGGCGATGAGGGCCGCGACGGCCACGTCAAGGGCGACGACTTCTTCGCCGTTGAGCAGTACCCGGAGCTGACCTTCAAGGCCACTAAGTTCAACGTTGACGAGTCCGGCGAGGGCACCGTCGAGGGCGAGCTCACCATCAAGGGCACCACCAAGCCGGTCACCCTCAAGGTTGAGGATGCAGGCGTCGCCGAGGATCCGTTCGGCAACACCCGCTTCGGTTTCGAGGCCACCACGAAGATCAACCGTCTCGACTACGGCATCGACTTCAACGCTCCGCTGAAGACCGGCGGCGTCCTGGTGTCCGAAGACATCAAGATCGTCCTCGAGGTCTCTGCCATCAAGCAGTAGATCCTAGAGAACCCCGGCGCTGGGGCGCGCCCAATCGCCCCCTTCCTTCCTGACGCCGTATCCCGTCTCCTCGCGAGGCGGGATACGGCGTTTTCGTATTACCCGCACGCAACTCTGCCTGCATACAACAACCCATAAACAACTTTCAACTACTATGTTCTTTCGTTGACCTGCTCCTTTACTGCCGAAGATACAAAAAGTGTGCACGAGGACCCGAAAAGTTGTTGCAGAGTTGTTTGAAACAACTCAGACAGGAGACCTTATCTCGGGACGCAGGTCGGTGGCGCTAATAAGATGGCACCATGACTACTGCACGCACCACCGGCAACCTCTCCCAGGCAGAGGCCGCGGCCCGCACCGCCGCGCTCGACATTCACAGCTACAACCTGCACCTCGACCTCAGCCAGGCCGCGCAGGCCAGCGAGTTTAACGTCCGTTCCACCATCCGGCTCGTGACCAGCGATCCGGAGTTCTTCGTGGATTATCTGGGCAACTCCGTCGAGGAGGTCCTCGTCAACGGGAAGGCCGTGGACGGCGGCTTCGATGGCGCGCGCATCTACCTCACCGGCGTGCCGGTAGGGGAGGAGGTCACCGTGGAGATCGCTGGTACCTCCGCGTACTCGCGCACGGGCCAAGGCCTGCACCGCATGGAGGACACCGCGGACGGCAACGTCTACCTCTACTCGCACCTCGAGCCTTCCGATGCCCGGCGTATCTTCCCGTGCATTGATCAACCGGACCTCAAGGCCGTCTTCCACACGACGATGGTGGCCCCGGCCGGTTGGGCCGTACTCTCCAATCAGCCAGAGATGACCCGCGCTGAGCATGATGGCGCGGTCACCGTCGACTTCGCGCCCACGCCCAAACTGTCGACGTACCTCACGTCGTTTGCCGCGGGTCCGTACGTGTCGAAGCATAAGACGTGGACGTCCCAGGACGGCGCGGTGACCTCGGAGCTCGGCGCCTGGGCACGCGCGTCCATGGCGGAGTACCTCGACGAAGAAATCCTCGAGCTCACCGCGCAGGGCATGGACTTCTTCCACGAGAACTACGGCTACCCGTACCCGTGGGGCAAGTACGACTCCATCTTCGTTCCGGAATACAACCTCGGCGCGATGGAGAACCCGGGCCTGGTGACCTTCACGGAACGCTACCTCTTCCGCTCCCACGCCACGCGTCCGCAGCGCACGGGCCGCGCAAACACCATCCTCCACGAGATGAGCCACATGTGGTTCGGCGATCTGGTCACGCCGCGCTGGTGGGACGATCTGTGGCTCAAGGAATCCTTCGCGGAGTTCATGGGCGCCGACGCCTCGATCCACGCCACGGAGTACCAGGAGGCGTGGACGGCATTCGCCGGCACGCGTAAGAACTGGGCATACACGCAGGACCAGCTGCCCACGACGCACCCCATCAAGGCCGAGATCCCGGACGTCGACGCCGCGCGCCAAAATTTTGACGGCATCACCTATGCCAAGGGCGCGGCAGTCCTCAAGCAGCTCGTCTACTACATCGGCCGCGAGAACTTCTACGCCGGCGCGCGCGACTACTTCCAAAAGCACGCCTTCAGTGCCGCGACCTTCGAGGACCTGCTCGAGGCGTTGAAGAAGCACACGGACCGCGACCTCGACGCCTGGGCGGACGCATGGCTGCGCACCTCCGGTCCGGACACGCTCACCCCGGTCATCGAGGACGGCACGCTCTACATCGACGCGGAAGCTGCCGATACCCTCCGCCCGCACCGTCTCACCGTCTCCTTCTACTCCGCAGAACTCGAGCTGGTGGAGTCCCGCGACGTAGATCTGACAGGCGAACCGCGCACGGAGGTCGGCACGGCGGCGGGCCCGCTCGTGGTGCTCAACGACGGCGATCACACATATGCCAAGGTCCGCTTCGACGAGCAGTCACTCGGTATCCTGCGAAAGCAGCTGTCGAAACTCGAGGACGAACTCACGCGCGCCGTCGTGTGGACCGCCCTGTGGCAGGCCACGCGCGACAGTGAGTGGCCAGCCCGCGACTACGTGGGTACGGTTCTCGACCACGCCACGGCCGAGACCAACCCGGGGCTCATGACCACCGCGTTCGCCAACGCGCAGTACGCGGTCGCGCACTACCTCGACACGGACGCAGACCGCGCGCACTTCGCGGACGCCCTGTGGGATCTGCTCCAGACCGCCGAGCCGGGCTCCGATGCCCAGCTCATCCTCGCCCGCGCGACCATCACGGCGCTCGGTGCCACCCCGGACGCCTCCGGCACGGAACGCCTGCGCACGGTGCTCAATGGGGGCATCAGCAAGCTCCGGCTCGACCCGGACGTGCGCTGGGCGGTCCTCGCGGCGCTCGCCGCGCGCGACGCCACGACGGATGCGGAGCTCGACGCCGAGCTTGAGCGCGACAACACGCTCACGGGCGTTGCGGCGCACCTCGGCGCGCGTCACGCGTTTCCCGAGCGCAAGCGTGCGGCTTTCGATCTCGTGCGCGAGCCCGGCAAGCACTCGAATGCGCAGGTCGACGCGCTCATCGACGCTTTCCACGCCCCGCACGGGGACCGCGACGCGTTCGCGGGTAAGTTCTTCGAGGTACTCGATGCGCTGTGGGCCGAGCACCCCATCGAGATTGGCAACCGCCTGGTCCGCGGGCTCTACCCGGAGACACCGGAGACGCTCGAGCGCACCGATAAAGTGCTCGCCGGCGACATCCCGGGCGCGCTGCGCCGCGTGCTCCTCGAGTGCCAGGATGGCCTTGCAAGGACGCTCCGCGTGAAAAATTCTCACGCCAAGTAAGGCATAATGCCTGCATAGAGACAGTATCTTTTGGGTGCCACATATAGTGTGCAGTCTCCCGGTGGCGCCGTCACAACCCCTCGGTTGGAATGGATTACACATCCAGTTTCAATCGGGGGGTTGACTTCATGTCGCACCAAGAATCCACGTCAGAACTCTCAGACGACCAGCTCATCGAGGCCTTCCTCGAGGGCGATGACAAGGCCTTCGGGCACATCTTTCACCGACACCGCCAGCGGCTCACGTTCGTCGCGCGGAAGTACACGCACAATGACACGGATGCCCAGGACATTGTCCAGGAGGCGTTCCTCAAGGCCTCCACTGCGCTCGAGCGCTACCGCGGGGACGCGCAGCTGGGCACCTGGTTGCACCGTCTTGTCATGAATGCTGGCTTCGATTTCCTCAACCATCGCGCCAACCGCGAGAATCCTTCTCTCGATACCGGAGGCTTCGATCCGGACCGCAATCCGGCGCTCGCTTACGAGCATGCGCTCGACACCCAGCTCATGATCCGCGAGGCGCTCGCTCGGCTAGGGGAGGAGCAGCGCGTGGCACTCTATCTCACGGAAATCGAAGGGCTCTCGCTTGCCGATGCCGCCGCGGCGCAGGGAGTGCGCACCGGGACCATCAAGTCCCGTCGGGCGCGCGCCAAAAAGACGCTGCGGTCCGTCATGGCGGACTGATTCGTCCAGGTTGGTCACAGTTCAACAACAGCACGTCAACACGAACGTGCTGGGTTTCCTGGGTACGGGAATCTCCGAGTAGGATCATGGCGTTAAGAGTCATGCAACGACACAACTTATAAAGGAGACGTGCAGTGACCATCCCCGGTGCGAACAACCCCGGCCTCATCAACCTCGGCGATGCGACCGCCGAGCCGGAAGCGACCGAGACCCCGTCTGCAGACGCCATCCACGACGTCATCGTCGTCGGCTCCGGCCCTGCCGGCTACACCGCAGCTCTCTACGCAGCCCGCGCCGAGCTCAAGCCCATCGTCTTCGAGGGCTACGAGTACGGCGGCGAGCTCATGAACACCACCGAGGTGGAGAACTACCCCGGCTTCCAGAAGGGCATCATGGGCCCTGAGCTCATGGAAGAGATGCGCGCCCAAGCCATCCGTTTTGGCGCTGACCTGCGCATGGACCTCGTCGACTCCGTCGAGCTCGAGGGCGATATCAAGCGCGTCCACGTGGGCGACGATGTCTTCCAGGCCCGCACCGTCATCCTCGCCACCGGCGCCGCACCGCGTTACCTGGGCATTCCGGGCGAAGCCGAGCTCTCCGGCCGTGGTGTCTCCGCCTGCGCGACCTGCGACGGCTTCTTCTTCAAGGGCCACAACATCGCAGTCGTGGGCGGCGGCGACTCCGCCATGGAGGAAGCCACCTTCCTCACCAAGTTCGCCGAGACCGTGACTATTATTCACCGCCGCGAGGAGTTCCGCGCCTCGAAGATCATGCTCGAGCGCGCGAGGGCCAATCCGCAGATCAAGTGGGCAACGAATAAGACAGTGGAACGCGTCCTCGAAGGCGACGGCAAGGTTGCTGGCCTCGAGCTCAAAGACACCATCACCGGTGAGACCTCACAGCTCGACGTCACCGCCATGTTCGTTGCCATCGGCCACGACCCGCGGTCCGCATTCCTCAACGGCCAGGTGGAACTTAACCCTGAAGGATACGTTGTCGTCAACCAGCCGGGCACCGCAACCAGTATCCCGGGCGTCTTCGCCTGCGGCGACTTGGTCGACGACCACTACCAGCAGGCCATCACCGCGGCTGGTTCCGGCTGCCGCGCCGCCATCGACGCTGAACATTACCTGGCTGATCAGGCCTAATTACCTTCCATTTTCCTAAGGAGAGGATCCATGTCCACCGTGAAGAACGTCACCGCGCAGTCCTTCCGCACCGACGTCGTCGAGGCATCCGTCAACAAGCCCGTTGTCGTTGACTTCTGGGCCGAGTGGTGTGGCCCGTGCAAGAAGCTGTCCCCGATGCTCGACGAAATCGCTGGTGAGCTGGGTGACGAGGCCGAGATCGTCAAGGTCAACGTCGATGAGGAGCGCACCCTGGGCGGCATGTTCCAGATCATGTCCATCCCGTCCGTGCTCATTTTCCGCAACGGCGAAAAGGTCGACGAATTCGTTGGACTTCAGCCGAAGAACACCATCGTGGCAAAGATTCAGAAGGCCGTCTAACTGATACTGTTGTGCTCTGTTGAGGTTTGAGTAAAAGAAAGGGGTTTGGAAGTTGGACCGCGTCTATCACGTGGGCGACCGCAGTGCGCGCGTCGCCGAGGCCCGCGCCACCCTGGCCCGGCTGGGATTGAACTCTGGTTACAGCGGCGACGTCGCCGACTGGAAGAAACAGAAGTTCTCCGAGCAGGATAAGTTCTTCGACGACGGGCTCTCCGAGGCCCTCAAGGCCTTCCAGCAGTCCCGCGGCATCGTGCCCTCGGGCACCATCGATGAACCCACGCTGCGCGAGCTGCGCCAGGCGTCGTACAGCCTCGGTGCCCGTGTCTTGAGCTTCCAGCCCGGCAACGAGCTCATGGGCGACGACGTCTCCCAGCTGCAGCAGCAGCTCCAAGAGCTCGGCTTTTACCGCAACCGCATTGACGGACTCTTCGGCCGTAACACCCACGCCGCCCTCGTCGAGTACCAACTCAACGCTGGCCTTCAAAACGACGGCGTGTGTGGTCCTGCCACCATCCGCGCGCTGAGCCTCCTGGGCCGCCGCATTACCACGGGCTCAGCCCACAACGTTCAGGAACGCGAACGCGTCCGCAACGCCGGACCCAAGCTCGCCGGCAAGCGCGTGGTCATCGACCCCGCGCTCGGCGGCGCCAACAAAGGCCAGACCGTCAAAGGCCGCTTTGGCGAGATCACCGAGGAAGAGCTCCTCTGGGACCTGGCGCAGCGCCTCGAGGGCCGCATGATTGCCGCCGGCATGGAGACTATCATCTCCCGCCCGCGTCTCGACGACCCCACGGTGAAGTCTCGTTCCGAGATGGCCAACGCCTTCGACGCAGACCTCATTATCTCGCTGGCCTGCGACTCGTACCCCAACGAGAAAGCCAACGGCGTAGCAAGCTTTTACTTCGGCTCCGAGTCCGGCAACTCCTCCCTTATCGGCGAGACGCTGTCGAGCTACATCCAGCGCGAAATCACCGCGCGCACGCCGCTGACCAACCTGTCCAACCACGGCCGCACGTGGGAAATCCTGCGACTCACGCAGATGCCCGTGGTCCAGATTGTTCTGGGCTACCTTTCCAACCCCGGCGACGTGAAGGTGCTGACCGACCCCCACCGCCGCGATGAGATCGCCGAGGCCATCGTGGTCGCCGTCAAGCGCCTCTACATGCTCGAGGATGATACCGTCGTCACCGGCACGTACCAATTCTCTGAGCTGCTCCGCGCGGAGGGGTCCTAGCTCCCGTAGTTGGTCATAGCCAACTGGCCATAGTCCCAGGTCGCGTATTTTCGCTCTGCGAGCGCGAACTGGGGCTATGGCCTTTTCGGTATGGCCACCTACGGCGCGCGGGCACTATGCGAGGGCGCGAGCAAGCATATCGTCGACCGCCGCGGCCGTGAGAAGGTCGAAGGCGGGCGGCAGCTCGAGGCGCAGGCGCGGGATGGCCGGGTGGTCTTCTGTGACCTTGAAGCCGGCGGACTCAAGGACTTCGATAGGGGCCAAACCGATGCGCTCGGGCTTGCGGCCGAGCAGTTCCTGCGCCGCGCGGTGATCACGATAGCCGAAGACCTCGACCGCGGGGAACTCGCGGGACGTGAGGTTCATAATCGAGGCGTCGAGGAGGACAGCCGAGAGCTCGCTTGAGGCACGAGACTGCTTGATGAACAGGGAACTTACGAGCGCCGCATCGGGAGAGACGGGCGCAGTAGGCAGCTGCGCGGCGCCAGGAGCGAAATCCGGCGGGCAGAAGAAGATCGTGGCTTCATCACCGACGGTATAGCCGCAGTCGCCGAAGCTCAGCGACGTAGTGGTGATCCATGCTTCCTTCTCAAAGGCCGGATCAGCGACGGGCTCCGCGCATTCCCAGAACACGCTGCGTGCTGCGAGCGCATGCAGGGTACGGGCCTCGGTCACTGACTCGACGAGCATGGAGGCGTCCTACTTGCCGCCCTCGAGGATGGCGAGGATGCGCTCAAAATCCTCCTGGTCGCCGAATTCCACGACCATCTTGCCCTTGCGCTTACCCATGGTCACCGTGACCTTGGTGTCGAAGCGGTCAGCGAGGCGCTCCGCTGAGTCGGTGAAGAACTGCGGGGTGAGCGTAGGCGCGGACTTCTTAGGAGCCGGCTTGCCGTCGCGCTTGTACAGGGTGACGGCTTCCTCCGTCGCGCGGACGGACAGGCCCTCGGAAACGACGCGAGCGGCGAGCTCATTCATGGCTTCTGGGTCGTTGAGGCCGAGCAGCGCACGCGCATGACCATTGGACAGGACGCCAGCGGCGACGCGCTTTTGGACGTCGACCGGGAGCTTGAGCAAGCGCAGTGTGTTCGTCACCTGCGGGCGCGAACGACCGATACGGTCTGCGAGCTCGTTCTGCGTGACACCGAATTCCTCGAGCAGCTGCGCATAGGCGTGCGCCTCTTCCAGCGGGTTGAGCTGCACACGGTGGATGTTCTCCAGCAGCGCGTCACGCAGCATGGAACCGTCTTCCGTGTCGCGTACGATGGCCGGGATGGTGGACAGGCCCGCCTTGGAGGACGCGCGCCAGCGGCGCTCACCCATGATGAGCTCAAAGCCGCCGTCCTGCGAGGGACGAACGACGATGGGCTGGAGCAAGCCGAACTCCTTGATGGAGTGGATGAGCTCCTCGAGCTCGCTTTCCTCGAAGACCGTGCGCGGCTGCTTAGGGTTGGGAACGATGTCCCCGATGGGAATCTCGCGGTACGTCGCTCCGATGGCCGCCGGCTTGGGCTGGCGGCGGCGTGCACCCGCGCCCGCCTTCGCGGACTGAGCGATGGTGGGCGCGCCCTTGACTCGCTTCCCATTTCCCTCGTCAACGGCAGTTGACGGGGCATCGGAAGCCAGGGGACGGCCACCGAGGATGACGTCGGCCGCGCTATCGCCCAGGTGCGGGCGGCGAGAGGGGGCGCCGGGACCAGAAGGGATGAGGGCGGCGAGACCCTTACCGAGTCCGCCCTGACGCCCAGCTTGACGTTTTTCTTCCATGTCTTATCCTTCCAATTCCGCGTAAATCTCAGGGCTCACGCCAATGGCGCCGGTGGTGGGGTGCGGCGGGTAATCCCCGCGCTTGTGCAGCTCGCGTGCGGCTGCGATATAGGCCAACGCGCCCGTAGACGATGGGTCATAGTGTACGACGGTCTTGCCAAAGCCCGGGGCCTCGGAAACGCGCACGGAGCGCGGGATGACGTTGCCCAGGACGACGGCACCGAACTGCTCGCGGACCTCGTTGGCTACCTGCTCGGCGAGCTTGGTGCGCGCGTCGAACATGGTGAGCAGGATGCCCGAGATGTGGAGCTCCGGGTTAAGGTGCTCGCGAATCATCGAGATATTGCCCAGTAGCTGGCCCACGCCTTCCAGCGCGTAGTACTCGCACTGGATGGGGATGATGACCTCGTCCGAGCACGTCATCGCGTTGATGGTGAGCAAGCCCAGCGACGGCGGGCAGTCGATAAAGACGTATTCGAAGCCGTGCTCGTCGAGAAAGCCTTTGGCCAGCGCGTCGTAGAGACGGAACTCGCGGCGCACGAGGGAGACCATCTCAATCTCCGCGCCGGCCAGGTCGATAGTGGCCGGGATGCAGAAGAGATTGGAATCCTCGGGGCTCACCTGCATGGCGTCATTCGCCGTGCAGTCGCCGAGCAGCACCTCATACGAAGAATCCGTGCCGGAGGCGTGCGCGGCTCCCACCGCCGTGGACGCGTTGCCCTGCGGGTCCAGATCGATGACCAAGACCTTGTGCCCGTCAGCCGCCAGCGCGGCTGCCAGGTTCACGGCGGAGGTGGTCTTACCCACACCGCCCTTCTGGTTAGCGATCGTGATCAAACGTGCAGAACTCATGCCCACTAGATTACTTCACCCTCGGGACACGAATAATGGTGGTGCCACGGACCTTTTCCACCGTGGCTTTTCCACCCCCTGCCTTCTTAATATCGGCGGCGTCGCGCTGGAGCTCTTCACGCACGCTATCACCCTTCATAGCGATCATCTCGCCGCCCTTACGCACGAGTGGCAGCGACCACTTCGCGAGCTTGCCCAGGGGTGCTACGGCGCGCGAGGTCACGATGTCGGCACCGGAGACGGCGCGCTTGATGGGGCCCTCCTCAGCGCGGCCACGGATGACTGTCACGTTGTCGAGGCCGAGGAGCCCGACGACTTCGCCGAGGTACGTCGAGCGCTTGAGCAACGGCTCGATGAGCGTGATCTTCAGATCCGGGCGCGCGATGGCGAGCGGGATGCCCGGAAGGCCGGCGCCAGAGCCCACGTCGACGACGGTGGCACCTTCAGGCATGACGTCGCCAATGACGGCGCAGTTAAGAATATGGCGGTCCCAGAGGCGAGGGATTTCGCGTGGTCCCATAAAGCCGCGAACGTGACCGTCCGTGGCGAGGGATTCGTGGTATTTCTCCGCGAGGGGAAGGCGCTCGCCAAAGATAGCGGAACGATCGAGGGCGGCGGGGTTCAAAGGGGCATCGGAAGCAGGGCTGGAGTCCATGGCTGTGATCCTATCGGTCGGTGCGGGTGGGGGAAAGACAAACGCGGCACCGCGGGGCGGAGGGCCCGGCGGTGCCGCGAGTGCGAGGATTTTAGTTGTTGTTCTTGCGCTGCTTCTTCGTCCGCTTGTCCGTCTTACGGGCGCCCGGCTTCGGAGCGGAGGAGCGCTTGGCCTCAGCCTTGGCACGCAGCTCGGCCTCTTCTTCCTCGTCCATTTTCTTATAAACGAGGTGGGTCTGGAAGAAGGTCCACACGGTGTTGGACAGCATGTAGAACAGCAGACCGATGGGCCAGATGGCGCCGGAGATGATGAGTGTTGCCGGCATGAACCACAACATCATGTTGTTCATCATCTTGGTCTGCATTTCCATCATCTCGGCGTTCTGGCCAGTGGGGGCTGCGACCTTGCCCTCCGCCTTGCGGCGGGCCTGACGGTTGAGCGTGTAGCGGGCGTTCAAGTGCGTGAACACCGCAATGATGGCGATGAGCGGGACAATGAGCACCGCGACCTGCGCCGTGGTGACGTTTTCCAAGATCGGGGAGTTCACACGCAGGTTCGCCACAAGCGGAATGCCAAAGAGCTTCGCGTCAAGGAAGGACTGAACGAGCTCCGGGGAGAAAAGGTAGTTCGCCGTGTTGGCGTTCTGCTCCACTGACATCGGCTCGTCCACATGGCCAAAGGAACCGCCTACGCTCACCGTGCGGTCGAAGGAACGCAGGACGTGGAACAGGCCAATGAAGACCGGGATCTGCGCCAGCATGGGCAGACAGCCGGCGACGGGGCGCACGCCAGACTCCTTGTAGATCTTCTGCATCTCCATGGCCTGCTTCTGCTGGTCATTGGGATACTTGGTCTTCAGCTCCTGGATCTTGGGCTGAATCTCCTGCATGCGACGCGTGGAACGAATCTGGTTGATGGTCGGCTTGACCAGCAGGGCCTTAATCGTCCACGTGAGCAGCACGATGGACAAAATCCACGTGATGCCCCAGTCAGGGTTCATGACCAGGCTAAGCAGCCAGTGCCATGCCCACAGGACGGCCGAAATCGGCCAGTAGATGAAATTAAGCACGAATTATCTTTCCTCGTTATCTTGCGCGTTGGCGTGATCGACGCGTTGCGATGACCGGATCGAAGCCGCCCGGATGCCAGGGCCCACATTTGCAGATCCTGACCAGAGCCAGCCCTAGGCCCTTAAACGCCCCATGGACGCTCAAAGCCTCAAGCGCATACGCGCTGCACGTGGGCTCGAATCGACACGTGGAACCCATCTTAAGGGCAGACAGGTGGTTTTGGTAGAAGCGCACCGCGGCCACCAGCGGTCTGGCGACCCCACGCGCCTGCGGAATCTCTTCACCCCGGGAGTTGTAGTACGTCACAGGACGCCGGCCTTGTGGAGTGCACGCCGCAGGTCGCGAGCTAGCAGCTCCGAGGGAGCATCGGCAGCCTTGGGCAGAGCCCGAATAACGACGTCCAGGGTGGCGGGAAGCTCGGGCACAAGGCTCATGCACACATGACGAAGCCGCCGGGCGGTGCGGTGGCGGACCACGGCGTTCCCGACGGCCTTGGATACGACCAAGCCGAAGCGGGGGCCGGTGGCCGCCACTTCGGCTGGGGTGTCGTTCACGTGAACGACGAGGGTGCGTGAGCCCGCGCGCTGCCCGCCTTTAATCGTCCGACGAAATTGCGTCGGCGAGGTGAGTTTCAAATGCGCGGGAAGCATGACTATGCAGTCAGCTTTGCGCGGCCCTTCTTGCGACGTGCGGCCACGATGGCGCGGCCTGCACGGGTGCTCATACGGGTACGGAAGCCATGCTTACGAGCACGACGACGGTTGTTCGGCTGGAACGTCCGCTTGCCCTTTGCCACGGTAATTCTCCTTGAAGTTGTAAGCAGGGGCGCACCAGTACGGCACGCCCTGCGCGTTGGTTGATATTCGCGAGATAAAAATGCGACCCCCGAAGGGTGAGATGGAAGTCGAGCTCTCACGCACAGCGTTAGCTGCGATAGACCATGACAGATTACGTGATAGGTAGGCGCCGATCCAAATCGACACACGGGTACACCCGAAATTACAAGATTGTTTTTTCTCCCAGCTCACGGGGCAAATCGGGGCGGCAGCCAGCAGCGTCGGCACACAACCCGCGGATGAGGTCTGGATCCATTCATAAGCTGTGGACAGACCGTTAGACACCTGTGGTCTAGGCGCGGTAAAACGGTATCTAGCCAAGGTCAACAGCCCGGGAAGCCCTGTGGACAATTGTGGATAACCTTCAAGTAAAACTTGAGGAAAATGTTAAAACCGCAGCTCACGGACTTGTTGGCCCAAAATAAAGTTATCCACAAGCATCTGCTACCCTGTGGATAACAAAGTTTTCCACAACTGTGAATAACAGTGTGGGATAACCCCCGTGGCCTGCACTTCCGCCCTGTGAATGGCCCGGTGAAAACCCGGCGGCGGCGCGGTGAAAATCGCGCCGCTGTTCGCTGCATAAAATGTCCGTTCTCTTATACCTCACCCCAGGAGCCCAGGCCGCGTCATGACACAGCCCACCAACACCAGCGAGACGTGGCATGCCGTCGTTGCTGATCTCATCGAAAGATCGGAGCGTCCGGATTCCTCCGTGCCTACGCTCACTCACAACCAGCGCATCTACCTCCAGCTCGCGCAGCCGCTCATGATTGATAACGGCTACGCCTTCCTCGCCACTGTGGATGACAAGGCCAAGCGGATCCTCGAGGTCGAATTGGGATCGCATATCAAGGACGCCCTGCAGCGCTACTTTGGCCGGCCATTCTCCCTGGCCGTGTCCGTCGCGGCCCCGGAGCCAGAGCCCGAACCCGAGCCGGAACCGGAGCCCCCGCACCGCCCGCAGCAGATGGATGCCTCGCAGCTCACGTCGCGCCCGGCACAGACCTCGGCGACCAGCTGGAATGACACGTATGCCACCCAGCAGCCCACGGGCCCGGCGAGCCTGGACGAACTGGCCGATGCCTATAACGAGCAGCAGGCCTCGCAGCGCTCCGCTCGGGAGATCGCGCACCAGATGGCGCAGGGGCCTTCGGCCGGCGTGCAGCAGGGACCCCAGCAAACCGCCGCTGAGCAGGCAGGACGCATCAAGCGTGAGGTCCCCGCGCACGATCCCAACCGCGAGACCTCGCTCAACCCGAAGCACACCTTCGAGAACTTCGTCATCGGTTCCTCCAACCGTTTCGCCAACGGCGCGGCCGTCGCCGTCGCGGAGTCCCCGGCGAAGGCCTACAACCCACTGTTTATTTGGGGCGGCTCCGGCCTGGGCAAGACGCACTTGCTCCACGCGGCTGGTAATTACGCAAAACTCCTGCACCCGGGCCTGCGCGTGAAGTACGTGTCCTCGGAGGAATTCACCAATGACTTCATTAACTCCATGCGTGATGACCGCCAGGAGTCCTTCAAGCGGCGCTACCGCAACCTCGACATCCTCATGGTCGACGACATCCAGTTCCTGGAAGGCAAGGAGTCCACGCAGGAGGAGTTCTTCCACACCTTCAACGCGTTGCACCAGGCCAACAAGCAGATCATTTTGTCCTCGGACCGTCCGCCCAAGCAGCTCACCACGCTGGAAGACCGCCTGCGCACCCGCTTCGAGGGCGGTCTCATTACGGATATTCAGCCGCCGGACCTAGAGACGCGCATCGCCATTCTCATGAAGAAGGCCGCAGCGGATGGCACGCCGATCGACCGCGAGGTCCTGGAGCTCATCGCCTCTCGCTTTGAGAATTCCATTC
Organism: Corynebacterium sp. SA-MJD20WY100; assembly: GCF_039822565.1. Taxonomy (NCBI): domain Bacteria; kingdom Bacillati; phylum Actinomycetota; class Actinomycetes; order Mycobacteriales; family Corynebacteriaceae; genus Corynebacterium; species Corynebacterium sp. SA-MJD20WY100. Next base: position 49,634 of record NZ_JBCJKS010000006.1, on the reverse strand, counting down.
GCGAGCTCGAGGGCGCGCTCATCCGCGTCTCTGCGTATTCCTCTCTTGTTAATGAGCCGATCAATATGGAGATGGCGGAGATCGCGCTGCGCGACCTCGTCCCGGACAACGCTGGCCGCCAAATCACGGCCGCGGCGATCATCGAGGCCTCCGCCGAGTATTTCTCCATTGACCCGGACGATCTCCGCGGTGCTGGCAAGCGCCGCGCCATCGCCCACGCGCGCCAGCTCGCGATGTATCTCTGCCGCGAGCTCACCGAGCTCTCCCTGCCCAAGATTGGAGACGAATTCGGCGGCAAGGACCATACGACAGTCATGTACGCGGTGCGCAAGATCTCCAAGGAGATGAATGAGAACCGCCAGACCTACAACGAAATCCAGGAGCTCACCTCCCGCGTTCAGTCCGGCGGGCATTAAACCTCGCTTTCCGATGCCGCCTTCCCCTCCGGGGAGGCGGTTTTCGGCGTTTTTAGGGCTGCCTGTGAACGAAGTTATCCACAGGCCCGCCGGGGAATGGGGCGCCCACCTGCGCGGACTAAATTCCACAGGGCTTGTGACAACTGTGTAATTCCACTATTGTAATTAGGTGTCGTCGCTCACTTTGAGCGATTCCACAGGCAAGCCCCGGCGCCCGCGCCGCTGTGATCAGTCACGTGCATAACGATTGATCAACTTGGGCTTATCTGTGGATAACTTCATATGCGAAAAAGTTGATCACAGAAGTTCGGTGTTGATCACAGCGATCCCACACCGCTGTCGACACCCCGAAAAGCGCCGGTGACGAGCGCCGATCGAGGGTTATCCACAGATTCCACACTGCCTATTACTACTACTACCTTTTTCTCAAGAAGGATTTCGCGAGAAATGGGGTGTGTGAAATCCAGCCTCGTTCGCCCGGCGGGGCGTACGAATAGCCATTCGCCTTTGTGTCTGGCCTATTTTCATTAAGGGATCGAGGGGATTTTCAATAAGGCGCGCAGCTTTATATCGCTCCTATCCTTAGGCCCACCCGCGAACTCCCCATGCGGTAAGTTGGAATACCGAATTACTAGTATTTACGTGCCTGCGCCCCGCCCAGCAGCGCGTTACAACAATTGAGGAGATGCGCAACGATGGACACCACTCCCGTGTCGTTCCGTGTGGCCAAAGATGATCTCGCGAATGCCGTCGCATGGGTAGCACGCAGCCTGCCGTCCAAGGTCACTCAGCCGGTTCTGCGTGCCATGCTCATCACGGCAGACGAGTCCGGTCTGGAACTCACGGGTTTTGACTACGAGGTCTCCACGCGCGTGCGTATCCCTGCTGAGATCGAGACTCCGGGCACCACGGCCGTCGCCGGCAAGCTGCTCGCGGACATCGTTTCCTCTCTGCCCAATAAGCCGGTCGACATCCAGGCGGATGACAACACCAAGGTCCTCGTGTCGTGTGGCTCCTCCCGCTTCGAGCTGCCCATCATCCCGCTCGAGGATTACCCGCAGCTGCCGCAGCTGCCGGAGCTCACCGGCCGCATTAACCCGCAGCTCTTCGTCGAGGCCGTGAGCCAGGTCGGCGCCGCCGCGGGTCGCGATGACACGCTGCCCATGCTCACCGGCATCCACATGTCGGTGAAGGGCCCCTCCATCGAGCTCACCGCCACGGACCGTTTCCGTCTAGCCATGCGCACCGTCGAGTGGGAGCCGGTCTCCGAGTCCGTCGAGGCTGATCTCCTCGTCCCAGCGAAGACCCTGCAAGACAGCGCGCGCTCCCTCGACACCCACCTCAACACTCCGGTGGAAATCGCTGTGGGTACGAGCGAGAACATCGCGGCCGATGGCCTCTTTGGCCTCCATACCGAGGCCCGCGAGACCACCACGCGCATGCTTGACGCAGACTTCCCGAATGTCGCGCCGCTGCTGCCTAAGACGCACACCGCCATCGCCAACGTGGAAGTCTCCGCCCTTCAGGACGCCATCCGCCGCGTCTCGTTGCTTACTGAGCGCAACGCCCAGATCCGCATGCACTTCTCCGAGGGCCAGGTCGTCCTCCAGGCCGGAGGCTCGGATTCCGGCCAGGCGCAGGAAACCTTGCAGTGCGCCTTCTCCGGTCCGGACGAGCTCATCATCGCCTTCAACCCGGGCTACCTCAAGGACGGCCTCGCGGTCATGCACAGCGACCGCGTGGTCTTTGGCTTCACCGAGCCCTCCCGCCCGGCGATCATGATCCCCGAGCCGGAGTCGCTTCCGGAGGCGGACGCAGACGGCAACTTCCCCACGCCGGAGACGAACTTCACGTACCTGCTCATGCCGGTCCGCCTGCCGGGCTAAACAGAAGGTTTTATGTACGTCAGCGACGTCAACGTGCGCGACTTCCGGTCGTGGCCCGAGCTCAAGCTCGCGCTTACCCCGGGAATCACGCTCTTTGTCGGCCGCAACGGCTTTGGCAAGACCAATATCGTCGAGGCCATTGGGTATACCGCACACCTAGGCTCGCACCGGGTCAACCACGACGCCCCGCTCGTGCGCGAAGGCGCGGAGAACGCCCGCGTCTCGCTCACTGTCGTCAACCAGGGCCGCGAGCTCACTACGCATCTGCTTATCAAGCCGCATGCGGCCAACCAGGCGCAGATTAACCGCACGCGCCTGTCCACCCCACGCGAGCTGCTCGGCGTGGTGAAGACCGTGCTCTTCTCACCCGAGGACTTAGCACTCGTGCGCGGCGAGCCAGCCACGCGCCGCGCCTATCTCGACAACATCATTGCCTCGCGTAGCCCACGCCTTGCTGGCGTCAAGGCGGATTACGACAAGGTGCTCAAGCAGCGCAACGCCCTGCTCAAGAACGCCTCCCAGGCCTTGCGCCGCGGCTACCGCGACGATGACGGCGCCGCGGCGCTGTCCACACTCGACGTTTGGGACGGACAGCTGGCAACCCTCGGCGCCCACATTATGACCGCACGCCTCGAGCTTCTCGATGCCCTCGCGCCGCAGATCGCAGAATCCTACGCCGGACTTGCGCCCGAGTCGCGCCCCGCGCACGTGGAGTACAAGTCCTCCATCGACTGCTCGGACCGCAGCGTGCTCGAGGCCCTGCTGCTCACGGAGCTCGCCTCCATGCGCCAGCGCGAGATTGAGCGCGGCATGACGCTCGTGGGCCCGCATCGTGATGACCTCCTGCTACACCTCGGCACGCAGCCGGCGAAGGGTTTCGCCTCCCACGGTGAGACCTGGTCCTATGCGATTTCCCTGCGCCTCGCCGAGTTCCGCATCCTGCGCGCGGCGGACGGCTCGGGCGCCTCGGATCCCATCCTTGTTCTCGACGACGTCTTTGCAGAGCTCGACGCTAAACGTCGTGAAAAGCTCGTCCACCTCGCCGCCGAGGCTGAACAGGTGCTCATCACCGCCGCCGTCGATGAAGACCTGCCGGGCAACCTCGAGCCCATCGTGCGCTACGAGGTCACGGTCGAAGACCTGCCGGAGGGCGCCGGCCGCATCTCGCATATCGCGAAGGTAGGCGACTGATGGGCGATTTCATCCAGGACGCCGTCGACGCCGCCCGCGCCGCTTCGAAGAATCCACCCCGGCTCAATAAGCCGGTCGCACGCCTGCGGCTTACCGAGCCCAAGCCCGCGAGCACCCTTGACGAGCGCGCTGCGCGCCGCGCCGTGAAACATCTCGGCCGCGAGACTGGCGCGGACGGCTACGCGAAGCGACGGGGCATCGGCGTGCCGCAGCTCGGGGACGTCCTGCGCCGCACCGTGCGTGAGCAGGGCTGGGAGGATGAACTGGGGCACGGCTGGATCTTCGGCCACTGGGACCACGTCGTGGGCGAACTCAACGCCGCGCACTGCCGGCCCGAGAAGATTGAAGAGAAGGTCCTTACCATCTCGTGTGATTCCTCGACGTGGGCAACCAACCTGCGCATGATGCAACGCCAGATCCTACAAAAGATTGCTTCTGAAATCGGCCCCGAAATCATCGCTGAGCTGCGCATTACCGGGCCCAAGCAACACCGTAATTATCAGGGGCCGCAGTGGGTCAAGCGCCAAGGCTCTGATGACACCTACGGATAGTTCACTTCTGTCACACCCTCAAAAAGCGCCAAATTTGGGTGTCTGACGGGTTTCGGGTGCCTCTCAGTAGGGGGACACGGTGTAAGATGGTCAGGGTCTAAAATTTATTGCTAGCCAAAAGGAGTACACGTTTCCGTGGCTGAAGAACACGCATATGACGCCGGGTCAATTACGATCCTTGAGGGCCTCGAGGCCGTCCGTAAGCGCCCCGGCATGTACATCGGCTCGACTGGTGTACGCGGTCTGCACCACCTCATCTGGGAGGTCGTGGACAACTCCGTTGACGAGGCCATGGCAGGCTACGCCACCAAGGTCACCGTCACCCTGCTCGATGACGGCGGAATCGAGGTCATCGATGACGGCCGCGGCATCCCGGTCGAGATGCACGCCTCCGGCGCCCCGACCGTCCAGGTTGTTATGACCCAGCTGCACGCCGGCGGCAAGTTCGACTCTGAGTCCTACGCCGTCTCCGGCGGCCTCCACGGCGTTGGTATTTCCGTCGTCAACGCCCTGTCCACGCGCGTCGAGGCCGAGATCAAACGCGACGGCAAGCACTGGTACCAGAAGTTCGAGAATGCCATCCCCGCACCACTCGAAGAGGGCGGCAACGCCCGTGGCACCGGTACCACCATCCGTTTCTGGCCGGACGCCGAGATCTTCGAGACCACGGAGTTCAACTGGGACACCATCGCTCGCCGTCTTCAGGAGATGGCCTTCCTCAACAAGGGCCTCACCATCGTCCTGCGCGACCACCGCACCATGTCGGCCGAGCAGGCTGAGCTTGAGGCCATCGCCGACGCTGGTGATGCCCCCGTGAGCCTCGATGCTCTCGACGCGGAAGAGCCGGCCACCGCTGAGGAAGAGTCGAAGGCGAAGAAGAAGAACAAGGAAGTCACCTACCACTACCCGCAGGGCCTCCTCAACTACGTCGAGTTCCTGAACAAGAACAAGACGGCCATTCACCCGACCATCGTCGCCTTCGACGTGAAGGGCGAGGACCACGAGGTCGAGGTCGCTCTCCAGTGGAACCAGGGCTACAAGGAATCCGTCCACACCTTCGCCAACACCATCAATACGCACGAGGGCGGCACGCACGAAGAGGGCTTCCGCGCGGCGCTCACCTCCCTGATGAACCGCTACGCGAAGGAGCACAAGCTCATCAAGGAAAAGGACGGCAACCTCTCGGGCGATGACTGCCGCGAGGGCCTTGCCGCCGTCATTTCCGTCAAGGTCGGTGACCCCCAGTTCGAGGGGCAGACCAAGACCAAGCTCGGCAACTCTGAGATCAAGGGCTTTGTCCAGCGCGCCGTCAACGAGCACCTCAATGACTGGTTCGACGCCAACCCGGCCGAGGCCAAGGTCATTATCAACAAGGCTGTGTCCTCTGCACACGCTCGTGCTGCAGCTCGCAAGGCGCGCGAACTCGTGCGCCGCAAGTCCGCCGGCGACCTGGGCGGCCTGCCCGGCAAGCTCGCGGATTGCCGCTCCAAGGATCCGAAGATTTCCGAGCTCTACATCGTGGAGGGCGACTCCGCAGGCGGTTCCGCCAAGGCCGGCCGCGACTCTATGTTCCAGGCCATCCTGCCGCTGCGCGGCAAGATCCTCAACGTGGAGAAGGCCCGCATGGACAAGGTCCTCAAGAACGCCGAGGTCCAGGCCATCATCACGGCTCTGGGCACCGGTATCCACGAGGAGTTCGACATCTCCAAGCTGCGCTACGACAAGATCGTGCTCATGGCCGATGCTGATGTCGACGGCCAGCACATCGCGACCCTGCTGCTCACGCTGCTCTTCCGCTTCATGCCGCAGCTCGTCGAGGATGGTCACGTCTACCTGGCGAATCCGCCGCTGTACAAGCTCAAGTGGGGCAAGGGCCAGCCGGGATACGCCTTCTCTGACGACGAGCGCGACAAGCTGCTCGCCGAGGGCCTGGAGAACAACCGCAAGATCAACAAGGACGACGGCATCCAGCGCTACAAGGGTCTGGGCGAGATGAATGCGTCCGAGCTGTGGGAGACCACGCTCGACCCGTCCACCCGTATCCTGCGCCGCGTCGACCTTGAAGATGCGCAGCGCGCCGACGAGCTCTTCTCCATCCTCATGGGTGACGATGTCTCGGCTCGCCGTTCCTTCATTACCCGCCGCGCGAAGGACGTTCGCTTCCTCGACGTTTAAGCACGCATGACAAAGCCTCCGGATGTGGTCCGGAGGCTTTCGTCGTTGTGGGCGCGGATTTCAGAACACACAGGGGCGAAAAACTCGCGGATCTGCGAGCTTCGTCGTTCTGAAATCCGGCGGAGGAGCGTTAGAGATCGAGGCCCTCGATGCCGTGGACGGTCACGGACTCGGCGAGCGGGACGCGGCCGGGCTGAACGTTGGCCACGGGGCTCGTGTCATCCGGGCGGCCGAAGGCGAGGGCGAGCACCATCTTCTGGTCGTCGTCGATGCCAAGCACCCGGCGGGTGGTTGGCGCCATAAGGGAGACCATGCCGATGGGGGAGCCGGCGTAGCCGTGGGCCTGGAGTGAGAGCAGGAAGTTCTCCACGTAGGTGCCCAGGTCGAAGGCGGCACGGACGCGGTCGCCCATGGCCGGAACGTAGAGCAAGGCGGCCTGGGGTGCGCCGAAGAAGCGAAGATTCTCGCGCACAAACTCGGTGCGAGCTTCCTTGTCCTCGCGGGCGATGCCCATGAGACCATACATCTTCTTTGCGAGCTCGACGGAGCGCTGAGGGTGCGGGCCAGAGCCGTAGTCGGTCGTGAAGTCCGGCGTGATGCCGTGGTCGTCGAAGTCGGAGATGAGCTCGGCAGACAGCTCGCGCAGGGCGGTTCCACCCACGAGGTGGACGTTCCACGGCTGCGTATTGGAGTTCGACGGCGCCGATTGCGCGTCGAGGAGGACCTCGCGGATGACCTCGGCGGGGACGACGTCCGGCAGGTAGGCGCGCGGGGAGTGGCGGGCACGCACGAACCCGGAAAAGGAACCGACACCGGAGAAGGAATTGTTTTCTTCAGAAAGCATGCGCGCTACCTTACACGCGAAAAGCCCCGTCCGAAAGACGGGGCAGACAACGCAGCGAACTTACATGTGCGCTGCGAGCGTGCGGGCGAGCGCCGGCACGTGTGGGGTCACAATCTTCACGGCCTTGCCGCGCAGCGCGTTGTACGCCTTGAGGAACGCGCCGTTGTTGACCTGCTTGGACTTGTTGTCCGTGATGTTCATGATCGTGTTGGCGATCTGCTCGGAGCGCGGCTCCACAAACGCAGCGAAGTCAGACTGACCGGAGGCCTCGAACTCCTGCCACGTGGGTTCGAGCTCGCCGAGGACATCCGGGAGGACCTGCGCGACGACCTTGGACAGGACGTTGGCGTCCGTCTTCTTTGCCGCGGAGACCGCGCCCTTGATTGCCATGCCGGTGATACCGGACTGCTCAGCGACGACGGTGTCGATGAGCTGGGCGACGTCGTTGATGACGGCCTGACGCGTCGCGCCGTCGAGAAGCTGGGAAAGGTGAGACACGCGTACTCCTAGCGGGACGAGCCGGCCTTGAAGGCGGCAATCTGGTCCGCGATCTGCGGCTGGCCAGCGTTGCGAGCGAGCTGCTCGAGGTCGAAGGAAACGCCCGTGGAGGAACCGCCCAGGCCCACCTGCTGTGCAAATGCGTTGATCGGATCCTTGAGCGGCGTGTTGTCCGCGATGAGCTTGACGCCGAGGAAGGACGGCACGGCAATGGAGGCGACGTCCGTGAGCGAGGAACCGGTGAACGAGGCGCCGTCCTTGCCTGGCTGGAAGCCTTCGCCCTGGTTGTTGTTGATGAGATCCTGGGCGGTGTCAGCGGAGGCAGCAGGGACGGCAGCGCCCAGTACGGTGACGGTGAGCGCGGCAGCAGCGAGATTCTTGAACTTCATAAACGTCTAACTTACCTGCTTGCGGCGACACGGAGGAATACCTGGGCGCAAAGATCGGCGAATTCTTTGTTGTAGGCCCCCAGTGCCGGGACCGCGATGAGTACGCGCCGCAGGGCCGCGGCCGCCTGCCGCGCGTCGGCGTGGACGGGGATTCCTTCTATCTTCGCCGCGCTTGCCGATGCCCCCGCCACCAGCGCCGCAAAGTCCGTCACCGTCGTGCCGTAACGCGCGCAGAACTCCCGCGCGATGAGGAGGAGTTGTTCGGGACTCATGGGCGTGACCGGCGGATTTCGGCCTCCAGGGCGGCGCGTCCGGGCAGGAGCTCCCGGGCGGTGGCTTGGACGGCGGCATCGGAAAGCGTGCGGGCCGCGGCGGTGACGATGGCGCGCACGGCGGCCTCGTGCTTGCTCGTGCCCTGTGCGGAGGCGAGCAGGGTGAGCGCGTGGGCTTGGTCGGGGGTGAGGCGAAGGGTCATGGCCATGCCGTGATGGTATCACTCTGGTAGCAGGAGAGCGGCGGTCGCGGCTCCTGCGGGCTGTAGAGGGTAGAATCAGCGGTTATGAGTGATGACAACAACGGCGATCTTTTTGATCGCATTCACCCCATTGATATCAACGAGGAGATGGAGTCGAGCTACATCGACTACGCCATGTCCGTCATCGTCGGCCGCGCGCTGCCTGAGGTGCGCGACGGCCTGAAGCCGGTGCACCGCCGCATTCTCTACGCGATGTACGACTCTGGCTACCGCCCGGAGCGCGGCTACGTGAAGTCCGCACGCCCGGTGTCGGACACCATGGGTCAGTTCCACCCGCACGGCGACTCCGCCATCTACGACACGCTAGTCCGCCTGGCGCAGTCGTGGAACATGCGCTACCCGCTGGTCGACGGCCAGGGCAACTTCGGTTCCCGCGGTAACGACGGCCCGGCTGCTATGCGTTACACCGAGTGCCGCATGACGCCGCTGGCCATGGAGATGGTTCGCGATATTCGCGAAAACACCGTGGACTTCTCCCCGAACTACGACGGCAAGACCCAGGAGCCGGACATCCTGCCGTCCCGCGTGCCGAACCTGCTCATGAACGGTTCGAACGGTATCGCCGTCGGTATGGCGACGAACATTCCGCCGCACAACCTCAACGAGCTGGCCGAGGCCATCTACTGGCTGCTCGACAACCCGAATGCGTCCGAGGAAGAAGCGCTCGCAGCGTGCATGGAGCGCGTGAAGGGCCCGGACTTCCCGACGGCCGGCCTCATCGTGGGCGACCAGGGCATCAAGGACGCGTACACGACCGGCCGTGGTTCCATCCGCATGCGCGGCGTGACCTCCATTGAGGAGGCGGGCAACCGCCAGACCATCGTCATTACCGAGCTGCCGTTCCAGGTCAACCCGGACAACATGGTGGCCAATATCGCCGAATCCGTGGCTAACGGCAAGATCGCGGGTATCTCCAAGATTGAAGACGAATCCTCGGACCGCGTGGGCATGCGCATTGTTGTCACCTTGAAGCGCGACGCCGTGGCCCGCGTGGTGCTCAACAACCTCTACAAGCACTCGCAGCTGCAGACCTCCTTCGGCGCGAACATGCTCTCCATCGTGGACGGCGTGCCGCGCACCCTGCGTCTCGACCAGATGCTGCGCTACTACGTGGCGCACCAGATCGAGGTTATCGTGCGCCGTACCCAGTTCCGCCTGGATGAGGCCGAGAAGCGCGCCCACATCCTGCGTGGTCTGGTCAAGGCCCTCGACATGCTCGACGAGGTCATCGCCCTTATTCGCCGTTCGCCCACCGTGGACGAGGCGCGTACCGGCTTGATGCAGCTCCTCGACGTCGACGACGTCCAGGCAGACGCCATCCTCGCCATGCAGCTGCGCCGCCTGGCCGCCCTGGAGCGCCAGAAGATCATCGACGAGTTGGCGGAGATCGAGCGCGAGATCGCGGATCTGAAGGACATCCTGGCCCGCGAGGAGCGACAGCGCCAGATCGTCCACGACGAGCTCGCCGAGATCGTCGAGAAGTACGGCGACGAGCGCCGCACCCGCATCGTGGCCGCCACCGGCGACGTCACGGACGAGGATCTCATCGCCCGCGAGAACGTCGTTGTCACCATCACGTCTACCGGCTACGCCAAGCGCACGAAGGTCGACTCGTACAAGTCGCAGAAGCGCGGCGGCAAGGGCGTGCGCGGCGCGGAGCTCAAGCAGGACGACATCGTCAAGAACTTCTTCGTCTGCTCCACGCACGACTGGATTCTCTTCTTCACCAACTTCGGCCGCGTCTACCGCCTCAAGGCCTACGAGCTGCCCGAGGCAGGTCGTGCCGCCCGCGGCCAGCACGTGGCTAACCTGCTGGAGTTCCAGCCGGAAGAGAAGATCGCCCAGGTCATCCAGATTCAGTCCTACGAGGACGCTCCTTACCTGGTCCTCGCTACGCAGCAGGGCCGCGTGAAAAAGTCGCGCCTGACCGACTACGAGTCTGCGCGCTCCGCTGGCCTCATCGCCATCAACTTGAACGAGGGCGACGCACTCATCGGAGCCTCCCTCGTCTCCGAAGGCGACGACATCCTGCTCACTTCTGAGCAGGGCCAGGCCATCCGCTTCACCGCAGATGATGATCAGCTCCGCCCGATGGGCCGCGCGACCGCCGGTGTGAAGGGCATGCGATTCCGCGGCGACGACCAGCTGCTGAGCATGTCCGTCGTCAACGATGGCCAGTTCCTGCTCGTGGCCACCTCCGGCGGCTACGGCAAGCGCACCGCCATCGAGGAGTACACGCAGCAAGGCCGCGGCGGCTTGGGTGTCATGACCTTCAAGTACACCCCGAAGCGTGGCAAGCTCATCTCCGCCATCGCCGTCGGGGAAGATGACGAGATCTTCGCCATCACCTCTGCCGGCGGCGTCGTGCGCACCGAGGTCGGCCAGATTCGCCCGTCCTCGCGTGCGACCATGGGCGTGCGCCTCGTCGACCTCGCCGAGGGGGTCGAGCTGCTTGCCATCGACCGCAACGTTGAGGATGATGGCGAGGAAACCGCGGAGGCCGTCGCCAAGGGTGAGAAGACCGTCGAGGACGTCCAGCAGGAGCACCTCCCGGGTGCCCCGGCTGCGGACTCTGGCGCTGACGCTGATTCCGACGCTGACACCGATACCGAGGAGTAATTCATGGCACGACGAGACGTAACGCTCAAGCGCATCGCACCGCTGTCTGCGTTCCGCGTCGGCCTGGCCTTCTCGCTCATCGGGCTGGTGGCCTGGCTGCTCGCGCTGTGCCTCGTGTGGTTCGGCATGGACATGGCTGGCGTGTGGGACTCACTCAATAGCCTCATCGGCGACGTGGGTGGTGGCATCACCATCACCTTTGGCATGGTCCTGTCCATTGGCGCGCTCTTCGGGGCGATCATGGCGGTGCTCATGACCATCCTCGCGCCGTTGCTGGCCGTGATGTACAACGCGGTCGTCGACCTCTTTGGCGGCTTCGTTCTGCGGCTGACGGACTACTAATCCGTTGCCTGTGCGCCGGCCTTCTGGGCCGGCGCTTTTTTATGCCTTAACCAGGCGATTTGTGTATTTGCGTGGTTACTATGTAAAGTTACATCTCGTTCCGCAATGAGGGCCTATAGCTCAGTCGGTTAGAGCGCATCGCTGATAACGATGAGGTCGCAAGTTCGATTCTTGCTAGGCCCACCAGGAACACGGGGCATTAGCTCAATTGGTAGAGCATCTGCTTTGCAAGCAGAAGGTCAGGAGTTCGATTCTCCTATGCTCCACAGATAAGACCCGGCACCGCAAGGTGCCGGGTCTTTGTGGTTTGCGGGGCGCCTTGCGGCTTAACCCCGGAATGTAGGCCGCAATCTAGGCGGCGGTGACGCGCACGCGTGAGCCGGTCTCCGGCTCGGCGCCGCGCAGGATGGTGGGGCCTTTGCCCAGCAATTGGACGGTAAAAGGCTTGTTCGAGTCATGCGAGATGCCCAGCTTCTGGCGCAGGCGGCCGACCATGAGGTAGCCGTCGCTGACTAAAGTGAGCGCCTTGTCGTTGAGCTTCAAGGAGTCGAGTGCAGAAAAGGGTCTCGGTGATTGATTCGGTGATGGATTCGGGGATGGATTCGGTAATGGGGTTACGGGCGAGGTATAAGAATTGACGAAAATGCCAGCTGGCGCACAGTCACGGTGCATGTGTGTCGACAATGTTGCCTATGTTTCCCGTGTCGCAGAACATGAGAAATCTAAGGGTCTAAGGTGTAGGCCATGTCCGACTCTCAGTCTCAGTCCAGCTCCTCGGATGCCGGGGAGAATACCGACGACCCCGCACAACCCAGCGCGCCGCGGCCCGCACGCAAAGTCCGCCGGCCGCGGCGCGACCAAGTCCACGCCCTCGTGGGCACCTACAAAGTAGAAACGGGGGCCGACGTCCCCGAACCCAAACCCCATTGGCCGGTCTTCCTCGTCTCCGGCGTCCTCATCCTCGCCGTTGCGGCCTACGCCGGGTTCGGCCGGGAAAACGCCGCCCAGACGCTCGCGAGCATGACCTCGTGGATTGGCAACAATCTGGGCTGGTTCTACGTCCTCACGGCGACCATTGCCGTGGTATTCGTCCTTGCCATCGCGCTCTCTCAAGCCGGCAGCATCCGCCTAGGCCCGGACCACTCGCGGCCGAAGTACTCTACCTTCGCGTGGGCCTCTATGCTCTTCGCGGCTGGCATTGGCGTCGACCTCATGTTCTTCGCCGTCGCCGAGCCTGTGACCATGTACGTCAACCCGCCCGACGGGGCAGGGGAGACCACCCAGTCTGCCAAGGAAGCCGTCGTGTGGGCGATGTTCCACTACGGCATCACTGGCTGGGCCATCTACGCGCTCATGGGTATGGCCTTTGGCTACTTTGCGTACCGACTCAATATGCCTTTGGCCATTCGCTCGGCGCTTTTCCCGCTCATTGGCAAGCGCGTGCATGGGCCCATCGGCGACGCGGTGGATGTCGCGGCCATGCTCGGCACCGTCTTCGGTGTTACCGCCTCCCTCGGCATCGGCGTGGTCCAGCTGTCCTACGGCTTTCACCTCCTCTTTGGGCTGCCGCAAGGACTCGGCCTCCAGTCGGCGCTCATCATCATCGCCGTGGCCATTGCGACGCTCTCGGCCGTTTCCGGCGTGGACAAGGGCATCCGCTTCCTCTCGGAGCTCAACGTCTACCTCGCCATCGCGCTCATGGTCTACATCGTGATCGTGGGCAAGACGGCCTACCTCTTCAACGCCCTCGTCACCAACGTTGGCGACTACCTTTCGCACTTTATGGGCTGGACCATGGAGACTTTTGCCTACTCCGAAGATCCCGCCGCGACGAGCGAGTGGATGCAGTCGTGGACCCTGTTCTTCTGGGCCTGGTGGATCGCCTGGGCGACCTTTGTGGGCCTCTTCCTCGCGCGTATCTCCCGCGGCCGCACGCTGCGCCAGTTCATCTTCGGCACGCTCACCTTCCCGTTCCTCTTCGTGCTCATGTGGATGAGCTTCTTTGGCAACACCGCGCTCGACATGGTTCGTTCCGGCGACTACCCGGACTTCGCCCAGGCCGCCATGGATACCCCGGAGCAGGGTTTCTATGACATGCTCGCGGAGTTCCCGGCCTCCGGCGTCGTCATCGCGCTCACCACGTTCATCGGCCTGCTCATGTACATCACATCCGCGGACTCCGGCGCGCTCGTCATGGCGAACTTCACGTCGCGCATCACGGATAACCGCCAGGACGGCCCGCGCTGGATGCGCATCTTCTGGTCCGTCACCGTCGGCCTGCTCACTCTGGCTCTCCTTCAGATCGACGGCATCGCCACCGTCCAGTCCGCCACCGTCGTCATGGGTCTGCCGTTTGCCATCGTCGTCTACCTCGTCATGTTCTCCCTGTGGAAGTCCCTCCACCTCGAGTTCGTCGAGCGCGCCGCCCGCACCACAGCCCTCCAGGGCGCCATGTCGGGCCGTACCGAGTACGCGCCGTCTACCGGTGCCGCGTGGAAGCGCCGCCTCGACCGCGTCAACGCCTTCCCCACGCAGGCGGAGATGGACACCTACCTGCGCGAAACCGCCACCGTGGCCCTCCACAAGGTCGCCATGCAGATGCGCGCCCGCGGCTACCAGGTCCTCCTGCTCACCAGCGAGCTTCCTGAGCTCGGCCTGTCCCAGCTCGACCTCCAGGTCGATCTCGAGCACGAGCGCAACTTCCGCTACCAGCTTTTCCCCGTCGCCGCTGAGCGCCCCGACTTCGACGGGGCTTCCGATGCCCCCTCGTCCGACCTCTACTATCGCCTCGAGGTCTACGACCTCACCGGCTCGCTGGGCTTCGACGTGTACGGCTACTCGCAGAACCAGATCATTAATAATGTGCTCGACATGTACGAGCGTCACCTGGCGTTCCTTTACATGCAGCAGACCCAGCCCGGCGACTCCGATCTCTCCGACGGTGCCGAACCTGAGCGCGTGTGGCGCGAGGACCTCTAGCCACCACATGTCGATGAAATCGACACGACAGCGCGACATGTCGATTTTTTCGTGAAAAATCGACATGTCCGTCGGACTTGTTTATTCTATCGACATGTCGATAGCACGACGCTTGCCACATTTTGATCCGCAACAGCCCTTCAATGAACTTCCGCCGTTGCCGCCTGCGGACGTCGTTGAGACTGTCCCGGTTCTGAAGGCCATCATCGATGCGAAAGAAAAACTCGCGGAGTTGCGTACAGCATGTCAGTTGATTCCTAACCCGGACATCATTACGTCAACGATTCCGCTGCGAGAGGCACGTGCTTCGTCTGCAATCGAGAATATCGTGACAACAAACGACGAACTGTTTCGTGCTGCATGGCAGGTTGATGCTGAGCCTACCCCGGCTACAAAAGAGGCTTTGCGGTACAGCTTCGCGTTAGGAGCTGGTGTGAAGTCACTTGATGAACGGCCCTTGAGCGAAAAGACGGCGCGAGTTGTCTGCAGTCGCCTCCTTGATACGGAAGCCGATGTCCGGTCATTGCCCGGAACATTTATTGGAAATCCGCTTACTCAAACACGGATCTACACCCCTCCAGAAGGCAAGGAAGTCATTGAGAAGCATCTTGCAGCGTGGGAAAACTACATCTATTCGGAACATGAAGTCGATTCCCTAGTAAAGATGGCGCTTTTGCACTATCAGTTCGAGGCGATCCATCCCTTTTACGATGGAAATGGCCGCACAGGGCGAATTCTTAATGTTCTCTATCTGCTCCAAGAGCAGCTACTCGAGCTGCCGGTGCTGTACCTATCCGGCTTTATCGTGGAGCACAAGGACGAGTACTACAGGCGTCTGAACGCAGTTACGGCTGTGGGGCGGTGGGAGGATTGGCTGCTTTTTATGATCAATGGCGTCCGGGCCGCGGCGGTTGACGCTTCAGACATGATTACTGATCTACGCGCGTTGCAGGAGACGACGGCGCAGGAAATTCGTACCGCTGGTGTCATCGCTCCGGCAAAGGAGATGGCGGAATTGATGCTCATCAAGCCCTATCTGCGCATCCAAGATGTGATGGATACCGGACTAGTAAAGAGACAAACGGCCGCTTCGTGGTTGCATCACCTAGTGGAACTGGGGATCCTTGAGGAAAACCGGGTTGGCCGAGGGAAAGTATTCGTCAATCATCGGGCCTTGGCGGTTCTTACCCGCGACTAACGCCATGTTGTCGCAGTTTTGAAATCCAAGTGAGCAGGAGTACCGTTTTCAGGTATTGGGGCATTAGCTCAGTTGGTAGAGCGTTGCGTTCGCAATGCAAAGGTCAGGGGTTCGATTCCCCTATGCTCCACAACTGGAAAATCCTCTCCGCGTCTTGCCGCGGAGAGGATTTTGCGTATGTGCTCAAAGCCGGCCTCTACGGGATATTGACGCGGTCTACCGTGCTCACTGTCACGTGTGCGGCGTCAAGGGTGCGGACGCGTGGTCCCGCAGCATGTGGGCGGATGTCGACGACGGTGATGCCGGAATCATCGGCGCGGTGGAGAAGGACGAAGTTCGCGTCAGCGACGCCCTCCGCGATGCACCATGAGCCGGGGATGTGGTCGGCGAGATCAGCGGAGAGCCCCTCAAGGAAGTCGTTGGGCTGACGCACCGGCGGAACGTCGAGCGGAGCGAGGGAGGCAATGCCAGCATCGACCACCGGCTCCTTGGTGGTGGGCGACCAGAAGCCTGCCGCGTTGTCGATGTAGCACAGTGGGCGCGTGCCGTCGGTGTACCAGTGCCCGGGGCGCAGGACAATGGGGTAGCCGTACGCTGCCACGAGCAGGGCGTCGAGGTCAGGGGCTGCAGGCGGCTCGAGTGGCGATTCGAAGGGCCGCTCGCCGGACCATGCTGGCTCAGTGGGCAGCGGCCCGCGAAGAAGGTGTGAGGCCGCGGAGACCGTGTTCTCGGAGCCCGGTACCCAGAATGTCGTTCGCTCGTCCTCGGTGGCGACGGGCACGACGACGCTGTGGCCGAAGACGTACCACCAACCCTCGAGCGGTTGGCCCAGAAAGCTGCGGATTTCCTTCCAAGCGGGTGAGTCCGTGAAGAGCTCGGGCAGATAGTGTGCGCAGATGTCGTGCAGCGCTGCGATCTGCGTCGTGTGCTGAGCAGTGACGTAGCCGTCGCAGTTCATAGTGAAGGTGGCACGTGGGCCGTGCTTGATAAAGTCCATGGTGTTCTCCCCGGGGCAACGCCGACGGTGCTGTTGGCTTCTGCTGTTTTTACCACCGCGCTGGTCCGACGGCAAGGAGGCGGAGCGCACAGGCCATTTTTGCCGACGGCGCCTCCAGATCCGTGCAGATCTGAAGGCTTCGTCGGCGAAAAATTCCGGAGTAGGGCCCTAGTGGATCTCTACCGAACGGATGTGGTTGCCCAGACCGAGGCGCTCGAAGACGGTGCGCGCGGTACGGGGGTCATCGGCGGCGCCCATGGCGAGCAGCAGTGGGACGTAGTGGTCCGCGGTCGGGTGCGCGATGCGGGCGGCCGGGGCCTTATTCATGTAGTCCATGAGGGCATCGACATCGCCGGCGTGGATGTGCTCGGCGGCCCACTCGTCGAAGGCGTCGAGGTAGCCCATAACGCGGTTCGGGTTGCGGAAGACCTCGAAGGAGTGCGTCATGTAGCCGGAGCCGATGACGAGGACACCCTCGTGGCGCAGCTGGCGGAGCTTCTCACCCAGATCGAGGAGATCGCCCGGGTTGAGGCTCGGCATGGAAACCTGGAGCACCGGGACGTCGCCAGCCGGGTACATGGCCATGACCGGGATGAACGCGCCGTGGTCGAGACCGCGGTTCGAGAACTGGTGGACCGGCTGGTAGCCGAGCATGCCTGCGATGCGGTGGGCGAGATCCGTCGCGTCCGGGGTCTCGTACTTGAGCGTGTAGTACTCCGGATCGAAGCCGGAGAAGTCGTAGTAAAGCGGCGTGCCAGCAGCAGAGGCGCTCAGCGCGGCCGGAGCATTTTCCCAGTGTGCGGAGACCACAACGATGGCGCGCGGCTTGGGGAAGGTCTGCGCCCAGTCGTAGAGCGCATTCATCCACTCATGGTCGCCCAGCGCCGGCGGGGCGCCGTGGCTGATGAACAGGGAGGGCAGGGGGCCATCGGAAAGCTCCCATTCGCGGCGCAGGCCCGCCAGGGGGATAGTGCGCTCGCGCAGATCGTAGAGGCCGCCAGCGGGGCGGACGGGGTTCATTGCTTCGGCGATGGTGGTCATGCCGGTCTCCTTCGTTTAACTTCACGCTTTAACATATCATGTAATACTTCAAGGTTGAAGTTATTCCAGCCCCTTGTCATGCAAGAATGAAATTTAGGGTGTGTTAATCTGAGTCCATGATTGAACCGTCGGAACCCCGCTGGTTGGACGAGGAAGAGCTTGATGCTTTTTCCTCGTTAATGTATGTAAATCTCCAGCTCATTAACAAGCTCGACCGTCAGCTGCGCAAGGACGCAGGCATGAGCTTTTATGACTACACCGTTATGTCGCGCCTGTCTGAGGCGCCGGAGCGCACCATGCGCATGAGCGCGCTGGGGCACATCACGGGCGGTTCACTCTCGCGTCTGAGCCAGGTCGTCACCCGCCTGGAAAAGAACGGCTGGGTTCGCCGCGAGCCCGATCCCTCCGACGGCCGCTTTACCGTCGCCATCCTCACCGAGGCCGGCTGGGATACCGTCGTTGCCACTGCGCCGGGCCACGTCGAGGCCGCGCGCCGCATTGTCATCGATCGTCTCACGCGCGCGCAGGTGCGCCAGCTTGGGCAGGCCATGCACCGCATCGCCACCGGCATCGAGGAAGAAGGCTGCTGCTAGCTGGGCAGTCCCCGCTTGCGTGAGACCGTTTTATCGAACGGAATCCAAAAACGTAGCGGGGCGTCCGCGTTTTTTGAGATGCCAATGCGCGGGCCACGCACCCACTCGACGGGCTCCTGCGGCTCCTCGATAACCGGCTGCGCGCCGTTATCTTCGAGCGTAAGCCCCAGCGCCTTTCCTAGGTTTCCCGGGCCGCGCGCCAGATTGACGTCTGGGGTCTGCCCGCGCCGGGTGCGGGCGATCCCGATGCCCCCGATAATCTCGCCGCCCCGCAGCAAGACGCCCTGGCCAGTGCCTTCGGGCGCACACACGAGGTTGCCATTGCGATGGATGCCGTAGGACGCATAGACGTAGAGCCGCCCGGGCGGGCCAAACATCGTGGCGTTGCGCGGGGTCATCCCGTTGAAGGTGTGGGCCGCCTCGTCGCGTTCGCCGAGGTAGGCCTCGACCTCTGTGAGCCGCACCGCGACATCATGAAAGTGCACCACCGCGCCGAGGAGCTGCGGTGCGACGACGTCTGCGGGCTGGCTGAAATCAATCATGGTTTAGCGCTGAGTATACGTCCGGCCCGGCTGCGGGTTGGGAATCATCTCGTCAAGGCTTACCGGTGTGAGCCCCTTGGCCTCGAGGCCGTCGATGACGCAGTCGACCGCCGCGACCGTGGTCGGGTGAATATCGTGCATGAGAACGATGCCGCCTGCCTGCGCCTCGTTGACCGCGGTCTGGCACGTCTGCTGCGGGCTCTTCGTCTTCCAGTCGAGGGTATCGACGTTCCACAGGACCTGGGCGGCGCCGGCTTCACGCGTGGACTGCGCGACGGTGGCATTCGTGGCGCCGTACGGCGGGCGCACCCAGCGGCTGCCGTGGCCGACGGCGGCCTTGATCGCGGCGTTGCCCGCCGCAATTTCCCGGTCCACGCTGGCCTTATCCATCTTGTTGAGTTCCTTGTGGCTCGCCGTGTGGTTGCCGATCGTGTGGCCTGCGGCCTTCATGCGGCGCAGCAGTTCCGGGTGCGCGCTCGCGTTGGGCGCGAGGACGAAGAAGCTGGCATTGACGTCGTGGCGGTCCAGGATGTCGAGCAACTGGGTTGTGCTGGCCGCGGGGCCATCATCGAAGGTGAGTGCCACACAGTTGGGGCACGCAGGGCGAGTGCTCTTGTGCTTCTTCTGGGGCTTGTCCATTGCCGGAGCCTTCGGTCGTGGATCCGGCACGTAGGCACGTGCTTCATCCGGCAGGGCGTTATAGGCAGCAATCTCAGCGTCGCGCACTGCCTTGTCCCATGCGCCTTGCGCCTGCGAACTCATCTGCGCGAAGTCCTGCAGCGGATCCGCCTGCGCAGACGGCGCGGCAGCGAGAACAAGCGCGAGAAGAATAGCAGGAAGACGACGAGACACGGCAACACCTTTATGAAAACGATTGCAGGACAATTACAGTCTGCCTTTTGAATCGGCGCATTTCCGCAGCGACACGGTAAAGGAGTTAACTAGTGGGGCAGAAGTGACGAAGATCCTGTGCCAGGAAAACGGCAGCAACTCCCAGAAACCACGCAGCCGTGTGTGCGGCTCTCATCAGCCACGCCCTCCATAATGAGTTCATGCGCTTGTGAGAGGGCGCATACCTTGAGAGAGATAGAGAGGCCCCGAGTCCCGGGGTAGCGGCGTGAGACACCGCTTATGGGACACCTTTGAGAGATAGAGTCACCGTGAGCCCCGACCGAACCGGTCGGGGCTCACGGTGTTTTCTGCGCCTGTGGTGCGGTTGGAATTTTTCGCCGAGAAATCTTCTCGGCGTCGCGGTGTGTGTGTGTGAGAGCATGGTGCGGTCGAGTGGCATGGCGGCGCCGTGAATCCTGCGCGCGACGCCGACCGCGAGCATTATCGTCACGCGTGTCTCGGGCGTGCTCATGGTGGTTCTGGGCGCAGGAAACCTCGTGGGGGCGTTCCTGTCAAAGCTAGAAGCGCTTGATAAGGATGGAATAGCCGTGCGCGTCTGAGGCGGAGATGTCCTTGAAGCCGATGTAGCGGTAGAGACGCGCAGCGCGGGTGTTCGTGTCTTTCACGGACAGTGAGATGCCGGGGGCACCGAGCTCACGGGCGAGCTCCGTAGCGGCATGGAGGAGTGCGGTGCCAATGCCCTGACTCTTGTAGCGTCCTTCGACGGCGAGCGCGATCTCCGGTATGCCGGGCTCGGCGTGGCCATAGCCGTGGCGCTCGTCCGTGCCCCAGTTGAGCCAGACGCCGCCGGCGGGAATGTTGCCGCGCCAGGCGATGAAGCCGCCGCGCTCTGGCTGCCAGTCATCAACGTAGAAGGTGAAGTCCTCATCGAACTCGGCGGGCACGGTGCCGTGCTCATCGCCGAAAGTGTCCGTGAGGAAGTTGAGTCGTGCGATGTAGGTGCGGTCCGCCTCCGTGGTGGGGCGGAGCTCAAGCCGTTTGTCTGGGAGGTCGTCGGGATTATTTTCGCAATGTTCGGTCGACATAGTCATGCCACCTAGTCTAGGAGCTTTCCGTTGAGGAGCCTTCCCACTGGCGGTAGGCGCGGGCGTAGCGGCCGCCCAGCTCCATGAGCGAGGCGTGGTTGCCGTCCTCGACGATTTCTCCTTGCTCCATGACGATGATCCGGTCAGCCTCACGGGCTTGGTCGAGGCGGTGGGCGACGACCAAGGTCGTGCGGCCCTCGGCGACGGTGCGGGCGGCGGACTCGAGGACGGCGGCGTGCTCAGAACCAGCCTCGGAGGTCGCCTCGTCCATGATGAGGACCGGCGGTTGGCGCAGGACCATACGGGCGAGCGAGATCTGCTGGGCGACCTCGGCGCTCACCTCGTTGTTGCCGGCGCCGATGGGAGTGTCGAGGCCCTGCGGCAGGTCGCGCTCCCAGGCGGCCGTGTCGGGCGTAAGCCCGACGGCGGCCAACGCTGAGAGGAGGGTGGCATCGGAAAGCTCGGGGCCTGCCATGTGAAGATCCTCGCGGAGCGTGCCGGAGAAGAGGTGGACGTCTTGGGTGACGAGCGCGACGTGCTGGGTGACCCAGGTGTTGGGCACCGTGGCGGTGTCGATGCCGCCCACGCGGATGCGACCGGCGCTGGGGTACTGCAGGCCCGCGACGAGCGCGGCGAGCGTGGACTTGCCCGCGCCCGAAGTCCCGACCAAGGCGGTCGTGGTGCCCGCGGCGAGTTCCAGATCGACGTGGCGGAGGACGGGCTCGCCGCCGGGGTAGGAGTAGGACAGGCCCTCGATGGTGACGGCCGGGGACGCGGTGAGCACCGGGCCCTCGGAGGTGCCCTCGGTGCCCGCGAGGGTGGCCAGGGAGACCGCGCGGCCGAGCGAGGTGACGGCGTACTGGATTTCGCCCGCGAAGAACAGGATGTTGAAGACGTGAATCTCCAGGCGCGTGATGAGCAGGACCGCGGCGGCGGCCTGGCCTTGGGTAATCCAGTCCCAGTGGACCATGGGCACGGACATCACGAGGGAACCGAGCAGGAGAATGCCGAAGGCGAGCGTGCCTTGGCCGATGATCCGGTTGACGAGCGGGACCTTATCGGCCCAGGCCTGGACGGTATCCCAGGACTGGCGCTCCATCCGGCGCGTGGCCCAGGGACCCAGGCGGTATTCGCGCAGGGTGGGCAGCGCGCGGATGGTGTCAAGCAGGATGTTATTGCGGGTCGCCTCGGAGGAGGAGACGTAATTGGCCACGGCAGGGATGTCGCGGATGGTGCCCTTGATAAACGGGTACATGATGGCGGCAGCCACGAGGAAGAGCAGGGCGTAGGCCGGATGGATAAAGAGCATGGTCACCGCCGTAATCGGCAGGATGAACAGCGTGATGGCGAGGCGCTCGCCCATCATGGACACGGCCATGACCACGTTATCGATGTCCTTGGACAGGCGGGTCATGACGTTGCCGGTGCCCAGCTCCATGATGCGCGGGACGGGGGCGCGCAGGACGGAGTCGAGCGCGGCCGTGCGCAGGTCCGTGGCTAGGCGCCTAGAGCGAGACTGGAGGAGGTAGCCGCCCACGGTGCGGCCGAGCTGCTCGGCGAGCAGCGCGAGACCGATGAGCACGAGAGCCGCAAGCATGGCGGAACGACCGGACCCGAGGACGGGAAGCGACATTCCATTGATGAGGTCCACGATGCGCCCGAGGAGCTGCGAGCCGAGGTTCATCATGACGATGGTGGCGGCGAAGATAAGGACAATGAGCCACAGCCAGCCGCGCGAGGGCGCGGACGGCAGGGACGTGAGCAGACGCCACGACTCGCGCGGGGTGGCGGGGGCGAGGGCGTCGACGTGGCGGTTTCTCATAACGTCACCACCTTGTCCGCGTTGGCGGCCCACGTGGCCGCAGAAGTAATGACGACGGTCGTGCGACCGGCCCGGAACTCCTTCGTGCGTTCCGCGACGGCGGCGAGAGTCAAAGAATCAAGGCCCGTCGTCGGCTCATCAAGCACGAGGATATCCGGGTTCGCCGCGAGCGCGCGGGCCAGGGCCACGCGCTGGCGCTGACCACCGGACAGGTTCAAGCCCGCCTCGCCAATGGGGGCGGCGGGCAGTTCGCCGTGGGAGCCGAAGCCGCCCAGGCGGCGCACGATATCGGAGCACGCCGCGGCCTCGAGCGCGCCTTCGACGTCAGTGGCGGTGCCCTCCGGATCGATATTGTCCTCCAGCGTGCCCTCGAGGACGCTCACGCGGTGCGGCGGGCACAGCGCGCCGCGATGGCGCTGAAGATGCCGCGTCCATGCGGCGACCTGCGCACGCGCGGCCGGGGTCTGCGGGTTCCACACGACGAGACCGGTGACCTCGCCGGGATCCGCGTCCGGGAGCTCTTCGCCCTCGCCGAGCTCGCCCAGCAGCGCGCCCACGCGCACGGCAGACGCCTTGCCACGCGACCACACCTCGGTGAGCATGCCCAGCGAATGACCCAAGGCGGTCATCGCGGGCGGAACGAGCATGGTGATCGTCATCATTCCGCCGGGGTTAATCGCGCCCTCGAAGGTCTGCCAGCCCGCCCACACGAGGATGCCGATGGCAAAAGAGGTGGGCACGAGTTGGCGTGCGAATTGCAGGACCGCCATGAGGCGGACCTCGGCGAGCATGGCATCGAGGGCCGTTGCTGCCGATGCCCCGAAGCGCTCCCGCGCCACCGGCCCCGCACCCAGGCCTTTGACCACGCGGTTTCCTTGCGCCACGTCCGTGGCGATGGCGAGCGAGGCGGCTTGCGTGGAGCGGCGCTTCGCAGCCGCGCGGGACAGCGGGGCAGCCGTGGCCCAGGACGCGAGCGCGGTGCAGATCGCGCCCACGGGCATGGCGATGGCCACCTGCCAGGAGATGGGGGCGATGACGATGACGCCGCCGGTGAGGTAACCCACCATCATGATGGGGAAGTTGAGGATCTGTTTGAGCTTGCCCACGAAGTCCGAGTCTTCGTCCACCGTGTTGAGTAGGCGTCCGGGATTGAGCGCGGCGGGAGAGGCCAAAAGACGGTCGAGCAGACCTAAGCGCAGCGTGTGCGTGGTGCGCGTCTGCGACATATCCGTAAACGCATCTGCAGAAGCCTCAGAAAGGTACTGCACGTAGAGGATCACCATGACGGCGAGAACCGGAAAACCGAGCGTCCACCAGGAGGTCTCGGTAAAGGCATGCTCGGTGGCCTGGCCGATGAGCAGCGAGGTGAGCGCGCCAATGGGCGCGGAGATGACCATGGAGATGAGGATGCCAATGACGCCGCGCGGCTGCGCCACGAGCAGGCGGCGCGTCGCACGCGTGGGTTCAGACCACGGCGTCGTGGAGATAAGGGAGGGGTCATCGTGCGGCGGGTCATCCGGCACGTACCACGCCCACGTTTTCAGACGCGGGTAGAGACGGGGCTGAGAGCTCATGGCTCCCAATCTTAAAGTGTCCCCGTACTCACGAGTACTCCCTAGGAGTACTCATTACGGATGCTAGGACAGGAAGTAGCTCGCGACGTCCGCGCCGTTGAATTCGCGCTGCGTGCCGTGGGTATCGACGGAACGGAACAGGGAACCGGAGTCGATGGCGTCGCGGAGGAGATCAACGCGGGCGACAGGGTCATCGACCACTGCGCCCGCGTCAAAGTAAAAGACGTCGCCGTTTTTCAGAGTGACGGTCAGAGCTTCGATAGCCATGCGCGGTACCTCCAGTGTTGCCAAGAACCAGATGAGACGATCACATCTCAGATTGGGGTCTATGCAACCACTGGGGTGCGATAACTCGCAATTCACAGTGATCAAGGCAACCCGCGCAGGGCCCCGAATGCACGCATTTTGCGCCCATCCGGGGGTAAGGGACTACTTATTGTCCTCGTCGAGACGGTGCTTGGCGTCGTCGAAGTTCTCGTCCACGCCCTTGCGCTCGGCCTCAGCCTCGATGCGGTCAGCCGTGGTAGTGGAGCCGTCCTGGCGCAGCTTGGCAATCTGCTCGTCGATGTCGCCCAGCAGCTTCTCATCGCGCTCGACAACGCCTTCCTCGGCGAGATCGCTGTGCACGGCAGCCTTGTCAGCTGGGGTATCGGCGAGATCATCGGCTGCCGAGGTGGACGTGTAGACCAGCGTGGAGCCCTGGACCTTGTCTGCACCGAATTCCTCGACGCGCGGCGGCTCGGTGGCCGGAGTGTCGTTCTTGCGCAGCCAGTAGTACACGCCGCCAGCGATAGCGGAGATCACGGCCAGCACGGCCGCGATGGGCCAGAACTTCGAGCCCTTCTCCTTCTTCGCGGCGCGGGCCTGGGCCTTCTTCAGGGCCTTGGCGCGGGCCTTGTCGATCTTCTTTGAGACCTGCTTGTTCTTCTTAAACAGCTGCTTCTGGGTGCGCTTGGATTCCTTGCGGGCTTGCTTGGTTGCGGCCTTGGCCTCCTTGCGCGCCTCCTTGACCTGGGCGCGGCCAGCCTTCTTGGCTTCTGCAACGCGGTCGCCCAATTCCTCGGCGACCTCTTCGCGGCGGTCTGCGAGCTCCGCCAACGTGCGCTCCAGGCGAGCATGCGCCGCCTTGGTGACGTTGCCCGCCTCCTTGCGGGCGCGCGGGAAATTATCGTCCAGGGAGCTCGACGCGGTCTCCGCGGCGGTGGCGAGCGCGTCATAGGCCTCGCGCTGCTTGTCCTCGCGGTACTCGGCGAACTTGGCCCATGCGGACTGTGCAGCCTTGAGGGCCGGTCCGATGTAGGTCGGGTTCATGGTGGTCTCCTTCTTTGCTTGATTCGCTACCTCACCCAGCGTACTTATCTTCCGGACTCTGGGTGGGGGCGTTCTGGACCGAACTACAGACCGATTTTTATTCGTGCATTTTTCACCTAATGAACAAGCGTGTCCCCTATTCATTGGTGATATTAAAAATCTAAGGGTTCCGCCAAAAGTGAACAGCTTGGTACGTTTTGCATCAACACACCCCGTCTACCAGGAAGGATGATCTATGGTTCCGCGCTTCTCGGCCTCCGCGCCGCTAGACCTTTTGGAGCAGCGACCCATGCGCACCGCCCAGCGCGTCGCATTGTCCTTCGAAGTCATCCCGCCCCGTCACGACGCGGATGACACCAAGGTTGCCGGGCTCATCGACACGCTCGCCCGCTTCGATCCGGACTACGTGGCGGTGACGAGCTCCCGCCGCTCCGGCTGGCTTGAGGGCACCGCCGCCTTTATCGAGCGCATCAGCCACGCCACGGATATGCGCCCGCTCGCGCACCTGGCCTGCACGGCCGGCCCCACGCACGAGCTCGAGGGCTGGATCGACCGGCTCGTCGACTCCGGGGTCCGCGGCCTCCTCGCCCTACGCGGGGATTTGCCGGAGGGGGACACTGCGCTCCCGCCTGACTATCTCCCGCATGCCGATTCCCTCGTCCGCCTCATTCGCCAGCGTGAGACCGAGCAATTCGCACGCTTTGCAGCCGGCAGGCTCGCCGTGGGCGTCGCATGCTACCCGGGCGGCCACGCGGAATCCGCCAGCCCCGACGAGGACCTCGATGTCCTGCTCGCCAAGCAACGCCTGGGCGCGGACTTCGCCATCACACAGCTCTTCTTCGACGCGGAGGACTTCCTGCGCTTCCAGCAGCGCGCCCGGCTCGCCGGGGTCCACATTCCGCTTATCCCGGGCATCATGCCCATGACCAGCCTGGCCCGGGTCCACCGAATGTCTGAGCTTTCCGGTGTGCCCGTACCAGACCGCCTCGAGCGGCGCCTGCGCGGGGACCCCAGCGCGGGCCTCGAACTCACGGTCCAGCTCGCCGGCGAACTCCTCCGCGGCGGTGCCCCGGGCCTGCACATGTACACCCACAACGACGCTGAACTCACCACCACTATCTTGTCAGAGATTGGAATCCACCCATGAGCACTCCTCACTCCACCCCGTTTACTGCACCTTTCCCCTCCGCCACCATCCAGGGCTACCCGCGCATCGGCGCCCAGCGCGAGCTCAAGTTCGCGCTCGAGGCCCTGTGGTCTGGCCGCGCCAGCGAAGAGGACTTCCTGGCCGCGAGCCGTGCGCTCCGTATAGATACGTATGCGCGCCTTCGCGACGCCGGCCTGAACGAGGACTACGCCATCCCCGCTGACGGCGCCGTCTACGACCACGTGCTCGAGACCGCGCTCACCGTCGGCGTCCTTGGCACCCACAAAGAGGTTTCCCTCGCCGAGGAATTCACCCTCGCGCGCGGCAATGATGCCCAGCCCGCGCTCGAGATGACCAAGTGGTTCGACACGAACTACCACTACCTCGTCCCGGAGATCGCCGACGGCGCCGCCTTTATCCCGCGTCCCGAACGCACGCTTCGTCTCGTCGAGGAGGCCCGCGCCGCCGGTCACACCATCCGTCCTGCCCTCGTCGGCCCCGTCACGCTGCTCGCCCTGTCCAAGCAGGCGGACGGCGCCACGTCTCAGCCGCTTGAGCATCTCGATGCCCTCGTTGA
Source organism: Corynebacterium sp. SA-MJD20WY100 (assembly GCF_039822565.1). Classification (NCBI taxonomy): domain Bacteria; kingdom Bacillati; phylum Actinomycetota; class Actinomycetes; order Mycobacteriales; family Corynebacteriaceae; genus Corynebacterium; species Corynebacterium sp. SA-MJD20WY100. The sequence goes on along the minus strand of NZ_JBCJKS010000006.1, from coordinate 22,470 downwards.
GTCCTACCGCACAGTCCTCGCCGCCCTCGCCGACGCCGGCGTCGAGTGGGTTGAGCTTACCGAACCCGCCGTTGTCGCGGACCTCGCCGTCGCCGACGACGCGACCCTCGCGCAGCACATCGCTGCAGCCTACGCCCAGATCCTCGGCGCTGAGCAGCGCCCGCAGGTTCTCGTCTCCACTCCCTACGGCGCCGCCCGCGCCGGGCTCGCCGCGCTTGCCGATGCCGCCCCCGAGGCGCTCCATGTCGACCTCGCGGTCGGCACGCTCGCGCAGGAGCCGGACTACGTGCACCGTGTGGCCTCGCTCCGCGATATCCACCTCGTCGCCGGCCTCATCGACGGCCGCAACGTGTGGGCCGCGGATCTGCGCACGCTGCGGAACACGCTCGAACAGCTCGGGGACGCGGTCTCCGTGTCCACTTCCACGAGCCTGCTCCACGTTCCGCACACGGTGGCGGCGGAAGCACACCTGCCCGTCGACGTCGCGCCGTGGCTTTCCTTCGCGGACGAGAAGGTCGCCGAGGTCGTGGCGCTGGCTGCCGGACCCCTCGATGCCCCGGAGGCCTACGCCCAGGCGGACCGCGCCGTGCGCACCCGCGCCGCCTCGGAGCGCACGCATGATGCCGCCGTCGCTGCTCGCACCGCGGCCCTGCCGGCAGGCGAGGTGCAGCGCCAGCCCCTCTATGCCGAGCGTGCTGAGACGCAGAAGTCCCTGGACATCCCGCTGCTGCCGACCACCACCATTGGTTCCTTCCCGCAGACGCAGGAGATCCGCCAGACGCGTGCGGCCCACAAGGCGGGGGAGATCACGGACGCCGAGTACGAGGAGGCGCTCAAGGACGAAGTCCGCGCGGTCGTCGAACTGCAGGAGCGTCTGGGCCTCGACGTCCTCGTCCACGGCGAACCGGAGCGCAACGACATGGTGCAGTACTTCGCGGAGCTGCTCGACGGCTTCGTGGTCACCGACAACGGCTGGGTCCAGTCCTACGGCTCCCGCTGCACGCGTCCGCCGCTGGTCGTGGGCGATATCTCCCGCCCGCGCGCGATGACCGTCGAGTGGTCTGCCTTTGCGCAATCGCTGTCCACGAAGCCGGTCAAGGGCATGCTCACCGGCCCGGTCACCATCCTCGCGTGGTCGTTCAACCGTGACGACGTGCCGCTGTCCGTCTCCGCGGATCAGCTGGGCATCGCGCTCGCGGACGAGGTTCACGACCTGGAGCAGGCAGGCATCGACATCATTCAGATCGACGAGCCCGCCCTGCGCGAGCTGCTACCGCTGCGCGAGGAACGCCGTCCGGAGTACCTCGCCTGGGCGGTGCGCTCCTTCCGCCTCGCCGCGCTCGACGCCAAGCCGACGACGCAGATTCACACGCACCTCTGCTACTCCGAGTTTGGCCAGATCATCGAGGCCGTCGCCGCGCTCGATGCGGACGTCACCTCCATCGAGGCCGCGCGCTCCCGCATGGAGCTTCTCGCCGACGTGGACGAGCGTTTCTACTCCGCGCTCGGCCCGGGCATCTATGACATCCACTCGCCGCGCGTGCCGTCCGTCGCCGAGATGGCCGAGCTCATCCGAGCGGCACTGCGCCACTTCCCGCTTGAGCGCCTGTGGGTGAACCCGGACTGCGGCCTCAAGACCCGCGGCTATGCCGAGACCGAAGCAGCACTGCGCAACATGGTGCTCGCTCGCGACGAGGTTCGTGCGACAGTGTCCGTCACCGTTTAGCGTCCCGCCTTTGTACCCCATCGCATCTCACTCCTCGTGCGGTGGGGTTTCTTCATTGAGGAACAGGGAGCGTTTGGAGGTTGAGCTGGGATGACGTCGAGCTATCTGCGTCGGGCAAGACGGAAACCGCTTTGTAGCGCGTGCAGACGACTATTCGGCTTGATGATGCCGCGCCGAGGGAGTTCCTCACCGCCGATCCGACGTTGAGCAGTATCTCGGCTCAACACAGCATCCTTATTGACGAATGGCAGCGCATGCCCGAGTCGTGGGACTTTGTCCGTAGGAGCGTGGATGATGCGTTCGCGCTGGATTCGAACCGAGCGTGAGCATGGCACAGCTTTTCGAGGGCAACAGTGATATCTCAGGGGCGATGCCATGGCGGACGCGGTGGTCATTACGACGGGCGCTAGGGCCTACCGCCGTCCCGACGGTATTGCCGTTGTGCCGCTCGCGCTGCTGGGGATGTAGAAAACCGAGTGCTTAGAAAGTGAGCTCGTCGAGGGAGGCGAGATCACCGTGACCGGCGCGGTCGAACCACAGCGCATCGAGGCCCGCAGCTCGGGCGCCTTCGACGTCATTGGCGAGCGAGTCGCCGACCATGAGGGTCTCGGCGGGGGAGGATTCCATAATCGAACACGCGGCGAGGTAGGCCTCGCGGTGCGGTTTGGGCGTGCCGAGCTCGACGGTGGGGATGAGCACGACGAAGTCGAGGTCTAGCCCGGTCGCGGCGAGCTTGTCCTGCTGCATGTCGCGCGCCCCATTGGTGAGCACGCCCACCTTGAAACCGGCGGCATGGGCCCGCTCGAGAACCGGTAGGGCATCCGGGAACGCCCGCCAGTTGCGGGCATAGGCCGCAAGGTAACCGTCGTAGGCGGCGAGCGCTTCGGCCTCGGTCATCTCGGGGCGGTCGAGAAAGTCGCGGCATCGGCCAGCTCGCTGACCGGGGTGGCTCACCTCGCCGCGTTCGTAGGCGGCGAACCACTTCTTCTCCAGCTCGCGGAAGCGCGCGTGCTGGCCGGTGGGCAACCCGAGCGAGACGCACCATTCGTCGACGCCGTCACGCAATGCCACCTGATGGTCGAGAAGAGTGTCGTCCAGATCAAAGAGAATGGCCTTATACATGGTGCATATCCTACGGTGCGCAGCCGTGATCGCTCTCGGCATTACTTTCGATCCGCCCTCATGTCGGGAAATTCTTTATGATGGTGAACATGACTCAGAAGACCGCAACTGCAACCATGCACACGAATCACGGTGACATCGTCATCGACTTGTATGGCAACCACGCCCCTGTCACCGTTGAGAACTTCATCGGCCTGGCACAGGGCACCAAGGACTACTCCACCCAGAATGCCAAGGGCGAGCAGTCTGGCCCGTTCTACGACGGTGCCATCTTCCACCGCATCATCGACGGTTTCATGATCCAGGGCGGCGACCCGACCGGCACCGGTACCGGCGGCCCGGGCTACCAGTTCCAGGATGAGTTCCACCCGGAGCTTCAATTCGACCGTCCGTTCCTCTTCGCCATGGCCAACGCTGGCCCGGGCACCAACGGCTCCCAGTTCTTCATCACCGTGGCGCCGACGCCGCACCTCAACAACCACCACACCATCTTCGGTGAGGTCACCGATGAGGCCTCCAAGAAGGTCGTCGCTGAGATCGCCGGCGTTCGCACCGGCTACGCTGACCGCCCGGTTGATGATGTCGTTATCGAGTCCATCGACATCGCTTAAGTGAGTTAACGCTTCACGAGCGTGCAAGCCCGCGCCTGCCACTACTGGCAGCGCGGGCTTTGATGGTTTTAGCCGACCAGAAGCCACGCGAAGAAGCCCGAAGAAGACCCAGAAGAAAATAAGGACATCTCCATGACCATCAAGGAATGGACCCGGACGTACGCCAAGGTTGCGCCCGCGTCGACGGTGCTCGTGCTCGTGTGCACGGCAGCATGGTTTATCTCAGCCATCCAGGCGCGTTCGATTTCGGGTGCCTACTACGACTCGGAGTTGGCAACAGAGTGGACGCTGTGGGGGCCTGCGGTGCTTGCGGGCGGCGCCGAGTGGTTGCGTCCCGTGACGTCGATGTTTATGCACTTGGATCTGGGCCACCTCGCGGTCAATATGATCTTCCTCGTTCTCATTGGCAGGGAAGTGGAGCGATGGCTGGGCAGCGCGCTCTATACAGCGGCCTATTTTTGCGCGGGATTGGGCGGCAGTCTGGCCATCTTGTGGAATGCCTTCGACCAGCCGACAGTGGGAGCGTCCGGTGCACTCTACGGACTCATGGCGCTCATGGTGGGGGTCTACCGGGCGAAGGGACTCGACCTGCGGGCGCCACTCTTCCTTATCGCTGCCAACGTTCTCTATACCGCTATGACACCGGGCGTCTCGCTGTGGGGGCACGTGGGCGGGCTCGTGACGGGGCTGGTGTTGTTGCCGTTCCTCCGGGCGCGCCGGGTGTGGGTGCGCTGGTTCGGTGTTTTTATTGTGGGAATCCTTGTGATTGCGGGGATTGGACTGCGAGCAGCAGTTTGGGGATAACCTCCGCGTGTTATCCACGCGGACAAATGTGCGAAATCTTTCCACATCAGTTATCCACATTGTGGATAACTACATTTTTGTAATTTACCGAACATCCGAACGGAGTTTTCCCTGATCGCGCAGGGTGCAGGGTTGGGTGTGGGCAAAATACCACAGTGTGAAAAGGGGGATTGGGGAATTCCACAGGGTGTGGAGAAACCTGTTGAATTCTACTATCCACACCTTTATCCCCAGCCTGTGGATAACTTTTCCTGCACTGTGTGGACAGTGTGAAAATGCCCCCGTCCCACAAAAACACATTCTTGTAATTTGACTGTTGCACGCACCGGGTGCGGGATCGCGAAACCCCCTCTGCGAGGTGAAGATGCAGAGGAGGATTCGCTTGTCATTGATTGTCGAAGAACATCCGGGCCCACACCCGGGTGCACTCCCGAAGGGTCACGGCTTGTCATGACCATGACTCCGCCTCCACCCCGGCAGGCAAGGAGATTGCAGCCTTATGACCAGCCACACCCAGGCCCGTGCCGGCCCCGATCCCTGCTAACAGATCACCGACGATTTGAAAGAACTCATACACCACCTACGCGGACTTGACCGGTAGTAACACCATGAGCCACGGGGACGGTGAGGAGAGAGGGGGCATCGGAAAGCGCAAAAAGGCGCCCTGGGAAACCCAGGGCGCCGTGAGAAGGGCGGGGAGGCGGTTAGCGCCAGCCCATCGTCATGAGGAGGCCGATGATGGCGAGGCCGAAGCCGATGCCATAGTTCCAGGGGCCAAGCTCGGCCATGAACGAGATATCCTCGCCGGCGAGGTAGTTGACGATGATCCAGGCAAGGCCGAGGAGCATGAGGCCCAGCATGAGGACGATGTACCACTTTGGGGTGCCCTCGTTATTGATTTTGACCGGGGTGCGGTTGGCAGAGGTGCTCGTGACCTGAGGGGTCGAGCTCTTCGAAACCTTAGACTTCGGCATGGTGTACCTTCACTTTGATGTGCGGTGGGAGTTACTTCCTTGAATACGACTACTGTACCAGCAGCTTTAGCTCACGCTTAGCGGCCACCATTCGTAATCGAGTTGATGGTGTTGTTCAAGTCGCTGAGGAACTTCCATTCGCGGATTTGGATATCGGCGTCCTTACGGATGGTTTGGCCAGACTGGGCGGAGGACCATGCGATGCGGCCACCATCCGTGGGCACCGGCGTGTTGACGACCTCACCCTTGGTGAACGAACCGGTCCAGCCCAGCTGCTTGAGGGCCGACTTGGCATCGGACTCCGTCATACGGACGAGATCGGGCACCGTAATGAGCATGCCGTTGGAGACCTGGAGGGTGATGGTGTCGCCCGCCTTGGCGTTCGACGTATCCGGCATGGAGAGCACCGTGCCTTCTGGCTTGGTGGAGTCGACCATCTGGATCTGAACCTTGAGATCCTGGCCCTCGAGGGTGGACTTGGCGTCATCGACGTTGAGGCCCTTCATATCCGGAACGGAGACATCCTCCGGGCCGGTAGACACGGTGATGCGGACCTTGGAGCCCTTGGACAGCTGGGAGCCACCCGCGGGGTTCTGCGAGATGATCTGGCCCGAGGGGATGTCTTTATTGGATTCCTCGGTGACGGTGTCATCGAGCTCTAGGCCGGCGTCCGTGAGGGCCTGGGTGGCCTCATCGACGTTCATGCCCGTGATATCCGGAACGTCCGTGATCTCCTTGCCGGAGGACACGGTGAGGATGACCGTGGAGTTCTTCTGCAGCTCCGAGCCCGCCGCAGGGTTGATGCGGATGGCGCGGTCGCGCGCGACGTCGTCATTCGGCTCTTGGTTTACCTGGACGAGCAGGCCCATCTCCTCGAGTTCCTTGACGACCTCGGCGCGGGGACGGTTCTCGACCTCGGGGATGATGACCATGTTTGCCTGGCGCGCGGCCTCGGCGCGGCGGTCAGCTTCCTGCTGCTTGAGGTCCCTGGAGTTCTGGTAGAAGTCCCAGCCGAAGTAGCCCACGGTGCCGATGAGCGCGGCGGCGAGCAGGGCAGCCAGCCACTTGAGGCCGGAGCCAGACTTCTCAGTGCCCGTGGGGCGCGTCGAAGCGACCGGCGCGTGCGCGATCGTCGTCGGTGCGTCGTCTTCTGCGGAAACGTGCGTGCGCGCGGCTTGGGTGACGGCGCCGCGGGAGAGGCGCTCGAGATCGCCGGCCATCTCCCATGCGGACTGGTAACGGTCTGCCGGGTGCTTGGCCATGGCGGTGAGCACGACGGCGTCGATATTGACGCGCTGGGTGGGGGAGAGTTCCTTGATGTACTCGGACGGTGGAACCGGATCCTCCTGGACGTGCTGGTAGGCGACGGCGAAGGGGGTCTCACCCTCAAAGGGCGTGCGGCCGGTGACGGACTCGTAGAGCACGCAGCCGAGCGCGTAGACATCGGAGCGGGCGTCTGCCGTCTTGCCGCGGGCCTGCTCCGGCGAGAGGTATTGCGCGGTGCCGATGACAGCGGAGGTCTGCGTCATGGCGGACGTCGAGTCATCGAGGGCACGAGCGATGCCGAAGTCCATGACCTTCACCTGGCCGGTGTTGGTGAGCATGATATTCGCCGGCTTGACGTCGCGGTGGATAATGCCGGCCTCGTGGGAGGCCTGGAGCGCGTCCGCGACCGGCTTGAGGATTTCCGCAGCCTCTTCCGGGGTCATGGGGCCGTCTTCGGTGATGATGTCGCGCAGCGTGCGGCCGTTGACGCGTTCCATCACGATGTACGGGATGGCAACACTGGAGGACATGTCCTCGCCGGTGTCGAAGACCTGCACGATATTGGGATGATTGAGCTTGCCGGAGTTCTGGGCCTCACGGCGGAAGCGCTCACGGAAGTTGACGTCCCGTGCCATTTCGGGGCGCAGCATCTTTACCGCTACGCTGCGGCCGAGGCTCGTGTCCTCGGCGGCGTACACCTCCGACATGCCGCCGGAGCCGATGACCTCGCCGAGCGAATAACGGTCATTGAGCATTACTTCTGCATACCTTCCTGACAAGTTCCTTAACGGTGACTTGCCATATTAAAGAGTCGCGCTGGGGTTTGTTGCGAAATGCGTCGGGTTAACGCTTAAAGAGTCTAATGGGTTGACCTCAGTTTCCACGGTATTGGGAGCCTCCGTGGTTGTGGGAGCTTGCGTGGTGAACTCGGGTTGTTTCTCCTGCGTCGTCTTATCCACGGGAGCGGGCGGCGTCTGATCTTCCTCCGCAGGCGGCTCAGCCGGAGCCTTCGTCTCCGTCACGGTGAGCTGCTCGGTGGGTGCCTCGTGCGTGCGGTGTGTGGGCGTGCGTTGGGACTTGGTCGGTGCTGCCGGAGCCGTGGAGTCACCAGGTTGCTCGTCTTCTGTCGACGACACGGTTTCCGTGACGACGATGGGATCTGCGGAGGTTGGCTCTGTTGATTCGCCGTCGTCACCGCCGGTGAGTGCCGTCGCTGCCCAGATGCCGCCGCCGAGGAGGGCAGCGGCGCCGAGGATCCAGGGGAGGATGGGCTTTTTTTCTGAGACCGCGACTGCGGCCGGTTGCGTCGTGGTGGGCTGCGCCGCATTGGCGAGCATCTCCGTCGACGCGGTGGGTGAGGGCGGCTCGGCGATCTCGGGAACCGGAGCGCCGGCCGGCTCGGGTGGACGCTTGCCAAAACGAACTTGGGAGATGGCGAGCGCGAACTCGTTGCCATCCGCGTAGCGGCGCGCGGCGTCCTTGCGCAGCGCGATGCCGATGAGCTCGCGGGCCTGCGCGGAAATTGTGGTGGGCAGCGGCTCAGCGACCTTGGAAATGTGGGCGAGCGCGACGGACACCGACGAGTCGCCCGAGAAGGGCCGCTTGCCGGAGAGCATCTCGTAGCCGACGACGCCGAGCGAGTAGACGTCCGAGGCCGGGGACACTGCGTGGCCTTGGGCCTGCTCCGGGGAGACGTACTGCGCGGTGCCCACGACCATGCCGGTGCGGGTGAGCGGGACAGCGGCCGCGGCCTTTGCGATGCCGAAGTCGGTGACCTTCACCTGGCCGTTTTGTGTGATGAGCAGGTTGCCTGGCTTGATGTCGCGGTGGACCATGCCCATGCGATGGATCACGGAGAGACCGTGCGCGGCTTGTTCCATGACGTCGAGGGCGAGTGCCTCGGGCAGCGCGCCTTCGCGGGCGAGGAGGTCCGCGAGGGACTCGCCGCGGACGTATTCGAGCGCCATGAAGCAGAACATTGCGCCGTTCGTGTCCTTGAGCTCCCGGTAGTCGTAGGTGGCGACGACGTTGTCCGAGTCGATCTGCTGGGCGGACTGTGCCTCGTTGCGGAAGCGGCCGAGAAATTCTCTGTTGTCCGAAAATTCCGGGCGCAGCACCTTGATGGCGACCTCGCGCTGGTGGACGTTGTCATCCGCGAGCCATACGGTGGACATACCGCCGTGGCCGATGACCCACTGGAGGGTGTAATCGGAGCCGATGAGCTCTTGCAAGCGTTCCTGTTCCATGGGCGACTAGCCCTCCGTTCCGGTGTAAGCGCGCAGGATTGCGCGGCCGATGGGGGACGAGACTTGGCCGCCGGTGGCGCCCTCGCCGAGGTGGCCGCCGTCTTTGACGACGACGGCGACGGCGATGTCCTTCTCCGGGTCGTAGGCGACGTACCAGACGTGCGGGGGAAGTCCATCGCCGTGCTCGGCCGTGCCCGTCTTCGAGGCAAAACCGTTGCCGTCATAGCCGTAGGTGGCCTGCTCAGAGCCGAACATGAGGTCCTGGATGGTCGCGGCGGTCTCCTCGGAAATGGCGGTGGCGGCGACCTTGGGCTTGGTGACGGTGACGTCTTCCATCTGGGCGTTGGTCACCTTGTTGACGAGGTACGGCGTCATGCGCACACCCTTGTTGGCGATGGTGGAGGCCATGCTCGCCGCCTGGAGCGCGGACATGGTGACGTCGCGCTGGCCGATGGCGGACTGCGCGGTGGCGGAGGCATCCGCGAGATCGCCCAGCGTGCCGGATGACATGTCGACACCTAAGTCAAAGTCCTGGCCCACGCCGAAAGCGTCTGCGTACTTGCGCAGTTCGTCCGCGCCGATGGACTCGCTCATTTCCACAAACGCGGTATTGCACGACAGGGAGAAGGCGGTGCGCAGCGTGACCTGCGCGGAGCCGCCGCACATCTGGTTGCCGTAGTTGGTCAGCGTCGTCACGCCGTCCGGCAGCGTGATGGAGTTCTGGCCCGTGAGCGTCGAGTCCGGCGTGAAGCCGTTGTTGAGTCCCGCGGCCGAGGTGATGATTTTGAAGATCGAGCCGGGCGGCAAGGTCTCCTGCGTCGCGTGGTTGATGAGCGGGTTGCCAGGCTGCTCCTGGAGCTGCGCCCACGTGTCCGCGCCGGTGTCCTCGTTGGTGACGTCCGCGGCGGAATAGCTCGGGGAGGACGCCAGCGCGAGGATCTTGCCCGTCGAGGGCTGCAGCGCGACGGCCGCACCGTTGTAGCCGGCGTTCGTGAGCTGGTCGTATGCGAATTGCTGGAGCTGCGGGTCGATGGTGACTTCGACGTTGGCGCCGAGCGGCTGCTTGCCGGAGAGCTGGTCGAGCCAGTTCTGGCCCATGAGTGAGTCGTCCGTGCCGTTTAAGACGTTGTTATACGAGGACTCGAGTCCCGAGGCGCCGAATTGCGAGGACAGGTAGCCCGTGACGGGCGAGTAGGCTGCCGATGCCGCCGGGTAGCTGCGGGTATAAATTCCCTCCGCGTCCGCAGTGGACTGGGCGAGCACGGTGCCGCCGGAGTAGATCTGCCCGCGCGGGGTGGTCTGCATTTCGTAGAAGCCACGCAGGTTTTTGGGGTTATCCGCATACTTCTCATCGGAGAAAGCCTGGACGACGGTGAGCCGCACGAGCAGCACGGCAGTAAGAACGATTGCGAAGACGGCAGCGAGTCGGATCGACTTGTTCATCGGTGTGCCTCCTGGACGGCCGGGAACATGGACGTATCGCTGGACTGCGCTGCGGCGTGCTCGACCGCGGGCCTGCGCGCAGAGTTGGAAATGCGCAGCAGGATGCCCAGCAAGATGTAGTTAGCCATGAGAGACGAGCCGCCCGCGGACATGAACGGGGTCGTGAGACCCGTCATGGGCAGGAGTGCGGAGATGCCGCCGGTGACGACGAAGACCTGGATGGCGAGGGTGAGCGCGAGACCCGCCGCGACGAGCTTGCCGTACGTGTCGCGCACGCGCAGCGCCGTGTGGAAGCCGCGGGAGCACAGTATGCCGAAGAGGATGAGGACTGCGCCCAAGCCAATGAGGCCGAACTCCTCGCCGATGCCGGCGAGGATGAAGTCCGAGTGCGCCACGGGGACGATCTCCGGGTGGCCTTGGCCCAGACCCGTGCCGGTGATGCCGCCGGAGGACATGCCAAATAGCGCCTGCGAGAGCTGGTATCCGCCGGAATCATAATTGCCCAAAGGATCCAAGAAGTTGGAGAAACGGTTCTGGATCTTGTCCGAGATTTGGTAGATGCCGTAGGCACCGATGGCGACCAGGAAGAGGCCGATGGCCAGCCACGAGACGCGGCCGGTGGCCATGTAAAGCATGCCCAGCACCGTCGAGAAGAGGAGCAAGGCCGGACCAAAGTCGTTGGAGATGCCCATAATCGCAATCGCGATGGCCCACACCACGAGGATGGGAGCGAGATCGCGCAGGCGCGGGAGCGAGACGCCGAGGAACTTATAGCCCGCCACGGTAAACAGGGAGCGCTTCTGGGTGAGCAGCATGGCGAAGAACAAGATGAGCAGGATCTTCGACAGCTCGCCCGGCTGCAAGGAGAAGGGCCCCAGCCACAGCCAGATGCGGGCTTCGGCATCCGGCGGCTGTGGCCACACGAGCGGCAGGGCGAGAAGGATAAGACCGAGCGCACCCAAGATGTAGGAGTAGCGCGTGAGTGATTTGTGGTCGCGGAGGAGCACGAGGACGAGGACAAAGAGCACGATGCCCGCGATGGTCCACATGATTTGGCGCGACGCGAGTCCCCAGCCATTGGCGAGGTCGAGGCGTGCAAGCATGATAAGTCCCATGCCGTTGAGCACGGCGACGATGGGCAGCATGATTTGGTCCGCCCACGGCGCGAGGAAGCTGAGCGCTATGTGTGCGACGGCGAAGACGCCCACGAAGCCGCCAATGAGATAGAACAGTTCCGTGGTGAGTGAATTGCCTTGAGAGAGTTCGAGAGCGACGAGAATAAAGGAGAATACGACCGTGGCGAGGAGCAGCAGCCCCAGCTCGGTCCCGCGAAAACGGGCCTTCATTTACTTCACCTCCCGGCAGTTAACTCCCGGTTCAGATTGGATTGTGGATGTGGGCGACGGAGCCGCCGATGACGACGGCTGAGCAGACGAAGCAGCGGACGGCGCAGCAGACGTGGTAGCCGACGGGGTGGCCGAGGCCGAGCGCTTGGGGGCATCGGCAGGCTTTGTCGACGCCTCGCACACCGGCAGGGTCTTCTCCGCCAGGCGCACGAGCTGTCCCTGTACCTCGTCATAGGAGCCGGCGCCGAGGTTGGCCGCCGCGCTGCGCTCCGAGGCCGGAAGGGCCTCGAGCGTGAACGGGGAAAAATCGCCCGTGCAGTCTGCCGTCCTGAGCCCCAGCTCACCCTTCTCGTTGAGGCAGGCGTGCTGGTAGGTGGAGTGCAGCGCGCGGCCGAAGAGCTCGAAGTCCGTGCCCTGCTGGACGGTGATCTCTCCGTCCGTGGCGACGTAGTAGCGGTCCGTCATGGCGTTCTTCGCCCACAGGCCGGCGGCTACGACGGCGATGAGGACGACGAGGATGGACGAGACCACGATCCAGCCGAGTTTGCCCCGTGGGGCAGGCTCCGAATCCTCGGAGCCCCCCTCACCGTCCTTATCGCCGACATGCGCCATGGTCTGTGCGGTGGTCGACGGGACGGCGCGGTTAAGCTTCGCCGCCCGCGAGGCCGCGGAATCCGGATGCGTGGGCTCCGGCAGCTCGCCGGCGATAGCGCCCACGAGGTGCGGGGACGAAGCTTCGCTGGAGCCCTCCACGACCTCGGCGATAACGACCGTCACGTTGTCCGGGCCGCCGGAACGCAGCGCGAGCTCGACGAGCATCTGTGCGGCATCCTCCACGCTGCCCTGCTTGAGGGCGGACTCGATGGTGGTCGCCGTGACGGGATCCGACAGGCCGTCGGAGCACAGGAGAAGGCGGTCGCCGACTTTGGCGTCGAGCATAAACAGCGTGGGCTCGACGTCGTGGCCGGTATACGCCTTCAAAATCAGGGACTTTTGCGGGTGCGACGAGACGTCCGCCGGGTCGAGCTTGCCCTGGTCCACGAGCGACTGGACGAAGGTGTCGTCCTTCGTAATCTGCTCGATCTTGCCGTCACGCAGACGGTAGCCACGGGAGTCACCCACGTGGATGACGCCGAACTCGGAGCCGTTGAACATGAGCGCGCTGAGCGTCGTACCCATGCCCTCGGTCTCTGGGTGCTCGTCGACGTGGCGCTTGATGTCCACGTTCGCATCGCGGGCGCTTGCGGCCAGGATCGACAGCATGTCGTTGTCGCCCGGGTCCTTATCAACCCGCTCGAGGCGCGTGATCATGAGCTGCGAGGCGACCTCGCCGGCGGCGTGGCCGCCCATGCCGTCCGCGAGTGCGAGCAGCCACGTGCCGCCGTATGCGGAATCCTCGTTATTGCCGCGGACGAGGCCGCGGTCGGAAAGGGCCGTTACTTTGAGTTTCATGGCATCAGCCTTACTGTGGTTCGACCCATCTTGATATCCGTGCCCACGCCCACGCGTTCGGGCTGGTCAATGCGCACGCCATTGACGAACGTGCCATTGCGGGACTCCAAATCTTCCACGAACCAGTCGGAGCCGCGGCGGAAAAGCCGCGAATGCCGCGCGGACGAGTAATCATCGCCCGTCACGAAGTCGCACTCGTTGGCGCGGCCCAGTACCAGGTCTTCAAGGGTGCCCAGCGCCATGTGGGAGCCCTGGAGTGGGCCCTCCACGATGGAGATCTGGTGTGCCGCCTCCTTGCGGTGCGGCGTGCGCGCCGGGCTTGCCGATGCCGTCACGGCCGCCGCCTTGTTTGCGTCAAGGCGCATAGCATTGAGGGCTACCAGGATAAAAATCCATAGCAGCGCCAGGATTGCGATGCGCAGTCCGAGCAATACAACGGAGGACACGTGGTGCCGCCTTCCTGGAAGTTGAAGAAAATCTAGTTATCGAGACCCGTGATACGAACCTCGATGTGCGAATGCCCCATAGTAATCACATCGCCGTCAGCGAGGAGCCAGTTTTCAATGGGGGTGTCGTTGACGGTCGTGCCGTTTGTCGACTGCAGATCGACGAGCACCGCGTCCTGGCCGTTCCACGTGATTTCCGCGTGCTGGCGGGAGACACCGGTATCGGGCAGGCGCAGGTCCGCGTCCGTGGAGCGGCCGATAATATTCGAGCCCTCGTGCACTTGGTACGTGCGCGAGGATCCGTCCTGCAGCAGCAGGTTGACGCTCGGGCCGCTGCCGGGATTGTCCGGCATGCGCGCGGCACGGAATGCCGTGGTCGCAGCCTCGGGATTGTTGTACTGATCAGTCATCTCGTCCTCCTGAGAGTCGCCCTCCTGCGTGGTGGGCTCGTGGAAAATGGCGTCGTAGCCGGTTTCCTCGCCCGGCTCGTGGTCGATAAAAGAAGACACGCGCAGCTGTCCCGTGCGCAGTCCCGACTCCTCCGCGATGCGGACGATGACGGGTCCGGCGAGCGCCCAGCCTTTGTTGCGCATGAAGCGCCCCAGCTGGTCCGCTAAGAGCTCGGGGAGATCGGAATCCTTGGACAGGTTCTCAATATCCTTGGAGCTCACCGCGACGGTGACCACGTTGGGCCCGTAGAGCAACCCGTCGTCGCCGCGCGTGAGATTGTCCTGGGCTTCCTGCTTGAGGAGCTCCTCGATCTCTGCGGGGACGACGCGGCCGCCAAAGACGAACGCCATGCCGTTGTCGAGTCCGCGTTGCATGGCGGAGTCGAGCTTTGCGAGCCTGCCCATGATTCCCATTGGCGCGGACCTCCTTTACCACTGTGACTTGTAATGGATTATCAAATAACGTGCCTAAGTATAGGGGCAATGGGCAGATCCAACGAAGAACCGTGCGGACACGCTGGGGATTTTTTGGTCTGTGCCTGCGGATTTGTTAAAAACGCTGACCCCCGTGCTATCTTTATTAAGTCGCCAAGACATATCAAAACCCTGCCCGGGTGGCGGAATTGGCAGACGCGCTGGCTTCAGGTGCCAGTGTCCTTATAGGACGTGCGGGTTCAAGTCCCGCCCCGGGCACAGTGAGCAGTTGAACAAACTGCACCACCGGAAGTAACAAACTCGAAAGGGTATGTTACCTCCGGTTTCTTTCGTTTTTCAATCTTTGAGGTGTGAAGATTGCACGCGTGGGGATTTAGGGTGCACATCCCGCTGTCATGAGTTCGATGGGATAGTAGATGTTGCGGAAGCCTTGGCATCGGCGAGGGTTGTGCTCCGTACGTTGTTTCAAAAACGGGTTTCATCAAACGGAACAAAACCTGGGGCACTTCACTACAGCTCCGATCTCGATCGTGATGGTGACGGCGTAGCTTATGAAAACTAACTAAACGGTAACTGTGAAGGAGAAGGCATTTGCGCGGCGTCGCCAAGCATGTGCCCTTTCTTGTTGTGCCTGCCTAGTTGATAAACAGTGGTAGCAGAAACGCCATGCCTATGCTCCAGACGAGGTGGAGCGTGGTGGCGGAAATGAGGCTGCCGGCGCGGCGGGCTTCGAGTGCGGCGATGCCGCCGATGAGTACGGATGCCACGAGCAGTAGGGGAATGCCCATGGCGGCGGTTACGGCGATGTAGAGGCCTATTTGCGCAATCAGTGATGTGAAGGGTTGGCGCGTGGGTGACCAGATGCGGGCAAGCTCGTGACGGGCGACGTCGCGGAAGAAGAGTTCCTCGCCGATGCCGTTGATAATGAGCGTGCCAAGGGTGATGGGGACGGCGCCGTGGCGCATGTTATCGAGCAGATCGTCTACTGGCGCCACCAAGAAAGGGATAAGGCGGACCATGAGTGCGCCAGCGACGAACAAGGCGATAAGCCCGATGCCAATGGCCGCGCCGCGGGCGAGCTCCTTGGGTGCGTGGCCGCGGAAGCATGCGCGGTCGCCCCATAAGCACCATGCGCCCAGCCAGATGGCGGCGGTGAAGAAGGTAGCGACGTAGAAACCCGCCGAACCAGCCGGCGCCTGGGAGGAAATGAACAGTCCGATGGCACCCAAGATTGCAGGTAGAACTACCCGCCAGAGAATCGGCAGGCGGGTGGCGGTGGCATCGACGTGTGGCATGAAGGCCTTTCACAGTGGGGAAATCAATGAGGGGCTCGACGCAAGAGGTCATGATTTAGTGTAATCGCGTACTGTCGAAAGTATTGACAACATCGCACTCGCTGGAGGCTAGGAGGAAACGCTATGACCAACGATACCGCTGCGCAGACGCGGCTTGCACTGGTGACGGGGGCGACGGGGTACGTCGGCAGTAACCTCGTCACGGAATTGCTGGACAGCGGCTGGCGGGTGCGCACGCTTTCCCGCAGCCGTGGCAAGGCGCTGTCGATGCCCTGGGCTGACAAGATCGTGGCTGAGGGTAAGCAGGCCGGCGCGGGCGAGGTTGAGGTCTACGAAGGCGATGCAACCGATAGGCAGGATCTGGGAGCCGCGCTTGCCGACGCCACGGCAGCCTGGTACCTCATCCACTCAATGGGGGAGGGCGATGACTTCCGTAAGGAAGAGCGCGAAATGGCACAGCGCTTTGCCGCGGTGGCGGAGGAGCAGGAAATTGGCCGCATCGTGTTCTTGGGTGGGCTGCATCCTTCGGATGAAGAGCTCTCGGAACACTTGGGCTCCCGTGTGGAGGTAGGCGAGATCTTCTTGGACTCGAAGGTCCCGACGGCCGCGCTGCAGGCCGGCGTGGTGCTGGGCCAGGGTTCGATTTCTTTTCAGATGCTGCGTCATCTCTCGGAGCGTCTGCCGGGCGCTATTGGTCCGGATTGGATTCGCCATGAGATTACGCCGATTTCGGTGCGCGATGTGGTCTTCTACCTGGCTAGCGCGGCGGAGCTACCAGCTGATGTGAATCGCACTTTCGATATTGGCGGCCCGGACACTCTGGAATACGCCACCATGATGAAGGAGTACGCGAAGGTGGAAGGTCTGTTGCCGCGCTTGGTGTTCTCCGCGCCGGTGACCACCCCGGAGTTGGCTGCTCGGTGGATTGCTTTGGTGACGCCGATTAAGACGGGCCTGGCGGAGCCGCTCATCGGTAGTCTGCTGCACAACACTGTGGTCAAGGAGCGCGACCTGGAAGAGATGGTCGGTACTCCGGAAGGTGGCAACCAGAGCTTCGCTGAGGCAGTAGCGGAAGCGAATAAGGGAGTCGATACGCGGCGTTGGATGAAGACTCTGGGGGTAGTCGGCGGCGCGGTGACCGCGTGCGGCGTTATCGGCTCGGTGTTGGGCAAGCCGGATAGCCGCCACTACCGCAGCCTCAAACTCCCGAACTGGCAGCCGCCGGCCATCGCGTTCCCAATTGTCTGGACTGCACTTTATGCCGACATTGCGGTCATCAACTCGCTCGTTCTTGCCGACCACATCGAAGAAGACACCGCCAACTCCAAAGCTGCAGCACGCAAGCATGCCGCCGCTCTCGGTGTGAACCTCGCATTAAACGCCGGCTGGAGCGGCGTCTTTTTCCGCTCGAAGCGTAAGAGGCTGGCCGCCGCTTGGGCCGGCGCCCTGGCCGCAAGCTCCGCGGACCTCGTGCGCCGCGCCTGGAAGTCCGCACCCGAGCGCGGTGCGCTGCTAGCACCCTATGCGGCATGGACGGGCTTTGCCACCGTGCTCAGTGCGGAGATTGCGCGGCTTAATCGCAAGCGTTAGTTAATAGAGGGTGCTGTTGCAACTTGGGGCGGGAGCCAAGAAAGCTCCGTTTTTATTGTGTGATCAACGCTATGTGCCTGTGTTGTCAGGCCGTCTCGAATACCCGGCTAACAATCACTGCATCCGGATTCGGGTGACCATAGGCAAACATCGTGCCTGCCCCTTCCGCAATGAGTGCATCGCTTCCATCCCTTTCAACGTCCGGTAGGCAGACGTTCGGTTTTTGAATGCTCCTTTCGGCCCCAGGATCCGCTTTAACCGGCCATGATCGCCTTCAATGACGTTGTTGAGGTATTTCACCCGACGATGCTCGACCGTCGATGGACAGACGCCTTCCGCCTTCAGCTCAGAGATTGCCCTGGCGAGTGAGGGGGGCCTTGTCGGTGCTGATCACCCGCGGATAGCCTGCCGATTTATTCGACCGCAGCGTCTTCGCCAGGAAACGCTTCGCTGCCGCGACGTTGCGTTTTGGTGAGAGGTAGAAGTCCAGGGTCTGGCCACCGGCGGTGATTGCCCGATAGAGGTAGCACCACTTTCCCCCGACCCGGATATAGGTCTCATCCACCCGCCAGGACCTGGCCTGCCAGTCAGGAACTTGCCGATACCACCGGGTCTTCTTATCCAGCTCAGGAGCATATTTCTGGACCCAGCGGTAGATCGTGGTGTGATCGACCGGCACTCCCCGCTCGGTCATCATCTCTTCGAGGTCGCGATAGCTCACGCCGTAGCGGCAGTACCACCGCACCGCCCACAGGATGATTTCACGAGGGAACTGCCGACCGGAGAAGATGCCCATGGACCTGATTATTCCACGCCGGTCTTCCTACTGCCCCAACTTTGCATCAGCACCTCCTCGGTCTACCTCTGTATACCCATGGCGTTCCTGAACAAATGGAACAGTTCACGGAGTACTTTGACAACCTAAGTGAGAAATAAACATACTGTCCGCACCGCCACAAGCGGTGCGGACAGTAATGGTCATCAGGGGCACCCTCGTTGTCATTCGCTCTCCTGGCGAGCCCGCTTACTCAACTGCGCGGCAGCAGTTGACATCGCCGCCTCGCTCTTCTGACGCTGGAGCTTGTAAATGAAATCGGGGACTGCAGGCGTATCACGACGAAGTTCAAACAGCGCTTCCTGCCAGATACGCAAGTTCTCGCCTGTGATCCCCTCGTCCTTATTTTCGATCTTGCTTTCAATTTCTCGGTAAAGCGCCTTACGGTCGCTGGTCGAGCGCATGATGCCGACAATGTAATCGGTCACGTCGAGGAAGGCGGGAAGTAGCGGCAGGACTACCCCAAGCAGAAATATCGCGAGTGTCAGGCCAGCGACGATACAGATTGTGACGAGCACCACTACCCAAAGCGCAGCAACCGCCGCCCAGATGACCCCCGTGATCTTCAGGAGGCGGTAGCTGTAGGCAGCGTTCGAGCGCTGCGCGATCGCCACCGCCACTACACCCGGATCATCTTCGGCGACCTCATACCAGTCCAGCAGTTTCTCCCGTTTAGCAACGGCGACAAGCTCACTGTCAGACCCAACTACGAGAGAAATATCCTCGAGCGAAGGCAACTTTGGACGACGAGTGCCCGTGGGCATTTCGTAGACGTAGAGGTCGAACCGCTCCTGAACAGCAGCCGCTTGCTCTGTGTTCTCCGTCTGAAGGTGCACCAACAGGGTGCGTCCGAGGAAGAGCCAGGCCCCCGCGATGCTTCCCATCACCACACTGCTCTGGGGCCAGATCACCGCAACCATGGGGGCGGCGAGGCCGATAATGAGCATCCCGAACCAGCGAAGCGCGACCCACCGCTTTGCACGTGAGTACAGGCGCTTCTGGGCGATCAGAAGACGTAAGGCATCAAGTTTGTTCTGACGCCTCAGGAGGGTTGCTCCAGTTGCGGGTGGAGTGTAATTACCGGTAGCTGTCATGGTCGGCTGTTAACTGTTGAAGAGCAACTTCAACTGCTCTATTGCCTGGGCATGCTTTCCGTCGGACTCAAACTCACGGGCCTTATAAGCGCGGACAACGGCTGTGCCAAGTTTGGAGAGTGCCTCTGTTCGGTTTGCCTCTGACGAGCAGGCCCCGAACCGTGAACCTAGTCCGGTCGGATCGTTCATCGCCGCCAGGTTCGCGTCGTAAATCTTGTCGAGTGCAAGATGTAGATCCCAGAACGGCAAGTATGCTGATTCGTCCTCAAGATGTTGGGCAGCCCGCATCTCGAGGTAGCAGGAGGAGATCGGGACGTTGCGAAGATACTTCCAGATTTTCAGCTGACGAGCGAGTGTCTTTGCACCACCGTTATGTTTTCTATTGACGGTGTTGACGTATTCGTTGTGCTCTTCTGGATGGCTCTTCATCCAACCACCGGCGGGGTTCGCGATCCAATAACCACTACCGCTGAAGTACCCGGGCACAACCTCAACCACTCCATCGGAGAATTTGCAGACGACAGCAGGTTGGCGGACAACGATGCTAGTCCCCCGAAAACGCTGCTGAAGCTTCTCTTTGACTTTAGTCAGGGTTGTCCATGGTGATGTTGGCTTGTCGCCCCTGAGGGACACAAGATAGTCGGCGTCACTGTACTGCCAGATGCCCGTGCCGTGCCGCAAGGAGCCGATCTCAAACATCCGGTAGATGCCGATGGTGTCATTCAAGCGTGCCTCGATCGAGGAACGGTGGCTCTTAGCCGCATTGAACTGTGTGGAGGTAGGCGTGTAGAGACGCGTGAGGTTGTTCAACCAAGATCGGGCGGTCTCGCTCATTGCTGAAGTCTCCAAACAATCTTGTTACTGGATACGTGCTCGTCATATCCACCACGCTCCCAAAAACCACTCGTGTGGAGTCCTCGATGCTCGAGACGTGGAACGAAAATTCAATGATACCGCTCCATCCTACTAATAATGATACCGCTCCATCCTACTAATCCGGATCGGTTCTTTTGAGAGCTCACATTTTGGTCAAACCAATGCAGGTGCCACCTCCTTTGCTTCGTATGCCAGACAACGGGAAATTAACAGAAATTTCTATTTGCGACAGGGTCATCTCAGGCCATAATCCACGTCAGCCTAACCATCCTTCGCACTCCTAATGAGGGGTCTGTGACTCGCAGCTTCATATGGCGGGAGAAAGACAGCTCAGAGTCTATTTAGGGTATAGTCGGTCACAACCAACCGAACAGTGGCGACGTTTCACCCGACGTGGCCGCCCTGGCAAGCAGAACACATGAAAGCGTTGACCTGGCAGGCGTCAAACACGGTGAGCGTGGAGGAGGTTCCGGACCCACAGATCCAGGAGCCCACCGATGCGGTCATCCGGGTCACCTCAACTGCCATCTGCGGATCTGACCTGCACCTCTATGAGGTGCTGACCCCGTTCATGGACAAGGGCGACGTCATCGGCCATGAGCCCATGGGCATCGTCGAGGAGGTCGGCTCGGCCGTCACTCACATCAAGCCCGGGGACCGGGTGGTCATCCCCTTCAACATTTCCTGCGGCCACTGTTTCATGTGCCGCCAGGGCCTGCAGTCGCAGTGTGAAACCACCCAAGTCCGCGAATACGGCACCGGCGCCCAGTTCCTCGGTTACTCGCGGCTTTACGGCTCGGTACCCGGCGGGCAGGCGGAGTTCCTGCGCGTGCCGCACGCGGACTACGGGGCGATCAAGGTTCCCAACGTCGGCGAAGACGAGCGCTACCTGTTTCTTTCCGACGTCGTGCCCACTGCCTGGCAGGCTGTGGACTACGCGGCAGTCCCCGACGGCGGCTCTCTGGCGGTGCTGGGTCTGGGCCCTATCGGCCAGATGAGCGCCCGGATCGGCAAGCACCTGGGATACCGGGTGATCGCGACGGATGCAGTGCCCGAGCGCCGCGCCATGGCCGAGCGTTATGGCATTGAAACGCTGGATTCCTCCGAGGACGGCGTGGCGGAACAGCTCAAGGACCTGACTGATGGGCGTGGCCCGAACTCCGTGGTGGACGCCGTTGGTATGGAGGCGCACGGTTCGCCGGTGGCCGGTGCGGCCCAGGCGGCCGTCGGCAAACTGCCGTCGCCGCTGGGCCGCAAAGCAATGGAGAGGGCCGGGGTGGACCGGATGAGTGCGTTGTACACCGCTATCGACTCCGTTCGCCGTGGCGGGACGATCTCAATCAGCGGCGTATACGGCGGCATGAAGGACCCGATGCCGATGATGACGATGTTCGACAAGCAGATCCAGCTGCGGATGGGCCAGTGCAACGTGCGCTCCTGGACCGAGACGCTGTTACCGCTGGTGGACGACCCGTCTGATCCGCTGGGCGTGCTCGACCTCAAGACGCACACCGCGCCGTTGGAGGAGGCGCCGGCGATGTACGAGAAGTTCCAAAAGAAGCAGGACGGCTGCATCAAGGTGGTGCTCAAACCGTAAATCCTGGACATGTCGGACCTTAGCCTTCACGCGAGGCTTGGGTCCGCCATCACTTGAAGACGGCCACAATGCATGTTTTATGCTGCCACTCGTAAAGCAGAGTAGTCCTTTGGCAGCATGGAGCCGCTTGTCGATGTCAGAGACGATCGCACGAACATATAGTGAGCAGGGTGTTGGGGCCTGGCCCCCGGAAAGTGGACACGTCGGGGGTTAGCTATGCTGCTTTGGTCAGTGTAGCTGAAGTCTCGGCTTCAAAGACATCAGGGGCTACAAGATTGCACCACGAGTGTCGCCGGCGTGTGTTGTATCGCATGCACCATCGAAAGACTTCCTGCCGGCAGGCGATCGGATTGTCAAAGACCTTCCTATCACGCAAGACTTCCCGCTTGAGCGTGGCGTTAAATGATTCTGCTAGGGCGTTATCCGCACTCGTTCCTACCGCTCCCATGGATTGGCGCACACCCAACGACGAGCAATAGCCCCTAAAGGCTAGTGAGGTGTAAACACTGCCGTGATCGGAATGGAATACAGCCCCGTCAAGACTGCCACGCACACCGTGCGCGTGGGCTAGTGCATCGACGACCAGCGAGACGCGCATGTGGTCTGCGAGCGCATAACCTGCAAGTTTCCGCGAGTAAGTGTCAATAACTGTGGCCAAATACATGTTCTTGCCACCCTTACAGGGCAGGTATGTAATGTCGCCTACATAGACGCGGTTCGGCTCGTTAGCTGTGAATTTACGGCCTACTAAGTCCGGCATGACACGGTGGCCAGGCTTGCGCCTGTAGGGACCTGACCCCCAGATGGTGGACACCTTGAAACCAGCATCTCGCTGGGGAAGTGAGGTACCTTTCCACCATGCC
>NZ_JBCJKS010000005.1:0-159695 GCF_039822565.1 Corynebacterium sp. SA-MJD20WY100 | reverse complement strand
GGGCTACAGCCTCCGAAAAATAAACGAGTCACACAAATTCCCCTGATTCTTGGACGACTCATTCACACTTCAACGCAGGTAGCGGGTAAGTCGCACCGGCCTGGCTCCTGAGGATGGCGGCCTTCGTTGAAGTTCTAACGCCCATGACGACGAGGGCGCGCTTCGGCACGTCTTTTCTTGGCCCGACGAATCAGACAGTCGGAAGCGGCCACACTGTGCGGACAAGAAAAACCACTGTCAACCGTCGAAGCTTTTTCGCAACTGGGCCGTAAGCCGCAGAACTAAATGGCCTTTTACCGACACAGTGGCAAAACATAGGGGCGGTGACACAAGGTCTGCAGCGGTGAAGTCGCGGTCGGCAGAGGCTACTCGGGCAGGAAGCTATAGGCATAGAGCACCGGGTTGTGAATGATGAGCTCGTAGTCCTGGCTGTGCGCTTGGGAGGTGAGGGAGTAGACCTCGAAACGGTTAAAGGCGTGCACGGTGATGAGGAGGGCCGCGGCAGTCACCACGAGGGTTGCCGCGACGGCGACGAGGGTGTTGCGTGTGACTGTGCGCATCGGAAGACTTTCTGTTGGGAGAGATGGTCGCGTGTAGGCTCATTCTCTATGGCAGAGCATAAGATTTACTCGTTTGCGTTTGGTGATATCTACGACGCATATGTGGCGAAGGCCGAGCGGAAGGAGCGCACGGAGTCGGAGGCGCGTGAGCTCATCCAGTGGATGACGGGCTACGATGATGACGGCCTTGACGAGGTGCGTGCTGATGGCACGACCATGCGGGAGTTCTTTGAGAAGGCGCCGGCGCTCAACCCGGCCAGGGAACTGGTGACGGGCAGCATCTGCGGCGTGAAGATTCAGGATTTGGAGGACCCGCTGATGAAACTGATTCGGCAGCTCGACAAGGTCATTGACGAGCTGGCGAAGGGCAAAGCAATGGAAAAGATTAAGCGGTCAAACGCTTAACGGCCTCGCGGATGACCTCGGGGCGCTTGCAGAAGGCGAAGCGCACGAGGTTCTTCCACGGCTCGGGGTTGTCCGTAAATGCGGACAGGGGGATGGCGGCGACGCCGCGCTCGGCAGGTAGGCGGGTGCAGAACTCGATGGCGTCCTCGTGGACGTTAGCCACCAGGTAATAGGTGCCCGGGGTAGCGAAGACTTCGTATCCCAGCGAGGCCAGGCCTTCAGCGAGGATGTCGCGGCACTCTTCGAGGCCGGTGACCATGTTGGTCTGCCACTGCTGCTCACGGGTGAGGGCGTGGGCGACGGCGGGCTGGAAGGGCGTCGTGGAGACGAAGGACATGAACTGCTTGGCCTTGATGACGCCGTCGAGGAGCTCGGGCGTGGCAATGGCCCAGCCGGTCTTCCAACCGGTCGCGTTGAAGGACTTGGCGGCAGACGAGATCTTGATGGTGCGCTCGGCCATGCCCGGCAGGTCGCGCACGGAGGTAAAGGAGCCGTGGAAGACGAGGTCCTCGTAGACCTCATCAGCAAGGACAAGGAGGTCGTGCTCGACGCAGAGCTCGGCAAGGGCGTCGAGTGCGGGGCGGGAGAAGACGGAGCCCGTCGGGTTATGCGGAGAGTTGATGATGATCATCGCCGTCTTGTCCGTCACGGCGGCGCGCACGGCGTCCACGTCGAGGTCCCACGTGCGGCCGGCAGGCTTTAAGGGGACGGGGACGCGGGTGGCATCGGCAAGCGCGATGGCCGCGGCGTAGGCGTCGTAGTAGGGCTCGAGGACGATGACCTCTTGGCCGGGCTCGACGAGGCCGAGGACGGTGGCGGTGATGGCCTCCGTCGCGCCGGCGGTGACCACGAGGTGGTCGGTGGGGACGCCGTAGTGGGCAGAGAGGGCATGGAGAAGCTGGGGCATACCGCGCAGAGGCGCGTACTGGTTGTGGCCGGTGGCGATCTGCTCCTGGGCGATCTCGAGCATGCGGGCGGGGCCGTCCGTGTCGGGGAAGCCCTGGCCAAGGTTCACGGCGTTGTGCTCGGTGGCGAGGGCAGTCATGGTGGCGAAGATGGTCTCGCCAAACTGTTGGAGGCGCTGGACTGTCATTAGAGCACCAACAAATCGTACTTGGTGGCCTTGACGTCCGTGAGGCGCTTGCGGGCGCGGTCGAGGCGGTGCCACTCTTCCTCAGGGATGGAGGTGCGCGCGATCTTGACGATCTCCTGGTCAGGCGTGCCCCAGGCGATGGGCATGGGGGTGATCTGCTGCCAGTGGTCCTGGTCGCTGCTGGCGCGGTGGCCGGAGACGGCGGCGACGGGGATCTTCGTGCCGACGGTGCGGTTCGCCAGGCCCGGGATATTGGTGACGGTGCGCAGTGCTGCGCCCCAGCGTGGCGGGAGCTTCGGATCGACGTTGGTGTTGACGAGGGCCATAAGCACCATGTCGCGCTCGTTGACCTCGGCGATGACGGCGGGGGCGAGCGGATACGCGTTGTAGAGCTCCTGGGCGGTGCCGACCTTGCGGGAGGCGACGACGCCGACGATGGCCATCATGATGCCGAAGAGCGCCAGGCCTATGCCGATAGTGATGGACCAGATGGCGTCTACGAGGACGTAGACGGCGATGCCGGCGAGGATGAGCACGAGGCCCATGACGAGACCTGAATTGCGTAGACGTACGGAGTCGCGGAGAAGTTCGTTGTTTTTCTTGGCGAACGCCTCGTCGACGTCGAATTTGAAGATCTTCATAGTTCCTCCAAGTCTAGTGCGTCCACGAGCCGGTACGCGTAACCCTGCTCCGCGAGGAAGCGTTGGCGGTGGACGGCGTAGTCGGCGTCGAGGGTATCGCGGGTGACCAGCGTGTAGAAGTGCGCCTCGCGCCCGTCCGCCTTAGGCCGCAGCAGGCGGCCTAAGCGTTGGGCTTCTTCCTGGCGGGAGCCGAAGGTGCCGGAGACCTGGATGGCCAGGGCGGCCTCGGGAAGGTCGATGGAGAAATTGGCGACCTTGGAGACAACGAGGGTGTGAATCTCGCCGTCGCGGAATTGCTGGAAGAGTTTCTCGCGCTTGGCGTTGGAGGTCTTTCCATCAATGACGGGTGCGCCTATGCGCTTTCCGATGCCCTCGAGCTGCTCGAGGTAGCCGCCGATGATGAGAGCTTGCTGGCCCTCGTGTCGTTTGAGCAGGGTTTCGACGACATGGTCCTTGGCCTCGGCGCAGGCGGCGATGCGGTAGCGGTCGCGCGACTGGGCGGTGGCGTAGAGCATGCGTTCCTCGGGGCCGAGGTCGACGCGGACCTCCACGCAGTCGGCGGTGGCGATGTAGCCCTGCTGCTCGAGCTCCTTCCAGGGCGCGTCGTAGCGTTTGGGGCCGATGAGGGAGAAGACGTCGCCCTCGGCGCCGTCCTCGCGGACGAGGGTGGCGGTAAGCCCGAGGCGACGGCGGGACTGGAGATCCGAGGTCATGCGGAACACGGGTGCGGGCAGGAGATGGACCTCGTCGTAGATGATAAGGCCCCAGTCGCGGGAGTCGAAGAGCTCGAGCGCGCGGTATTCGCCCTTCGTCTTGCGGGTGACGACCTGGTAGGTGGCGATGGTGACGGGTTTTATTTCCTTCTTCTCGCCGGAGTATTCGCCGATTTCATTCTCGGTAAGCGTGGTGCGGCGGAGCAGCTCATCGCGCCATTGCCGGCCGGCGACGGTGTTGGTGACGAGGATGAGCGTGGTGGCCTGGGCCTTAGACATGGCGGCCGCGCCCACGACGGTCTTGCCGGCGCCGCAGGGCAGCACGACGACGCCGGAGCCGCCAGCCCAGAAGGACTCCGCGGCGTACTGCTGGTAGTCGCGCAGGTGCCAGTCATCCTCGGTGAGCGCGATGGGGTGGGACTCACCGTCGACGTAGCCGGCGAGGTCCTCTGCGGGCCAACCGACCTTGAGCAGCTCCTGCTTGAGGCGGCCGCGCTCTGAGGGCGGGACGGCGATGGTGTTGCCGTCGATGCGCGCGCCGAGCATGCCGCCGACCTTCTTGTGACGTTCGAGCTCGACGAGGATGGCAGGCTCATCGGATTCGAGGATGAGTCCGTGGGCCGGGTGGGCCTGGAGGCGCACGCGGCCGTAGCGCGACATTGTCTCCGCGACGTCGATGAGCAACGCCTGCGGGACGGGGAAGCGCGAATACGTCTCGAGGACGTCGACGACTTGCTCCGCGTCGAAGCCGGCGGCGCGGGCGTTCCACAGCGCGAGCGGGGTGATGCGGTAGGTATGGATATGCTCCGGGGCGCGCTCGAGCTCGGCGAAGGGGGCCAGGGCTGCGCGGGCGGCACCGGCAAGCTCGTGGTCGACCTCAAGGAGGACGGTCTTATCCGACTGGACGATAAGCGGGCCATTCATTCGGCCCAGTTTAGTCCTTAAGCCGCGCGCTCATAATCCGGTGGAGGGGGAAGCGGACGGGGTGGCCGTCGCGGTCGAGGGCGTCGACCTGGCCGCCGGCGACGGTGAGCGGGGTGACGGTGACCTCGCGCGGGCGGCCGTTGCGGTCCGCGTAGCCCACGACGATGAGCCGGGAGCCGCGGGCGGCGGCCTCGATGATTCCGATGTCCGGTCCTTCTGGGGTTTGATTGGGCTCGGCGGTGCGGATGGCGGCGACGGCACGCGCGACATCGGGCTCCTCGCGGCGGGGCGCGTGCGCGCGAGGCATGGGCAGGAGCGCTGGCTCGGGTTGGACGGCGATGGAGGCGCCATGCTCGTCTTCGGCGGCGGGGGCGAAGCCGTTGCTTCGTAGCTCTTCGAGGACGAGCCCTAAGCGTTGCTGGGAGATGGCGACGGTGGGCGCAAGCAGCCTGAGGGAGTCCACGGCGGCGACGGCTTGGGCGAGCAGGGCCTCGTCCTCGCAGCGGACGTAAGCGAGCGCCGTGCCGGAGCGCAGCGTGCCGTGCCGGCGGGCGACGTCGTCGATGAGGAATTCCACGGCCTGAGGGACCTCGCCGAGGGCATGGGCGTGGAGGAAGTCCTTGATCTCCTGGGCCGTCATGCCGGAGTCCATGCCGCGGCGCAGCGACTCGGTGGAGATGCGGTAGACGCTGGCCAGGCCCGGTGACTCGAGATCCGCGAGATTTTCCAGCGTGCGCAGTAGCTCCGTGACGAGCGGGCCCGGGGTGAGCACCGTCATGTCAGCCTGCATGATGAAGCGCTCAACGGCCTCGGGCACGGGGCGCTCTTGGACGAGGGCGCCGCGGGCGGTAACGCCCAGCCACTGGGCCTCGGCGTGGAGGTGTTCGATGGTGGCCGGTTGCGTGTGCGCGGCGAAGAGGGGACGGGCAAAGCAGAGGTCTTCCCAGAACTCTTCGAGGTTGAGCGGTTGGCTGCTGTTCTTGTAGACGTCGAGGATTCTCGCCCGGTGGCGCGGCAGATAGTCGTGAGCGGTCTCCTGGTCGAGGCCGCGCTGCGACTCCCACGCGGCCCACGGAGAGGTCTCCCACGCGTCGAGGAGAACCTGGAGGCGGTCGGGGAGCGGGGCGTCGGCCCATTCTTGTGCCGCCTGCGTGGGAGCCAGGAAGTTGCCCTCCGGACCGCCTTTCGGTTCTCCGCGGCCGAGGAGGCGCGCGTGGAAGCCGAGCGCGATGAGTTCCTTGACGTAGTCCGTGTCGAGTTCCTTGGCTAGGTGTGCGAGGGGGCGGACGCCCACCGTCTTGTCCTTGAGCAGCTCGACCGGCTCCTGGCCCAGGATGTCGATGAGACGGCCTATGAGACGCACGACGTCGAGGCCCGCGGCGGCGCCGGCTTCGTCAGTCTTCTGGTCCTGTACCGGCTGACCTTGGCGGCCGGATGGCTCCAGCGGAATGTTGAGCGGCCCCTGGCCGCGGAGCGCGAGGCGCGTGGCTCGCGGCAGGCGGACGGTTCGCGCGTCGACGCGCTGGAGGAGCCCCGCCGCAATGAGACGGGGGATGGGGCGCGCCGGGTCCGCGTCTGGGGCAGCGTCGCGCGTGGTTCCCAGACCCGTGGGCGCGAGGGTCTCCAACACGCGGCGTTGTTCCTTGTCGAGTTTCTCGATATCCGCCGGGTCCACGGCGTGCTGTTCGAGCAGCGACCAGTCTGCGGGAAGTGCCGCCATGACCTCGCGGGGGACCATGACCCGGGAGTCGTCGGTGTCGAAGACAAGGGCTTTGTCTTTCAATGCGTCGATGACCGCGGCGGTGCCTGAAGGCTCGAACTCCACGGGTTCGAATTCTGCGCCGGCCGCCACGAGTCGTTCCAGTGTGGCCAGTTCTGCCGCGGTGCACGTGGCGAGCGCGCGGGCGAGGGAGGTGCGCAGGAGCAGGCGCGTGGCGAGCGGGGCAATGCCTGGGGGTAGCGGATGCGTGGCATCGGGGCGGTGAGTGAGGATGCGCGCGAGTTCATCGTCGCTGCGTTTGCCCAGCCAGGAGCGGAAATCGGTGGCTGGGGTGGCCGGCGTGTGAGAAGAAACCATATCGGGTGACAAGTCTAACCCCGATTAAGTTACGTTTTCCGCGCGGGTTTGGCAGAATATAGGGCATGTCGAATGTAGAGAAGAAGGGCCACGTGTCCCCGGCTTGGCCGAAGAACGACGCCCGCGAGCACGCAATTACCGAAATTTACGCTCCGTTTGCCGGCGCTTCGAGCCCGTACGGTGACGACACTGTTCTGCCTCTCCCGGCTGAGAAGCTGAACTACGTTCACCCGTACACGCGCATCAACCGCTAAGGTTTCGGCGCACGCATGGCACCCTTCGGGGTGCCTTTCGTTGTTTTCGGGTGGAGGAGGCCAGCACAATCTGCCTTACTTCGTGGCTGTGGAGTCCCACTGGGCGCAGACGGTAGCGACTTTTGTTGGTGGCTACGCGACCCACAACCACGAAAGCCCACGTCGCTCCGAAAGAGGAGCGGCGTGGGCTAGACGCTAACGGTGCTTACAGGGAAGCGATGACAGCGGCAATCGGGTCGACCGAGTTGCGGTTGGCCGCGTAGAGGTTGTTGAGGGACTCGCGGTTGGCCTTGTACTGCGCTTTGAAGTTGGCGGGCAGCTGGTAGCCGTACTTGGCGGCGGTGTCCGTGATAAGCGCGTAGAGGTTGTCCACGGCGAGGTCCTCGGACTCGGAGGAGGCCTGTGCCGGAGCGGCCGGGGCAGCAGTCTCAGGCTGGGCGGCAGGGGCCGGAGCCGGTGCCGGTGCCGGGGTGGCGTCGAGGTTGCGCGGCGTCGGGGCGGAGTTCAGGCCCAGGGACGCGGAGCAGGCCGGCCATGCGCCCCAGCCCTGTGCGGCGAGGGTGCGCTCGGCGACAGCAATCTGCTGCTCGCGGGTGGCCTGGTTAGCGGTCGGGGCGAACTCGCCGCCGCCGTAGGCCTGCCAGGTGGAGGCGGAGAACTGCAGGCCGCCGTGGTAGCCGTTGCCGGTGTTGATGGCCCAGTTGCCGCCGGACTCGCACTGTGCGAGGCGGTCCCAGTCAGAATCCGGGGCCGCGGAGGCGGTCGGGGCCATGAGGGTGGCAGCGGCGCCGAAGGCGACGGTGGTGGCGGCGAACTTAGCGGCCGTGTGCTTCTTAGCGGAATGACGTCCCATGATTGAGTGTTCCTCTCTCTTCCCGCTATAAGTACTGAATGCGCGTCGGTCTAAAGTGTCGGGCTGGGTCAGGCTGCAACCGTTTGGATTGATAAGCGGGTGGTTGCCGGCCGTGAGCCGTGGTGCTCCGACTTAAGCGCTTGGGGGACACGGTACCGGTTTATAACGAAAGTGTCACGTTCTTTGACCTTTTCGTGACAATGTCTGCCTGTCGGAGGCAGGCACCTAATGAAAAATCCCAGGTGAACGGATTTTGAGAAACGTTACATCCGGTTCTGTGAGACGCGCCACACGGGTCGCCGCGCCGCGATTGTGCTGTGATTTCGCAACCGCCGGGCGCGTAGTAAAATGACATCTTCCCCTGAATACTCTTTTATCCCTAAGACACAAGAAAGTGGTGAGCCTCGTGCCTATCGGCAAAGTGAAGTGGTACGACGCGGAGAAGGGCTTTGGCTTTGTCTCCAATCCTGGCAGCGAGGACGTCTTCGTTGGACGTTCCGTCCTCCCGGAGGGCGTCGAGGAGCTGGTGCAAGGCCAGCGCATCGAATTCGACTTCGCGGCCGGCCGTCGCGGCCCGCAGGCGCTGCGCGTGAACGTGCTCGACAAGCCGCGTCGCCGCACCCCGTCCCGCAAGCCCGAGGAATTGGGCTCCATGATTGCAGACGTCATGACGGTCCTCGAGTCCCAGGTGCAGCCTTCGCTCACCGCAGGGCACTACCCGGACCGCAAGACCGGACGCGATGTCGCCGCCATCCTGCGCGCCATCGCCAAGGAGCTTGATTCATAGAAAACGCACCGCGCGTCACCGTGAGACCACAGTGACGCGCGTTTGTTATTGGGGAGAAGATTATTCAGCCGGGGCAGAAGACGTCGCCGTCGCCGCCGCGAGCTCATCCGGGGGAAGAGTAGACAGGGACCACACGGCCGTATACGGCGTTTCCTCGCCGCCCTCATCGGTGCCCAGCAGCACCGCAGAAATCTCCACGACGGCCAGGTGCGCCTTCTTGCCTTCCGATGCCCCCTCCACCGAGCCCGGAACTTCCACCACCGTCGTCTCGCCGGCGCCGTGGAGCTGCTCATCGTTGGCCGCCGGGTCGTCGTAGATGGTGAGCAGCTGCCACTGGTTGGACGCGATATCGTCCGGCACCTCGATCTTCAAGGTGTCATTCTCGCCGACGACGAGGTTGGGCACCTCGCCCTCGGGGCAGTCCGCGCCGGGCTCGCACACCATGTACGGGGCGACCTCCATGGACTCATCGCCGACGGATGCGGTGATCTTAATATCCTGCGGCTGCGCCCCTGGCTTAGTGCTGCGCCAGTTCTGAAAGAGCACGACCGCCACGACGATCACGACGACGGCGATGATGACCGCCAGTAACTGGAGGAGGGATTTCTTCTTAGCCTCTTTGCGCGTTGCCATGGTGCAAAATACTACTCGACGGACACTACGTGCCGGACGCAGCGGGCTCGAAGCTTACTCGGTACAGATCCGGCCAGCGCTTGCCTGTGACGTAGAACTGGTCCGTGCCCTTGATGTGCGCGATGCCGTTGAGCACGTTATTGGGATCGTCCGCCGCGTTATTCTTCACGCCCGATGCGTTGATGACGCCGGTGACCTCGCCGGTGGCCGGGTCGATGCGCAGGATGTCCGTGCTAAACCACACGTTGGCATAGACGTGGCCGTCGACGCACTCGAGCTCGTTAATCTCGTTGACCGGTGCGCCGTTATGCGTGACCGTGACGCGCGAGCGCTCCTCGAAGGTATCCGGGTCGAGGTGGCGCAGTTCCGCCGTCCCGTCCGACATGATGAGTTCGTTGTCGAGCGCGCACAGGCCCCAGCCCTCGCCCTCGTAGTGGGCACGGCCGGTTTCTTTTAGCGTCGCCGCGTTGTAGCGGATGGCCTCGCCGGCCTTCCACGTGAGTTGCCAGATGGAATCCTCAAACTGGGTAATGCCCTCGCCGAAGAGCTGCGGGTCCAGGTCGACCGACGCGCGCTCGTCGCCCGTGACCGGATCAAAGCGGTAGAGACGGGACTCGCCGTACTGGCCGGTGCCCACCCACAGCTCGCCGTCCTCGGTGGCCTCGAGGCCCTGCGTAAACGACGTCGCATCAAAAGGCAGCGTCTCGTGGACGACCGCGGTGAGTTTTTCCACCTCGGCCGGGGCGGCGGAGGTGGGGGAGGAGGAACCGTCGGTGCCACACGCGGCGAGGAGCGTGGCGGGCACGATGAGCGCGGCGGCCCCGGCGGCGACCTGCGACCACGGAGTGGTCGCAGGGTAAGAGGAAAACCGGGCTGTGAGAGGGCGAAGCATACCTAAGGACGCTACCACGGCGCGGATGGCCCATAATAGGAAGCGTGTCAAGCAAAAAGAGAGAGTCCACCCACCGCAACCCGCTCCTTGGCGCGCGCGCCGTGGAGGTGGCGCGGGAGGCCGTTGCCGAGCTGGGCGAAGGGGGCATCGGCAAGCACATTGGCGTCGCCGGGCTCACGCGTAACGTCGCGACGCACCGCTTTGAGGCCGACATGCCTGGTTATCCTGGATGGGAGTGGCAGGCGGTGCTCGCGTGCGCGGCGGGCTCGGAGGACGTGACCGTCAACGAGGTCGCGCTCGTGCCCGGCGGCGACGCCCTTCAGGCGCCCGAGTGGGTGCCCTATGCCGAGCGCGTGCGCCCCGGCGACCTCGGCCCGGGCGACCTCATGCCGGTGCCTGATGATGACCGTCTCGACGATTTTGGCAACCTCACCGAGGCCGCCGTCCAGGACGCCCGCACGCGCTGGCGCACCGGCGAGTTCGGCCCGAATTCCGCCATGGCGGCCGCGGCCCCGCTGCAGTGCAAGACGTGCGCCTTCATGGTTCCGTTCATGCCCAACTTCGGAGTGTGTGCAAACATATATTCCGCCGATGGCCGCGTGGTCCACGCCACGTATGGCTGCGGCGCGCACTCAAAAACCACGGTCACAGAGACTGACAACGAGCCCCGCCGCGCCTTCGACGACGAAAAGCCCATCTTCTGATCTAGTCCGGTTTTGCATTTTTGCCTGTGGTGGGGGAATCTTTGCAGGTAAAACTCAATCCTCCTGGCACTAGGTAAAGGGGCTCAAGGTCTGATGAAGACTGCTCTCGATCGATATTTCCATATCTCTGAACGCGGTTCCTCTGTGGGAACCGAAGTCCGCGCGGGAACGGTCTCGTTCTTCGCGATGGCGTACATCATCCTGCTCAACCCGCTCATCCTGGGAACCTCGCCCGACGTCAACGGTCACGCGCTCGGCATCCCGCAGGTCGCCGCCGCCACCGCGCTCATCGCGGGCATCATGACCATCGCCTTCGGCGCCATCGCCCGCTACCCGTTCGCCATGGCGGCGGGCCTGGGCATGAACACCTTCGTTGCGGTCACGATGGTCGCCACTAAGGGCCTGTCCTGGCAGGAGGCCATGGGCCTCGTGGTCATCGAGGGCATCATCATCGTGCTGCTGGCCGTCTCCGGCTTCCGCACCGCCGTCTTTGAGGCCATCCCGCACTCCATGAAGGCCGCGATGGGCGTCGGTATTGGTATGTTCATCGCCATCATCGGCTTCGTGGATGGCGGGTTTGTCACCCGCGTGCCGGACGCCGCGCACACCACCGTGCCGGTTGGCCTGGGTATCAACGGCTCCATTGCGACCTGGCCGGCCTTCGTCTTCGTTATCGGCCTGCTCATCTGCGCCTTCTGCGTCATCCGCAACGTCCCGGGCGGCCTGTTCCTGGCGATTGTCATCACGACCGTCATCGCGATCATCCTGCAGGCTCTCTTCCCCAACGAGGACTGGGGCATGGCCACCCCGGGCGCCCCGTCGTCGCTCGGCGGCATGCCGGATCTCTCCATCGTGGGTGAGGTGAGCCTCTTCGGCGCGTTCACCAAGCTGGGCGTCGTCGCCACCGTGCTACTCATCTTCACGCTGCTGCTCACCAACTTCTTCGACGCCATGGGCACCATGACGGGCCTGGGCAAGCAGGGCGACCTCGTCGACGAGGACGGCGTTCTGCCGGACATGAAGAAGGCCCTGGTCGTCGAGGGCTTCGGCGCCGTGGCCGGCGGCCTGGGCTCCGCCTCCTCCAACACCGTCTTTGCAGACTCTTCTGCGGGCATCGCCGATGGCGCCCGCACCGGCCTGGCCAACATCACGACGGGTGTGCTCTTCCTGCTCGCCATGTTCTTGACCCCGCTCTATGAGATCGTCCCGATCGAGGCCGCCGCACCGGTCCTCGTCATCGTGGGCGTGCTCATGGCCTCCCAGATCACCGAGATCGAGTGGCACAAGATGGAGGTCGCCATCCCGGCGTTCCTCACCATCGTGGTCATGCCGTTTACTTACTCCATCGCCAACGGCATTGGCGTGGGCTTCATCGCCTTCGCTGCCATGGCTGTCTTCGCAGGCAAGGCCAAGCAGGTCCACTGGATCATGTGGCTCGTGGCCGCGATGTTCGTGGTCTATTTCGGCATGGGACCGATTTCCTCCGTTATCGGTTAGTTCGCTGCATTCCTGACACGGTACTGTCGGGTACATGCGCTACGTAATTGAAGACGTCAACGACCCTCGCCTGGATGACGTTCGGAACTTGAAAAAGTCCGACGCCCACGGCGAGGGTCTTGTCATTGGCGAGGGCCCCATCATCGTCGAGCGCCTGCTCGCCTCCGCGTACCCCACCCGCTGCATCGTGGGCTTCAAGGCGAAGATCGACACCTACCTGTCGCAGCACGAGGTGCCCGACGACGTGCCCATCTACGAGGTCACCCGCGACATGCTCACCGAGGTCGCCGGCTTTGACATGCACCGCGGCCTGCTCGCGTCCGCGGACCGCCTGGACGCCTGGTCGGTTGACGAGGTCATCGAGGGTGCACAGACGCTCGTCGTCATGGAAGGTGTGGGCGACCACGAGAATATCGGCGGCATCTTCCGCAACGCCGCGGGCATGGATGTCGACGGCGTGCTGCTGGGCTCCGGCACCGCGGACCCGCTCTACCGACGCAGCGTCCGCGTGTCCATGGGCCACGTCCTGCGCCTGCCGTGGGCCCGCTTCGAGGGCGGCTACACCAATTGGCAACATAAGCTGGCCAAGCTTTCCGATGCCGGCTTCCGTCTCGTCTCCTTAACCCCCAGCGAGGACGCGGTGCACCTGGCTCAAGCTCTCAAGGGCGCCGAGAAAGTCGCGCTCCTCGTGGGCGCCGAAGGCCCCGGCCTGACCGAACACGCCATGAAGGCCACGGACGTCCGCGCGCGCATTCCGATGGCCCCGGGGACCGATTCCTTGAACGTGGCGACGTCCGCGGCGATTGCGTTCTACGAGCGCCAGCGTTCGCTGCTCGACCTCTAGTCCCGCGCTCCCCAGCCCTGGCGGCATTGTTACGCTTCGCGCCGAAACGAGCCGTTTTCGGCGCATGCGGAGGGCACAGTCGGCTTGGAGTGTGATTGGCCGCGGCTGGATCTACGTTCAGGACATATAGGGCACCGTGTGGGCGCTCGGGAAGGGGTTTATATGTCCTGAAGGGATTTTTGCGTCGATTGTCGGCGTGCGCGGACGGCTGAAGTGCAATTCGCCGCGGCTGGATCTACGTTCAGGACATATAGGGCACCGTGTGGGCGCTCGGGGAGGGGCTTATATGTCCTGAAGGGATTTTTGTGTCAATTTTCAGCGCGCGCGGAGGGGCTAGCGGCGGCGGTTCTTGAAGAACGTGACGACGCGCGAGGCAATGGTGCGGCCGAGGTCCGCGAGGTCGTGCGCGGTGCGCTGGGCGGACTCGGCGATGGTGGACTCGGGCTCGGCCTCGGGGTCTGCGTAGTCGTCGTAAGCGCCGTTGGCGGGGCCGACGCCCAGCTTCGCGGCGGAGGTCTCGACGAGCTCGGAGGTGGACTTAGGTGCGGGGGCCGGGTCGATCTTGGGCTCGGGGCGGCCGTCGATGGCGTAGCCCACGACGTCGAGGTTGGGACCGTTCTCGCCGATTTCCACGCCGAGCCAGGTGCGCTCGGCTTCCTGCATGAGCTCCTGGGGAACGAAGGGCAGCGTGATGGCACCGGAGGTGGAGGGGCGGTGCTCGCCGGCCCAGTAGGGGCCTTCGTAAGGCTCGGGCAGGCCGATGTCCTCGATGAACTCGGTGCGCGTCGAGCACAGGGAGCGCTTGAGCTCGTAGTTCTCCCAGTGTGCCATGCCGGCGTAGCCCTCCTCCTCGTTGGACGCGAAGGCGAAGATGTGCTTGGCATTGATGGCGCGCAGCAGAAGCGGGGAGAGCTTGGAGAGCGTGAGGGCGTCGTCCATGATGACGGTCTGGACCACGGTGACGCCGGGGTAGCCGCCGATGTAGAACTCGCCCACGTCAGCCTGCGCGGAGCGGCCGAGCGGGAACTGGCCAATGGGCGTCACGGGGAACGCCGGATTGAGCTGGCTCAAGTACTTGCGCCCGAAGCCGCGGTCCGCCTTGGGATCGGCGTTGAGGACCTTCGCGATGTCAGCGGCTGGCTCGGAGCTGTCGCCCACGGTGACGTACCAGAGAGTAAGGACTGCGCGTGAGATGTTCATGAGAGGGAATCTTTCTTGAGTGAACGTCTAGAGCTGGACGGGGCGGTTAGTCGCGGGGACGCTTCGTGTTGCCGCGCACGCCGAGGAGGACGTCCTCCCAGTTCGGCGTCGAGGCGCGACGACGGCGTTTGGACGGCTTGGGCGCGGGCGACGGGTGCTGGAGGAACTCCTCGTCTTTGTCGTTGGACGTGGACGCTGCGTCGGCTTTTTCCGCAGAGGGCTCCGCATCCTCGGAGCCATTCGAGGTGTCGTGCGGGGTGCCCACGGGCGCGATGGTAGGAGCGGTGAGGTCCGTGACATCGGTGACCTCGACGACGGTCTCGTCCTCCTCGGAGGCGGCGGCGCGGCGGGAGTGGCGCAGCGCGTCCAGGTCGTCCTGCTCGCCGTAGGAGTACGGATCGAAGTCCTCGTCCTCGCGGGCGTCGAGCGCCTCGACACGGCGGGAACCGCGGCCGACGGAGGTGAGCGAGCGCACCGGCTGCACGAAGTCCGGGTCGGTAAGGTCAGCGGCCACGGTGTTGCGGGCGACGAGGGTGGAGGCGGAGCCGGAGGACTCGCGCAGGGTCCACTCGGCCTCGTTTTCGCTCAGGCCCGTCTTCCACGTGACGCGGACGGTCCAGGGCTGGCCCTTCTCGCGGTAGGCGTCCCACGTGGCGTCAGTAAGCGAGTGGCCGCGGGCGGCAAAGGCGGTGGCGAGGACCTCATAGATGGTGAGCTTGGCCGGGCCGTCCTCGCGGACCGGGTGGGCCTGCTTGGCGAGCTCCGCGATGCGCGAGCGCTCCATGAGCACGGGGTGTGCGAAGGGCTCGACGCGGGACTCGGCGACGCCCATTTCCTCGGCAAGTTCGGCGACGGTGGCGCCAGCGCGGATGCGGTGCTGAATCTCCGGCGGGCGCATGCTCAGCTTCTCGGTGGTGGGACGGCGCGGCGCGGAGCCGACGGCCGTCAGCCGCGGGGCAGGGGCAGGTGCTTCCGATGCCGCCGGTGCCTCCGGCGTGGCCTGCTCGGCCGGAGCCTCTGGCTCCGGTGCGGTAGAGGGGCCATCGTCAGGCTGGGCGGAAAGCGTGGCGCGAATATCCGGCGCGAGGGCGCTGAGATCGAGGAAGAACTCCTCTCCGTCTTCGGTGCGCAGCACCAAAGAGGTCTCGGTCGACTCGTTGTCGACCACGAATAATTCGCGCATGATCGCTCTCCTTTAATTCCTGTCGCGAAGGCGGACTGTGGTGTCCACCATATCGCAGGAAAGGAGCTACTTGGCGGCTGCCGCGCCCGAATCGAGCACGTAATCGATAGCCTTGGTGAGCTTTTCGACGTCATCGGTCTCGATGGCGGGGAACGTGCCGATGCGCAGCTGGTTGCGGCCGAGCTTGCGGTAGGGCTCCGTGTCAAGGATGCCGTTGGCGCGTAGGGCGGCGGCAAGGGCGGCGGCGTCGATGGAGTCATCGAAGTCGATGGTGCCGACGACGAGGGAGCGCGCGTCCTTCTCGGCGACGAACGGGGTAGCACCCTCGCGGGCCTCGGCCCAGTTGTAGAGGACATCCGAGTTGGCGGTGGTGCGCTTGACCATGCCGTCCAGCTTGCCGTTGGCGTTCATCCACTCGACCTGGTCGGCGAGCATGAGCAGGGTAGCCACGGCCGGCGTGTTGTAGGTCTGGTTCTTGCGCGAGTTGTCCACGGCGGTCTGCAGGTTAAGGAAGGCCGGGATGTAGCGGTCCGAAGCGTTGATCTTCTCGATGCGCTCCAAGGCCGCCGGGCTCATCGCGGCGAGCCACAGGCCGCCGTCCGAGGCGAAGCACTTCTGCGGGGAGAAGTAGTAGACGTCAGCTTCCTTCAAGTCGACAGGCAGGCCGCCGGCGCCGGAGGTTGCGTCGATAGCAACGAGGGCGTCCGAGTTGGGGCGGGTGATCTGAGTCATGGCACCCGTGGAGGTCTCGTTGTGTGCCCACGCGACGACGTCGGCGCCCTCGAGGTTGAGGTCGGCGGAGGAGGGGGCGGTGCCGACGGGGGCATCCGTGATGTTCGGCTCATCGAGCCACGGAGCTTGCTGGGAGGCCTTGGCGAACTTGCCGGAGAACTCGCCGAATGTAAGGTGCGAGGACTTCTTTTCGATAAGGCCGAAGGTGGCGGCATCCCAGAAGGCGGTGGCGCCGCCCAGGGAGAGGATGATCTCGTAGCCGTCGGGCAGGGAGAAGAATTCAGACAGGCCGTCACGGACGCGGCCGACGACGTCCTTGACAGCGGGCTTGCGGTGGGACGTGCCGATGATGTCAATGCCGTGGTTGGCGATGGCCTCGATCTGGGACGGACGAACCTTGGACGGACCGCAGCCAAAGCGGCCATCGGACGGGATAAACTCTGTAGGAATCTGAATGCTGGGGTTGCTCATGCGAATATGATAGCCACCGCCGAAGCCTTTTCGGTTGCTTACTAGAAAAAGGGGACTATCTCACCCCGACCGCGGGTTGTAGTAGTGGTCACATTGTTTGGTAGGGTGGGGAGTTGGCAAAACCGAAATGCGCGTACTGTTTACTAGTAAAGTAATCCTTACGGCGTGCACTGCGAGAGCCTTAAGACGCGTCTCCAGCGATGGCACATGCTTTATTGACTGGTTTAACGAAGAAAGGAACCAACGTGGCTACCGACAATAACAAGGTTGTTCTCCACTACCCGGGTGGCGAGTACGAGATGGACATCAAGCAGTCCACCGAAGGCGACTCCGGCTTTGACATTTCCAAGCTGCGTAACGAGACCGGTCTCGTCACGTTCGACCCGGGCTACGCCGCTACCGGCTCCACCGAGTCGAAGATTACCTTCATCAACGGCGAAGAGGGCATCCTCCGCTACCGTGGTTACGACATTGCTGACCTGGCGCAGAATGCCACCTTCAACGAGGTGTCCTACCTGCTCATCAACGGCGAACTGCCGAACCAGGAGCAGCTGAGCAAGTTCAACAACGAGATCCGCCACCACACCCTCCTCGACGAGGACTTCAAGGCGCAGTTCTCCATCTTCCCGCGCGACGCGCACCCGATGGCCGTGCTGGCTTCCTCCGTGAACATTCTCTCCACCTACTACCAGGACCAGCTCGACCCGCTGGACCCGGAGCAGCTCGACAAGGCGACCGTCCGCCTGCTCGCCAAGGTGCCCATGCTCGCGGCTTACGCTTACCGTGCCTCGGAGGGTAAGCCTTACATGTACCCGGATAACAACCTCAACGCACGCGAGAACTTCCTGCGCATGATGTTCGGTTACCCGACCGAGGACTACGAGGTTGACCCGGTCGTCTCCAAGGCCCTGGACAAGCTGCTTATCCTCCATGCAGACCACGAGCAGAACTGCTCCACCTCCACGGTCCGCATGATTGGTTCTGCCCAGGCCAACATGTTCGTCTCCATCGCTGGCGGCATCAACGCCCTGTCTGGCCCGCTGCACGGTGGCGCCAACCAGGCCGTTCTGGAGATGCTCGAGGACATCCAGAAGAACAACGGCGGCGACGCAACCGACTTCATGAACCGCGTGAAGAATAAGGAAAAGGGCGTTCGCCTCATGGGCTTCGGCCACCGCGTCTACAAGAACTACGACCCGCGCGCGGCCATCGTCAAGGAGACCGCACATGCGATCCTCGAGCACCTCGGCGGCGACCCGATGCTCGACCTGGCCATGGAACTCGAGCAGATTGCGCTCTCTGACGACTACTTCGTCTCCCGCAAGCTGTACCCGAACGTCGACTTCTACACCGGCCTTATCTACCGCGCCATGGGCTTCCCCACGGACTTCTTCACCGTGCTCTTCGCCATCGGCCGTCTGCCGGGCTGGATCGCTCAGTACCGCGAGCAGCTGGAGCTCAACACGAAGATCAACCGCCCGCGCCAGATCTACACCGGTGAGTCCCTCCGCGCCTTCACCCCGCGCTCGGAGCGTAAGTAAGCCCTATTTTTGTGGCGCCTTCGCTGCATAAATGGCAAGAAACCGCACGGTGTCCCGTATAATGGGCTGCTAGTGCGGTTTTCTCATAGCTATTGCAGTCCACTTCGCGGCCGCAGCGCTACCGCTAAATCTCGCTTAACAATTCGCTCCAAGGAGAGGTACATCCCATGGAAAAGCCACTGATCGAAGCCCAGACCGGCCCGGCCCCGACGGAACTCGTCATCGAGGACATCGTGGTCGGCGACGGCGCCGAGGCGCAGCCGGGCGGCGTCGTGGAGGTCCACTACGTGGGCGCCGATTATGAGACGAACCAGGAATTCGATTCTTCTTGGGACCGCGGACAATCCATCGAGTTCCCGCTCACCGGCCTCATCGCCGGTTGGCAGGAAGGTATTCCGGGCATGAAGGTGGGCGGCCGCCGCCAGCTCACCATCCCGCCGGAGAAGGCCTACGGCCCCGTGGGTGGCGGACACCCGCTCTCCGGTCGCACCTTGGTCTTTATCATCGACCTCATTCGCGCGGCCTAATTCACACGGCCTCATTTCGTGGCGCCCTCGGGTCTGTCTTTGCGGCGGGCTCGGGGGCTTTCGCGATCTCTGGGGTTCCTAGCGTGAATGAGTTGGTCGATTTCTTGAAATTTTCCCGTGCCTCATTCACGTTTCGAGCGCATATCCCCGCCTAGTATGAGAAACCCGGCGGCGGCAGGCCGCGGTAGGGCACAATGGGGGACATGACTGTAGAGAACGTTACTTTTAATGACGACCGTGAGATGCCCCAGCTGGGCTTGGGCACCTACAAGCTGCGCGACGACGAGTGCGTGCGCACCATCCGCGAGGCCATCGAGATTGGTTACCGCAAGTTCGACACCGCGACCTTGTACAAGAACGAGGAGGCCGTGGGCAAGGCCCTGAAGCAGGCCATGGATGCCGGCGACGTCACCCGCGATGAGATCTTTGTGACGACGAAGGTATGGCACGATCACCACGGCGCGGATCTCGCGCCGCAGGCTTTCCATGAGTCCCTGGACAAGCTGGGGCTGGACTACATCGACCTTTATCTCATCCACTGGCCGTGGCCGCAGGGTGGTAAGTACGTGGAGACGTTCGACGCGATTGCGCGCCTGCAGGGCATGGGTCAGATTGCATCCATCGGCGTGGCCAACTTCTACGAGGAGACGCTCGATACGCTTATCAAGGAATCCGGCATTGTGCCGGTGCTCAACCAGGTGGAGCTGCACCCGGGCTTCACGCAGCCGGAGCTGCGCGCGTACCACGACGAACACGGCATTGTCACCGAGGCGTGGTCGCCGCTTGCGCGCGGTGTGGTGCTCACTAATCCGGATATCAAGGCGATTGCCGCGAAGCATGAGGTGACCACGGGCCAGGTGGTGCTCGCGTACCTGCTACAGCTGGGTATCTCGGTTATCCCCAAGTCCGCGCGCAAGGAGCGCCTGGCGGAGAACTTCGCGGCGGCAGAGCTTACGCTCACGCGCGCGGAGATGGACGTCATGAACTCCCTCGACGGACGTGAGGGATTCGGGCGCATGTTTAATGATCCGCGCGACTTCCCGGGCGCGGAAGGCTAGTCCGCACCCGCCGGCCGCGAACGTTGAGGCCGCTGCCCCCGGTGGGGCAGCGGCCTTTTGTGTGTGGTTTTCCTAGTGAGACGTGTGCCACATTGGGGTTTGCAAAGTTGGCAAAAGGCGCTTGTATGCAAGTTGGGGGTAATTTTGCAAGCTGTAAATATCCATGTTGAGGGCGGGTGTGGGGGTAGTTAATTCTTGCAAAGGGTGAATTTTTAGCGACAGCTACAACGTTGCACAGAATGCTCTGTAACTTACACATCAAGCAAAAATGTGACCTCTGCCTCAGGTGGCGCGAGCCGGTGTGGCGGAGTCGGGCTTAACTTTTTGACCTATCCCTTGCCCTTTTGGAAGGAGCACATGCAATGTCTGCACCCTCTGTTGACTCCAACATGACGGCCCCGGCGCAACGCCGTGAGCCGACTGCGGAGGAATTCATCGCCATGCGCGAGAGTGCCGAATTTGGCAAGCTGCGCGGGGCCTACCGCAACTTTACGTTCCCCATGACCGTCGCGTTCTTCTCGTGGTACATCGTCTACGTGCTGGCCGCGGTCTTCGCGCCGGGCTTTATGGGTACCGAGCTGCCGGGCGGCTGGAACGTTGGCCTGGCCTTCGGTATTGCACAGTTCGTGACCACGTTCATCATTACGTGGGTCTACGTGAAGTACGCCAATAAGAACATCGAGCCGCGTGCGGCCAAGATTCGTGAAGAACTGGAGGGATAGACAATGACTACATTCCACCTCGCCGCCGCGAGCGCCGATGCCACCGCGGGCAACCCGATTCTCAATATTTCCGTCTTCGTCGTCTTCCTTGTGGTGACCATGTACGTGGTCCTGCGTGCCGGCAAGTCGACGAAGGAAGCCTCTGACTTCTACACCGGTGGCGGCTCCTTCTCTGGCCGCCAAAACGGCCTCGCTATCTCCGGTGACTACCTGTCCGCCGCGTCCTTCCTTGGTATCGTCGGCGCCGTCGCGCTCACCGGTTACGACGGCTTCCTGTACTCCGTGGGCTTCTTCGTCGCATGGCTCGTGGCGCTCATGCTCGTGGCCGAGCCGCTGCGTAACGTGGGGCGTTTCACCATGGCTGATGTGCTGAGCTTCCGTCTCAAGCAGAAGCCGGTCCGCGTGGCCGCCGCTATTGCGACGCTCTTCGTCTCGCTGTTCTACCTCATCGCGCAGATGGCCGGCGCCGGCTCCCTGGTCTCGGTCCTGCTCAACATCCACGACTTCTTCTGGCAGGCCGTCGTCGTTGGTATCGTGGGCGTCCTCATGATTGTCTACGTCCTCGTCGGCGGCATGAAGGGCACGACCTACGTTCAGATGATTAAAGCAGTCCTGCTTGTGACCGGTGTTGTTGCGATGTGCGCCATGGTCTTCATCTCCATCAAGGGTGGCTTCGGTGCCCTCTTCGATGGCGCGGTGCAGGCGCACGCTGGCTCTGAGTACCTGGCGCAGAAGGGCTACGAGGCCTCCCAGATTATGGAGCCGGGCCTGAAGTACGGCGCGTCCCTCACTACGAAGATTGACTTCATCTCCCTCGGTATCGCCCTCGTCCTCGGTGTCGGTGGACTCCCGCACGTCCTCATGCGCTTCTACACGGTTCCGACTGCGAAGGAAGCTCGCCGCTCCGTGACCTGGGCCATCGTCATCATCGGTGCTTTCTACCTCATGACGCTCATCCTGGGCTTCGGCGCCGCCGCTCTGGTTGGTCCGGACCGCATCCTCGCCGCGCCGGGTGGCGCGAACTCCGCCGCCCCGCTGCTGGCCCTCGAACTGGGTGGCTCCGTGTTCATGGCGGTCATCTCCGCCGTTGCCTTCGCAACCGTCCTCGCGGTCGTCGCTGGCCTGGCGATTACCGCCTCGGCGTCCATCGCCCACGACGTCTACCACTCCGTTATCCGTAACGGTCAGTCCACGGAGGCTGAGCAGGTCCGCGTCTCCCAGATGACCGTCGTTGTCCTCGGTGTCGTCGCCATCATCCTCGGCATCCTGGCCATGACCCAGAACGTCGCCTTCCTGGTCTCCCTGGCCTTCGCCATCGCGGCCTCGGCTAACCTGCCCACCATCCTGTACTCCCTGTACTGGAGGCGCTTCAACACCGCGGGTGCTGTGGCCTCCATGTACACCGGTGTCATCTCCTGCCTGGTCCTCATCTTCTTCTCCCCGGCAGTCTCCGGCACCGAGACCTCGATGTTCCCCAACGCGGACTGGGCACTGTTCCCGCTGTCCTCGCCGGGTATCGTCACCATCCCGCTCGCATTCTTCGTCGGCTGGGCTGTCTCGCTTATGACCAAGCCGGACAACTTCGAA
Organism: Corynebacterium sp. SA-MJD20WY100; assembly: GCF_039822565.1. Classification (NCBI taxonomy): domain Bacteria; kingdom Bacillati; phylum Actinomycetota; class Actinomycetes; order Mycobacteriales; family Corynebacteriaceae; genus Corynebacterium; species Corynebacterium sp. SA-MJD20WY100. Next base: position 137,797 of record NZ_JBCJKS010000005.1, on the reverse strand, counting down.
GAGCTTTCCGCCGAAATGGAAGTTCGTTCCCTCACCGGCGTGGGGGTTGAGGCTCCGGTTGACCACTAAGGGGTGACCGCTAAAGGTTGACCACTAAAGGTCGAACACACAACGGTGAGCTTCTCAACGCTCACACCCGCAGGGGTAGCCCGCCCCGTCGCATACGCTCAATGCCACCGCCTTCTTTCTGAAGAAGGCGGTGGCATTAGTAATATGTGGTGAGTGAATCGGATGATGAGTCTGGCCCTCGCCGCGGCGCTGGCGGGGACGCTGGTGGCGTGTACGCCGCCGCATGAAAAGCCTGCGGACGCGGCGCAGGAAACGGGGGAGACGACCGCCGCGCGGCTGTCGGCGACGCGCCCCGTGGCAACGCTCACGGTGGAAGCCCCGCCGTCGAAGAAGAATATTGCCGCGGACCTCGACGGCGAAGTGAAGTTTGTCGCCAACGCCAAGGCCCGTGAGTTGTCCTATTACCGCATGGACGGCATGCGCATGGGCACCGACGGGGAACGCAACGCCATGCCGGCGCTGAGCCTTATCAAGCTCTATCTCGCCAAGTACGTGCTTGACCACGGCACGCTGGAAGACCAGTACGAAGCGCTCGACATGATTGCGGATTCATCGGACGTCTCCGCGTCGGATCTCTTTAAGCGCTACCCGGAGTCCATCGACACGGTGGCGGAAGACTATGAGCTCGAATCCACGCGCGCGGGAAGCGAGTGGGGCAAGTCGGTGACGTCCGTCTATGACGTGGTCAACTTCATCAAGGCGCTGCGCGAGGAATCACCCACGCATCCCATCCTCGTCGCGATGGCGCAGGCCACGACCACGGCGGAAGATGGCTACCGCCAGGACTACGGCACGGCGAAGCTTAGCAATGTGCTCGGCTCGAAGTGGGGCTGGTCTGACGATAAGACGCTGCACTCCTCTGTGAGCTTCGGGAAAAACTTCATCGTCGCCGCCTCGGTGTCGGGCTCGGCGGAAGACCTCACGAAGTTCGTGAAGAAAGAGGTCACCGTCAAGGCCCTGAACGAGGCGACGACGAAATTTATTGAAGAGCAGAAGTCCTAACGCATTGCCTTGATGACGGTCTGCGCCAAGTCGATGCCAGCCTGAATCTGCTGGGAGTCGACGGACGAGCCGTTGAAGCTTACGCCCTGAGGGGAGACCTGCGGCAGGTTGAGTCCCGGCACGGCGTTCTGGACCTGCGAGGACATCTGGCCCACGGCGTTGAGCGGGTTGTTGTTGTGAGCGGGGGCTGCGGGCGCGGCCGGTGCCGGCGCTGCGACGCGCCCCGGCGTCCACTGTCCCCAGTCCTTCGCGTAAACGTCATTGATATCGCAGACCACGCCGCCGATGGTGCGCTGGCGGTTCTGTGGCAGCTGGTGGATGGTCGTGCGCGGGTGGATGCGGCCGCCCGAGCCCCAGTCGTGCATCCAGAAGTAGCTGCCAATCCCGTCGCGTACGCACCAATCGATAACGTCGTAGTTGCCGTACACGCCCACCTGGTAGCCCGCCGCTTTGAGCGCGGTGGAAAACGCCACGAGGTAGGGCTTAATCTGGCCGTCGTACTGGGCGCGGGACGGGTTGCTGTCGATCGCGATATAAATCGGTCGGCCCGTGGGACCGCCCGCCGCCTTGTGAATGGCGATGGCCTGCGGCGCGTGCTGGGCTGCCGATGCCGCCCCGCCCGCCCAGTCCGGATTGTCCGAGCCGTTGTATTGGTAGACGGAAGCAACGGCGAGGCCGGCGGCGGCGTCGGCAGCAGCCTGGGCGCGGGTGACCGGCTTGCCGGCCATCCAGCCTGCGCGCGGCTTGGAGACGTAGCGCACCGCACCCATCTGGCCCGCAGCCTTGAGCGCGGCCGAGGAGGGAACACCCGCCGAGAAGTCGACAACGGTGCCGAGCACCGGGCCGAGCGCAAACGCCTGCGGGGCGGCCGTGCCCACGGCACCCGCGGCGAGGGCAATCGTGCCCGCACGCAGGAGGCTGCGGCGGCTGAAGTGGACGGAAGAACGCGAGGTGGACGACATAGAGGCTCCTAGAGAAGTCGGACTGTTGCGACGCCCTGGTTTACGAGATCGCCGTCACAACAGTCACTCTAATTAACATCTGTACCGTACCACCGGCTTCCGATGCCGTCGAGGGTGACGCGCCCAGCATCCGGCGGGCTCGCTTTATGCACCCCGCGGGGAGCAATTGCAGTCCGCGGCGCGGGACACGATAAGATACTTCGCAGCACCTCACACGGTGCGTTTCAAGGGGCTATAGCTCAGTCGGTTAGAGCTACGGACTCATAATCCGTTGGTCCCGGGTTCGAGCCCCGGTGGCCCCACTTTTTAGCCGTCAAACTGCGCGTATACCTGGTGGTAGCGTCCTGCGCAGTTCCAACGCGTCCCCCTAAGCGCGTCCTGATAGCGCGTTGTTCCAGGAACTGGAAGAATGCGTGCAAGAGTTCCAGCGGGAGAAGGAACGGTAATGAAGGGTTTCCCCGCGTTTCTCATGAATACCGCCGCAGCACGGGTGCTGTGAGTGTGAAAGAGTGTTCCTCGTTGACCGAGGCGGCGCGGACGCGCGCGGTTCTCGACGAACGCAATGACGACCCGGGTGTCGAAATCGCCACTATCGCCGCACCGCGCCTGGAAAGCCTGCGGCATACGCACGCGCGGTACTTTTACCGCGAAGATGTTTTGTTCCCCGCAGCGTCCTAACGCTCGCGCCCAATCGTAGAAAACGCTATCAATCCACCGCCGCTATGCCCGTCGTGTCGGCGGTGGTTTTAGTATCGGAGAGTATGAACGTCCGGTATTTCTTCTTCCACTTCTGGCAACTTATCGTCGACCACGCGTTGCCGTTGACGGCGTTGCTGCTCATGGCGATTTTGGTGCCGCGTGTCGGGCGCCTGGTCATCAGGCTTATTGACTCGCGTCTGGATGACAATGAGGAATCCACGAAGACCCGTCTCGCCCTGGCGGGCGCGTTGGTCTACGTCGCGCAGGCGGTGGCGTATTTCCTGCTTGCCATCGCGGCGCTGACCAACGTGGGCGTGCCTGCGCTGGGTGCGGCGATTCCCGCGACGGTCGTCTCGGCTGCGCTTGGTTTCGGTGCGCAGAAGATCATCGGCGACTTCCTGGCGGGCTTCTTCATCTTGAGCGAGAAGCAGTACGGTGTGGGCGATTACGTGAGTTTCGACGGCACGTCTGCGGCGGTGGAAGGCACCGTCGTGGCGTTGACGCTGCGCACGACGAAGGTCCGCACGCCGACGGGCGAGGTCGTCATGGTGCCTAACGGCTCGGGCGGCGTGGTGACGAACTACTCACAGGATTGGTCGCGCGCCGTCGTTGACTTGCAGGTGCCGGTGCGTGCAGGCGAGACGCTGTCCGAGGTCACCCGCAAGGTTGAGGAGATTTCCTCGCATGCGGCGCAGGACGCAGCCATCGCCGAAGATATCGCGGGCGAGATCGAGATTCTGCCGGTCACTGGCCTTATCGAGCCCACCGTCGCCGGCCAGCCGTGGCAGATCAAGTACCGCGTCATGGTTGTTGTCAATCCCTCCCGCCAGTGGGCCGTCGAGCGCGGCATTCGCTCCGCCCTCGTCGCGGCCTTCTGGGATCATTACAACGTGTCCTCGGCCGCCCCGCTTGCCGATGCCCCCATCACCGCCGTGCCGCCCGCCCCCGCAGAGTCGGCTAGAGCCGGCGCGCCGACCGAAGTCATGCCGGCTGCGGCAGGAACCGACAAGGCGGAGGTGCGCGACGCTGTGGCTAATGCGGCCGCGCGCGATTCGCACGACCCGAGCGATCAAGGACCGGGCCGGCCGTCCGAGTCGGACCCGGATGTGGCGGCGCAGCACCCGGATGTCTCACAGACCGAGGTCATGAACGCCGTCGACGAGGCACCGCGCACCATCTGGCGCGATGACCATCCCACGACGCGCTGGGGCAAGCTGTGGACGCTCGGCGGTCGCGTGCGCGGCTCAACGACGGGCCTTCTTGTGGGGCTCGCCGTGACCGGCCTGTTGCTGCTCTTCTCGGCGAACCCGGAGGACGCGGACGCTGGCTGGCTCTCGCCGTCCTACTGGACGTCGAAGTCCAGTGAGACGGAAAGCGCGGCGACAACCGCGCCTGCGACGACGGCGGCAACGCAGCCGGAGGAGAGCGTCGAGCCGACGCAGGGGACCGTCGAACAGCCCACAGATGCGTCCGAGGCCACGGCCACTGACGGACCGACCGCGGCGCAGGACAACGGCACCACCGCGGAGCTAGCAACCACAACGGCGCGCCGGGAACGCGCCGCACGCCGCGATAGAGAGGACGAGGAGACGCCCGCGGCGACGACGCAGGCCGCCACGACTGCGCCTGCTGAGGAGCCGACCGTCGAGCCCACGGGTGCGGCGGAGCAGCCCACCGGCGCAGCGGCGCTCACGGGTGGCGCGGAGGCCACGGCCGCGCAGTAACTGTGCAGTCCCTGCGCAGCCTTTGCTCGCGCGGCGCGCAGCTGCCGCGTAGCTACGCGGGCGGTGGGGCAAGGCGCTGGCTACAATAACGATCATGGTTTCCGAGGTTGACCCGCTCATCGAATCGATCTATCGCTGGTCGGACGTGAGCGGCGTGTTGCTCATGGGCATTATCGGCGGCACAATTGCGCGCCAACGTGGCTATGACATCATCGGGTTCTTCTTCATTGCGATGTTTTCGGCGCTGGGCGGCGGCATGATTCGCGACGTGCTCATCAACCGCGGCACCGTCGCGGCGATGAGCCAGCCCGAGTACCTTTACCTCGCTTTCGCCGGTGCGCTCATCGCGCGCTTCGTCTATTTCAAGGGTAAGACGTGGGAACACCTACAAGCCCACGGCGACGCCCTCGTCTCCGCACTGTGGGCCGGGACGGGCACGGTGAAGGCTCTCACCTATGGCCTGCCCGTCGTTCCGTGCATCATGATGGGCGTGTTCACAGCGACCGGCGGCTCCATGATTCGCGACGTGTGCATGGGCCGAGAGCCCGCTGTCTTTGGCGACAATCAGCCCATCGTCATCCCGGCAGCCGTCTGCTCCGTCATCGTGCTCGCCGGCAATGGGCTCGGTTTCCTGGCGTGGGGCATGATCCTCGGACCCGTGGCGAGCTTTGCGCTCGCGCTCTTGGGGTATTGGACCGGCTGGCGCGTGTCCACGGACCAAGAGTGGGCGCCGGTCAACGAGACTGCAGCGCAGGTTGCCGTCCTCGCGCGTAAGGCCGAGGATAAGTCGCGTGCCGTGGGCCGCCGCCTCGAGCCGCGCCGCCTGCGTTCGTGGCGGCACAAGCAGATGGAAAACGCCCTCGAGCGGCGTATCGCCCGCGAGATCCGCGAGGGCAAGCGCCCCGCCGAAGCCCAGGCGGCGGCCGACGAGTTCCTCGAGGAGTTCAACTCCGAGGTCGCGCAGCTGAGCGACGCCTCGGCGGTAGCGGCCGACGCAGGGGAGAAGGGGGCCTCGGAAAGCGCGGCGGAGACGGGAGCGACTGTGCTGAGCACTTTTGCCGACGACATCGGCATGGACTTTGCCGGCGACTCCTATCAGGACAAACCGGACCATCAGCGCATGCTCGACGCGATTCTTGCAGATGACAAGCTCACGGACGAGCTCATTGACAAGCTGGTGGAAAAATACGATAAGCGCCAGCCAGGGGCTGACACTTAGAGGTTGCGTCTTTTACATCGGGGGCCACGACGACGCCCACGATGGCGGCGTTGCGCATGGTGGTACCGACGTCGATGGCGTCCGACCACGGCACGCCGATGAGCCACGCGAACGGGGCGAAGATAGCGCCGAAGAGGCCTTCGAGGGACCAGCCGTCTTGGCCAAAGATGTTGCCGATGCCGCCGAGGATGGCCGAGAGCATCGCAATCATGGCGATGAACGCGACGAGCAGGCAGGCGACGGGGGAGACACCACCGGTCATGCAGGTAAAGGTACCGGCCAGGGCTGGCGGACGTGCAGTCATGGCGAATGACGCGACGTGACGCGTAGCGTGGGGGCGCGGCACCCCGGACGGGGCGGCTGCGCCTTTCACTATCTTCGATGAAGGAGAAAATCATGACCGACCCACGCACGAAATTCCCCAAGGTCAATCCGCCGGAGCAGCACCAGGAGTACCCGGGCCTGGATATCGAGCTGCAGCCGCAGTCCGATATCGGCATTGAGACCTATGAGGGCCGCGGGCGCTTGAAGGGCCGCAAGGCTCTCATTACTGGTGGCGATTCGGGCATCGGCGCGGCTGTGGCCGTGGCGTACGCCAAGGAAGGCGCGGATGTGGCCATTGCGTACCTTCCTGAGGAGCAGCCGGATGCGGACCGCGTGCTCAAAGCCATTGAAGACGCGGGCCAGAAGGCTTTCGCGTTCCCGGGCGACCTGCGCGACCCGCAGTACTGCGTTGAGCTCGTGGAGAAATCCGTCGAGGCGCTGGGCGGACTCGACATCCTGGTCAACAATGCGTCGCGCCAGATCTGGCACGAGGACTTGGAGCATATCTCGGACGAAGACTTTGATGACGTCATGAAGGTCAATCTCTATGGCTCGTTCAAGGTTACGAAGGCGGCGCTCAAGCACCTTAAGCCGGGTGCCTCGATTATCTTTAGCTCCTCCGTCCAGGCGTATAAGCCCTCGGCCATCCTCGTTGATTACGCCATGACGAAGGCGGCGATGAACTCGATGTCCAAGGGCCTGTCCACGCAGCTGGCGCCGCGCGGCATTCGCGTCAACGCCGTGGCGCCCGGCCCCGTGTGGACGCCGCTGCAGCCCGCGGGCGGCCAGACAACCGAGGGGGTTATGGAATTCGACACGAAGTTCTTCCTCGGCCGCGCCGGGCAGCCGGTGGAGATGGCCGGCGCGTACGTCTTCCTGGCCTCGGAGGAGGCGAGCTTCGTCTCGGGTGAGACCATCGGCGCGACGGGTGGTTTCCCAACTCCGTAGCTTAAGGCGCGAGAAAGGCCCACGGCGCAGGTGTGCAACCGTGCCGTGGGCTTTCGTGTGTCCTGGTGGGCCTAGAACGAGGTGGGTTTAGAAGAAACCCCAGATGGTCGAGCCGAGAACGACCGCGCCGAAGGCGATGATGACGGCGTTGCCGGGGCTGCGGCGCAGCGGCGCCAGGCGTGCGACGGTGTAGACGGCGAGCATGGGCACGCCGAATTGGAAGATGGTGATGAGGAGGCCGCCGGCGACCGTGATGAGGTCCATGACGGAGGGCTCGACGATGGCCACGACGGTGGCGACGGCGAAGATCAACAGGTAGACGGGGGCATCGGAAAGCTCACGCTGGGAGGGATTCAAGCGCGTGCCGAGGAACTGCAAGCCTTCGCGCGCGCCCAGGGCTACGCCGATAAAGCTGGAGGCGATGGCGCAGACGGCGACGATCGGGGTGACAAGCGCCAGGAACGGGGTGCCCGTGGTGTTCGCGAAGTAGGAGAGCACCGGCAGGTTATCCGCGGCGGCCTGGGCCATGCCGTCTGCGCCTAGGGCGAGCGCGCAGGACCAGACGAAGAACATCGTGAAAGCGGTGAGCAAGACCGTGGTGAGCATAATGACTCGGGAGAGGCGAGCCTCGGCGAACTCGCCGTGGCTGCGCTGGGCAGAGACGGCGAACTGGGACAGCGAGCCGATGAAGGTAAACGAGAAGACCAGCACCGGAAGGATGAGCACCATGGATTCCCAGAAGGAGTGCTCGGAGGAGACCGTGAGGAAAGAGCCTAAGTCCCACTGCGGGATGAGGCAGAGCGAGAAGGCGCCGAGCGCGATGAGCAGCGGGACAACGAGGAGCTCGGCGGCGGCGAGCATGATGCGTTCGCCGAAGGCCAGAGCTGCGACGAGGAGGCCGATGAGGATCGGTGCGAGAATCCACCGCGGGATCTCCGGGCCGCCGAGCTGGTTGACGATGAAGCTATCGACGGTGGTGGTGATGCTCACCGAATACACGAGGAGCACGGGAAAGAGCATGACGAGGTAGGCCACGGCGAGCCATGTGCCGGTATTTGGCCGAAGTAGCTGGACAGCGCCGCGAGGAGATCCGCGCCGGGTTGCGGGGAGCGAGCGATGATGCGCGCGTAGGCGTAGTGGGAGAGATACGTCAGCGGACCGATGAGCACGGTGGCGATGAGCAGCGGCCAGAATCCGTAGGCGCCGGCGGACAGAGGGAGGAAGAGAATGCCCGCACCGATGGCGGTGCCAAAAGCGTGGAGGCCCAGCCGAACGCCGAATGGGAGCTAGCCATCGTGGGGTCCTGGACGTAGGTCGAGCTGGGGGCGGTGGTCGCAGACATCGCGGGGCCTCCTTGAGAGAGCGAGGAACGTGGTGCTATTGATTGTGCGACAGGCCACGTTCAAAAGACTAGACCGAGCGGTACTTTTATTCATTTGTTTCGCGTCGGTGCGCGGGCGGGTTCGCTAGGCTGGGTACCTATGACTGCCTTTGATTCTGTGGCCGATTTCCCGGCTGACCATGTCTCCGCCGCGTTGCTTGTAGACGGTGATGTTCGGACGTTGGGGGATACCTCCCGCGTGTATTCGATTGCCTCGGTGACCAAGCCCGTGGTGGCCTACGGCATCATGCTCGCCGTCGAGGAGGGGGCGGTGGAGCTCGACCAGCCGGCAGGGCCTTCCGGTTCCACTCTTCGGCATCTGCTGGCGCACGCGTCTGGTGTGGGGTTTGATACGCGCGAAGCGCAGAAGCCCGTGGGGGAGCGGCGCATCTATTCCTCGGCGGGCTATGAATGGGCCGCGGATATCGTGGCGGAGGCGACCGGTATGGAGTTTCCGGAGTACGTGCGCGAGGGCGTCTTTGAGCCGCTGGGAATGAAGGATTCGGCTTTGGTCGGCTCGGCGGGGCATGGTCTCGACTCGACGGTGGACGACATGGTCCGCTTCGCCCGCGAGGTGCTCGACCCGCAGCTGTTGCACCCCACGACAGTCGAGGAGATGCTCACACCGCAGTTCCCGGGCCTGCGCGGTCTCGTGCCGGGCTATGGCTCCTTTAAGGACTGCTCCTGGGGCCTGGGCTTCGAGCTCCACGGGGACAAGGACCACTGGATGGGCTCGCTGCCCGCGGAGACTGCGGGGCACTTTGGTATGTCCGGAACCTACCTCTGGCTGGCGGAGGGGAAAGCTATGGTCATGCTCACCGATCACGACTTCGGGGACTGGGCCAAGCCGCTATGGGCGGAGACGAACTCGGCGATCTGGAGCGAGCTGCAGTCGCAAAGCGAGCTGCCGTCATAAAAGCTGGAGTCATAAAAGCTGGAGGCATAAAAATACCCCGGCAGGACCGGGGCACGGACAGGCTAGCAGGAAGCTAGTGGCGCTGGAAGAAGTTCCACACCTCGCGCGTGGCGTTGGGGTTGGAGGCAAACCACGTGTGGCTGCCGCCGTTCACGCGGTAGAGCGTGGTCTCAGCGAGGCAGCCGGAGTAGCTGAAGGAGTTGTAGCCGTTGCCGGAGCCGGTGCGCATGGACGCGCCGGAGGTGTCGCAGGCGTTGCGCTTGCCGATGCGCTCCCAGGCGCCGCGGGTGGCGTAGTAGGAACCGCCGTGGCCGTTGGAACCATCGTTGTAGTACGGCGCAATCTTGTCGTCGGTGCCGTGGATGAGCAGCGTGGGCACCTGGCCTGTGCAGCCGTCGAAGATACGCGTGTACGCGGCGGTGGAGACGCCGGCAACGGCGGCGAAGGTCTCCGGGGCCTGGCACGCGGCGGCGAGCGCCATGCCGCCGCCGTTGGACAGGCCGGTGGCGTAGACGCGGCTGCGGTCGACGGAGTAGCTATTGGCTACGTCATTGAGGATGGCCTTGGTGAAGGCGACGTCCTCGCCGCGGCTCGTCGTGGCGTAGTTGGGGCCTTCCCACGCCAGGCCGCCGTTGACGCTCGCGCGCGGGTTGGGGTAGACGACGATGGCATCGGAGCCCGTGGCGCGCTCAAAGTGGGAGTGGCCGTGCATGTCTGAGCCATCGAAGTCCATGCCGGAGTAAGCGAAGACGACGGGGTAGTCGCGGGATGAGTCATAGTCGGAGGGGACGTAGAGCTCGTAGGAGCGCGTGCCCTGGCCGGAGACGGAAACCTTCTTTGTGGAATGGGTCGTATTTCCAGCTCCCATGGACAGGGCCTGGCCCAACTTTGACGACAGCGTGAACGCGTCAGAGAGGGAGGAGCCGTTGCTCGAGCCCTTGCTCGAGGTGGAGCTCATGTCCGAGCTCGTGAGGGCGTTCGCGACGGGCAGGCCGACGGAGGTCCACAGAACCGTGGCGGAGGCGAGGGCAGCCACGCGAGTAGCAAAAGTCTTCAACATGAGGACTAAGGGTAGCGGGGAAGGTATCGAAACCTTAACTTTTGTGACGATGTCGTTGCGCTGTAAAGATCCGCGGGGCGCGGTCACAGGGAAGTTCTAAGTCTCAAGTGAAACTTCAGTAAATGGGGGTTGAAGCAGGGGTTTAGGGTTGCTCGTGTGACTGGAGGGGAACAAAATGGGTTGCGTTACGCACGGTAATTACATCCGATGTCATTTCACAAAACTGTTCGAGTCGGTTCGTTGGGGAAGACGATGCTCGTCTTGCAACAGGAAATGAAAGGTATTCGGCTTGTGGAAACATGCGTGAAAACCACTGCCGCCGAACCCTCGGCGCCAGTGCGCCCGATAACCTCCGGCGTGCTCATCATTGAGAGCATGCCTGCTCGACTGCGCCCGCGCGTGGAAGAGCTCATGGTCACGTGCCTGCCCAGCGCGTCGACGTGGGAGATCCCGGGCGATGATCCCCTCACGGCTCAGTGGTGTACCCGCTGGTACAAGGACTGGCCGGGCCAGGATCTCGCGGCTCTTGCCGCAGGCACGGGCAGTGATTTTGACGCCGTGCCGCCGGGCATTGGCTGCCGCCAGGTACTCACGGGTACTCGCGCGGAGCTGCACGCGCTGGAGACGGCGGTGCGCGATCTCGCGCAGCGCTACTGCTTCTCGGCCCGCGTGTCGATGTAGTCGGCGACCTCGCCCACGGTCTCAAAGGCCGCGGCGGTGCCCTCATCGAAGCGGACCTTGAAGCGCTCTTCCGCGCGCACCGTCAGCTCAATCAAGTTGAGCGAAGAAATCCCCACATCTTCCAACCGGTCTTCACGCGCCGGTTCCTCCACCCCCGCGACTTGGGTGATGAGCCGCGCGAGCTCCCCATACGTATCCGTCGCGGCGGGCTTATCCTCGTGTTCTTCTCTGCCCAGCGCTGCGCGCAGCTGCGCGGCAAAGTCTTGTCCATCGGCCATGCGTCCCAGTGTAAGTCAGCGACTAGACTAGACGTGTTATGTCCACCCCATCCCGCCGCCGTATGCGCACCGCCACCCAGGTATGGCGCCGCCGCCACACTCACGACCGCCACCCCGGCCTCACGCAGCCGTACTCCCACGACATCTCCGATGGCATCGCCTGGTATACCTCGGGCCCCGAGGCTTCCGATGCCCCCGTCACCGTCCTCTTCGTCCACGGTTACGGTCTCGCGGCGGAGAGCTTCTACGACCAGGTTGACTTCCTGCGCGCGTCGTATCCGCGCGTGCGCGCGGTGCTACTCGACCTTCGCGGGCACGGCAGCTCGGACCGCGTCCCGGCCGAGGACTGCACCGTCGAAGACGCTGCGGATGACGTCGCTGCCATCCTTACCGCCCAGGCACCCACCGGGCCGCTCATTATCGTGGGCCATTCGCTCGGAGGCATGGTCGTCGAAAACCTCATTCGCCGCCTCCCTGCTGAGGACTACGAGCGCATCGCCGGAGTGCTTCTTATCTCCACGTCCATGCGTCCCTTCGCAGAGACTGGCGTCGCGGCGCTTCTCCAGACCCACGCCGCGGAAGCCCTCTACGACGCCGCCCAGCGCTTACCCCACAAGGTCAACCGCGCCCGCCAGCGCATCGCGCGCATCATCGCGCCCCTCTTCGCCGCCGGCGTGACCGGTTATCCCCGCATGGAACGCCTCGAATTCCACGTCGACATGCTGCTCGACACCCCGCTCGATTCCTTTGTCGGTTTCTTCGACGACCTCGTCGACCACTCCGAGCTCGCCGCCGCAGACCGCCTCGCCGGCCTGCCCGGCATCGTCCTCGTCGGCTCCATGGATATCGTCACCCCGCGCTCCCAGTCCGAGCTCATCTGCTCCCACTGGCCCGAGGCCGAGCTCCGCGTCGTCGACGGCTCCGGCCATATGGTCATCCTCGAAGAACCCGAGGCCGTCTCCCAAGCGCTCGCCGAGCTTATCGAGCCGGTCCTCGCCCAACGCTGACATACGCACCGCGTATGACGAAAGCCCGTCAGCAGTTCCCAGAACTGCTGACGGGCCTTTCCTTAACGCGGCGTGGAATTACTCCTCGTCGGTGCTCGTGGAGTAGGTCTTCGTCGGATCATCCAGGTGGAGGTCCTTCGCAGCCTTCTCAGCGACGGAGCGGTCGATCTTGCCGTCCTGGGCCAGGCCCGAGAGCACGGCCACGACGATGGACTCGGTGTCCGAGTTGAAGAAGCGGCGGGCCGCCTCACGCGTATCGGAGAAGCCGAAGCCGTCGGTACCCAGCGCGATGTAGGTGCCCGGGACGTAGGGACGGATCATTTCCTGCAGGTCCGTGGTGAAGTCAGAGACACCCACGAACGGGCCGTCGAAGCCCTCGAGCTGCTGCGTGGCGAACGCCTTCTCCGGCGCCTTGCCGTGCTGCAGGGCTTCCTTGTTCTTGGCAGCGCCGTCGCGGGCCAGCTCGACCCACGAGGTCACGGAGAACAGCGAGGCCTTCACGTCGTAGTCCTCCGCCAGGATCTCCTGTGCGCGCAGCGCCTGGTGAACGCCCACGCCAGAGGCCAGGATGTTGGCCGGGATCGAACCCTTCTCCGGGGTGGAGTAGTGGTAGATACCGCGATGGAGCCCCTCGACGTCGAGGTTCTCCGGCTCGGCTGGCTGGTGGACCGGCTCGTTGTACACGGTGAGGTAGTACATGATGGCCTCGTCGTTGTCACCGTACATGCGGTCAATACCGCGGTGGACGAGGTGCGCGATTTCGTACGCGAATGCCGGGTCATAGGAAATAACGGCCGGGTTCGTGGACGCGAGCACCGGGGAGTGGCCGTCCATGTGCTGCAGACCCTCGCCCGTCAGCGTGGTGCGGCCAGCCGTGGCGCCGATGAGGAAGCCACGGGCCATCTGGTCTGCCGCCGCCCAGAAGGCGTCGCCGGTGCGCTGGAAGCCGAACATCGAGTAGAAGATGTAGAGCGGGATCATCGGCTCGCCCTGCGTCGCGTACGAGGTCGCTGCGGCGGTAAAGGACGCGGCGGCGCCGGCCTCGGTCAGACCCTCTGCGAGGATCTGGCCCGTCTCGGACTCGCGGTAGGACAGCATGAGGTCGTGGTCGACCGGCACGTAGTTCTGGCCCTTCGGGTTCCAGATTTTCAGCGTCGGGAACCAGGAATCCATGCCGAAGGTACGGGCCTCGTCCGGCATCATCGGGACAATGCGCTTGCCAATCTCCTTGTCGCGCATAATCTCCTTGAAGGTACGCACCAGCGCCATGGTCGTGGCGACCTTCTGCTTGCCCGAGCCCTTGCGCACGGAACGCAGCTTGTCGATGTCCTGCACGTGCAGGCGTTCGAAGTCCGCGCGGCGCTCCGGCAGGAAGCCACCCAGCTCTTTACGACGCTCGAGCATGTACTTGATCTCCGGAGCATCGTTGCCCGGGTGGTAGTACGGCGGGTTGTACGGATCAGCCTCGAGGACCTCGTCCGAAATCGGGATACCCTGCTTGTCGCGGAAGAGCTTGAGGTCCTCCAGCGTGAGCTTCTTCATCTGGTGGGTGGCGTTGCGGCCCTCGAAGTTGTGGCCCAGGCCGTAGCCCTTAATCGTGTGGGCCAGGATGACGGTCGGCTTGCCGGTGCCGCGGTTCTCCAGCGCCTTGGAGTAGGCGGCGTAAATCTTGCGGTAGTCGTGGCCGCCGCGGCGCAGCGCCCAGATTTCCTCATCCGACATGTCCTCGACCAGCTTGAGCGTGCGCTCGTCGCGGCCGAAGAAGTGCTCACGCACGTAGGCGCCATCGTTCGCCTTAAACGTCTGGTAGTCACCGTCCGGCGTGGTGTTCATGATGTTGATAAGCGCGCCGTCTTTGTCGGCCTCGATGAGCTTGTCCCACTCACGGCCCCAGATGATCTTGATGACGTCCCAGCCTGCGCCGGTAAAGAAGGACTCGAGCTCCTGGATGATCTGCGTGTTGCCACGCACCGGGCCGTCGAGACGCTGCAGGTTGCAGTTGATGACGAAGGTGAGGTTGTCCAGGCCGTAGAGCGGTGCCATCTGGATGAGGCCGCGGGATTCCGGCTCGTCCATCTCGCCGTCGCCCAGGAACGCCCACACGTGCTGATCCGAGGTGTCCTTGATGCCGCGCTGCTCCAGGTACTTGTTGAAGCGCGCCTGGTAAATCGCGTTGACCGGGCCCAGGCCCATGGACACCGTGGGGAACTCCCAGAACCACGGCAGGCCGCGCGGGTGCGGGTAGGAGGGCAGCCCCTCGCCCTCCCCGCGGGAGTGCTCCTGGCGGAAGCCGTCCAAGTCGTGCTCGCTCAGGCGGCCTTCCATGAAGGCGCGGGCGTACATGCCCGGGGAGGCGTGGCCCTGGAAGAAGACCTGATCGCCGCCGGAGGGATCGTCCTTGCCCTTGAAGAAGTGGTTGAAGCCGACCTCGTAGAGCGGAGCCGCGCCCGCGTAGGTGGAGATGTGGCCGCCCACGCCAATGCCCGGGCGCTGCGCGCGGTGCACCATGATGGCCGCGTTCCAGCGGATCCAACGGCGGTAGCGCTTCTCCAGTTCCTCATCACCCGGGAACTCGGGCTCGAGGGTGGTGGGGATGGTGTTCACGAAGTCGGTGGAGGTCAGCGACGGCATGGGCACGCGCTTCGCAGACGCACGCTCCAGCAGGCGCAGCATGAGGTAGCGCGCGCGTTCCGGGGTGTTGTCCTCCAGCAGACCGTCGAGGGAATCCATCCACTCACGAGTTTCTTCCGGGTCGGTGTCGTGCATGTACGACGCGACGCCGTCGCGGATGAGCGGGAAGTTAGAGTCGCTGCCGAGCGATTCCAATTCTGCCATGGTGCATTCCTCCAATTGGTGGGCCTTTAAAACAGTACGTTCCAGAATACGCGTAAACGACCTCGAAGCTTTGCTAGGGGTAAGTGAAGAATCCCTCGTGTTAAATCCTGCAGCTTAATCGCGGTCGTCCTGTGAATATTGCTAACTTTGCGGCCTTTACCTTTGCGACCCCGCTTTCCGATGCCCCCTCGTCTCACCGTGTCCTTCCCACCGCAACCACCGAAAGTGGCGTGGACAACGAGAATTTTCCCTCATAATGCGTTAAAGTGCCCAGATATGACCACTCAATTGGAGGATTACGCACGCAAGTTAGGCATCGAAGAGGGGCAGGTTGCCCTGGAACTGGGTTGGGACGAAGACTGCGACCCTGCCATCTCCGAAGCCATTGAAGATATCTTGGGTGACGATTTCCTCGATGAAGAAACTGATGAATTGTGTGACGTCGTTGTCATCTGGTGGCGCGAGGAGGACGGCGACTTGGTCGACGGCCTCGTCGATGCACTGCGCCCCCTCGCCGACCACGGCACCATTTGGCTTTTGACCCCGGGTGCTGGCCTGTCCGGCACCGTCGCCCCCGGCGTGATTGCCGAGTCCGCGCAGCTCGCCGGCCTCGTCCAGACTAAGGCGGAGCGCTTCGGCGACTGGCAAGGCTCCTGCCTCGTCGGCCGCGGCTACACCAAGAAATAACCCCCTCATTTTGTCCGGCGCCGCGCGTCCTATACACTTTCTTGAGTGTTGTGACGCGCTCCGCGCGGCCGGCATTCACGCGGCGTTAGCTCAGCTGGGAGAGCAACTGGTTTACACCCAGTAGGTCGGGGGTTCGAGCCCCTCATGCCGCACCACAAGAAACCCCGTTCTGGCTCCCAGAACGGGGTTTCGTGCATGAGCCGCACGCTTACTTGAACTTAATCCGGTCCGCCGTCGCGAAAGCCGTCCTTAGGTTCAATCAACTGACGTGGCGAGGGCGTCCCAGAGTCTGGCTAGAAGCGCTCGCGCCCGCGCTTGTTGAACTTCTCGTAGTAGTCCGGCTTCGCGTCGCCGTAGCGCGTGCGGGAACGGCGCGACGCGGGCGCAGCGGGGGTGGTCGCGTGTGCTGCGGTCTCGGCAGGCGCGGCCGACGCTGCAGCTGTTTGAACAGATTCCGCAGACTCAGAGGACTCAGCCGGTTCCGGCGAGGGCTCCGGCGCGGAGGCAGCGGCCTCGGCGTCGGTCGTCGCGGCGGCGGCCATGGCGGCTTCTTCTTCGCGCAGGCGGCGGCGTTCACGCAGCTCGGCGTAGACGAAGTAGATAAGGCCTAGCGGAGCCATGATGCCGAAGGCGATCCACTGGAAGCCGTAGGACAGGTGCGAGCCGCGGTCGAGTTGGGGGACCGGAATGGGGTTGAGCACGCCGGGCTGGTCGTCGTGGGAAATTTGGACGTAGTCCGTGCCCAGCGTGAGGTTCTCAAGCTTGCCCACCTGGCCGGGGTTGATGGAGTAGACCTGCGTGTAGCCCTGGTCCTCGATGGGGGCGGAGGTGTGGACGCGCTCGGCGGTGCGCAGCATCGCGGTGAGCGTCACTTCGCCGGTGGGGGCCGGCTCGATGGTCGGCACAGCGTTGCCCTCGCCGGCGGCGACCCAGCCGCGGTCGACGAGCATGGTGAGTCCGTCGTTCGTTTCGAAGGGCACGAGCGATTGATACGTGGGGCCGGACTCGACGGGGCGCAGACGCAGGAGGACTTCCTTGTCCGCGAGGTAGTGGCCCTGCAGCGTGACGCGGGTCCATTCCTTGTCGGCGATTTCGCCGGTGGACGTCACGGCATCAGTGAGCGGGACGGGATCGGACTCGTAGGCGGCCTCGATCTCGTGATTGCGCTCGACAATATCGTGGTCCTTACCCAGCTGCCACGGCGCGAGCGTGGTGAATGCGAAGTAGGAAAAGACCACGACGAAGAGCGTGAGCAGAACCCACTGGGGCTTGAGAAACGTCTTCAACACAGTTGGGAAGTCTACGCGTTCTCGCGAATCCAATCGAGTAGCCCGGGAACCGCCGCTTCGATGTTCTTGCGAGTCGTCGTGAAGTCTTCCGCCGTCCCGTAATACGGGTCCGCGACGTCGGGACCAGACGCGTTCGGGTCGAAGGAGCGCATGAGGACGACGCGCTCTGGATCGATGCCGCGCTTGATGAGTTCGTCGCGGTGGCCGGAGTCCATGGCGATAAAGAGGTCGGCGTCCATGTGCTCTTCGCCTAGCTGGGCGGCGCGGTGGGCGGCGCCGTCGTGGCCAGCGCGGCGCAGTTCGGCGATGGCGCGCTCGTCCGCGCCTTGGCCCACGTGCCAGCCGCCGAGGCCGCACGAGGAGGTGCGGGCGGCGAGATCGAGCATGTCGTTTTCCATGGCGTCGCGGACAATGACCTCGGCCATGGGGGAGCGGCAGATATTGCCGGTGCAAACAAAGACGAGGTGCAGGCGCTTATCCGGCTCGCTGGAGTCGACATGAGGTGTGGTCATGGCGTCTAGGATAGTGGGCCAGAGCCCGAAACGAGAAAGCGAGATTATGACTACTGTTGGCGACATTCGCGCGGTGTTGGATGCGGCCTACCCGCCGTACCTGGCGGAGAAGTGGGATGCGGTGGGGCTTATCTGCGGCGACCCCAAGGCCGAGGTGAAGAAAGTAGCCTTCGCGCTCGACTGCACGCAGGCCGTCGCCGAGCGCGCCGTGGCGATCGGCGCGGACATGCTCATCGTCCATCATCCTCTGCTGCTGCGCGGCGTGACAAGCGTTGCTGCCGATACCCCTAAGGGCAAGGTCGTCCACACCCTCCTCGCCGGAGGGGTCGCCCTTTTCGCTGCGCATACCAATGCGGACAAGGCCCGCCCGGGTGTTAACGATCGCCTCGCCGAACTCGTGGGCATTACGCCTGGCCGTCCCATCGTGCCCGTCGACCCCGAGGTCATCGATCACTGGGGACTCCACGTCCCGGCTCAGGACGCCGAGACCGTCAAGGCCGCCGTCTTCGCCGCGGGCGCTGGCGCCATCGGCAATTACCACGAGTGCTCCTTCGAATTTGCGGGCCAGGGCCAATTCAAGCCGGTGGAGGGAGCCAACCCGACGGAGGGGGACATCGGAAAGCTTGAGCGCGTAGACGAACTGCGCGTGGAATTCGTCGCGCCCTCCTCGAAGCGCGGCGCCATCGAGCAGGCCATCTATGAAACGCACCCGTACGAGGTGCCGGCCTTCGAGGTCGTCGAGACAGTCGGCCGTAAGGATCTGGACACGGCGCTGGGGCTGGGCCGCATCGGCAAGCTTGAGCGGCCTATGAGTCTGCGGGAATTGACGCAGCAGGTGGCCAATGCCCTGCCGGAGACGGCGTGGGGCGTGCGCGCGGCCGGCGACCCGGACCGGACGGTGGAGACCGTCGCGGTGAGCTCCGGCTCGGGCGATAGCTTCCTGGAGGCGGCGGCGAAGCTCGGCGCGGACGTGTACGTGACCTCGGATTTGCGCCACCATCCGGTGGATGAGACGCTGCGCGCACACGATATCGCCGTGATCGATACCGCACATTGGGCGAGCGAATTTCCGTGGACCGGGCAGGCGCGCGATATTGTGGTGGAGGCAACCGGCGTCAGCGCCGAGATTATCGAGTTGCGCACCGACCCATGGACGATCAGCGCACACAAGGAGAACTGAACTATGAAACTGCGCGTAGAACTGCACGAGGTACTGCTCGAGCTGGCGAACCTCCAGCGCTCCCAGGGCGTGGCTGTGGATGAACAGCTGCCTGAGGAGAAGGAAGTCGCCAAGCAGGAACAGAAGCTCACCCGCCTGCGCAACGCCGCGGGCTCGGCCCAGATGGCTGTGGACGATATGGAGGCGGAGATTCTGCGCATCCAGTCTGACGAGCGCAAGCTGCGTCGCCGCGAGCGTGACGACAAGGCGCAGCTCACCGCGGAGCTCGACCCGGAGAAGCGCCGTGACCTGGAGCACGACCGCTACACCGCGAAGTCCCGCATTGCGGATCTCATGAGCGAGCTGCAGGAAGCCCACAACGAGATTCACGCGCTGCGCAATAACGTGGACGTCCACGGCGCCCAGATTTCCGAGGCCGAGCGCCAGCTCGAGGCCGCCCGCCGCGAGGCCCAGGCTGCCCGCGATGCCCGCGAGGCCCAGCCGGATCCCACCGTGCGCATCTCTGAGCTGCGCGACCTGCTGCCCACGGACGTGCTCGAGGAATACGACCGCATCCGCGTCGAAAACGGCGTGGGCGCCGCGAAGTTCAAGAATCGCGCCTGCGGCTCCTGCTACATCGAGCTCCCGCCGGCCGCCGTGGGCTCCATCCGCGGCGCCGCTCCGGAAGAACTGCCCGAGTGCCCGGACTGCGGCGCGCTCCTCGTTCGCTAACTAGTTTTTTTAAAGGCTGGTCAATGAAGGTCGTCATGTACACGGACGGCGGCTCGCGCGGCAACCCCGGCGTTGCCGGCTCCGGCACCGTCGTCTACGCCGCGGACGGGGTCACCGTCCTGCGCGAAATCGCCTACGTCGTGGGCAAGGGTTCCACCAATAACGTGGCCGAGTACCACGGACTCCTGCGTGGTCTCGAGGCCGCCCGCGACCTCGGCGCCACCGAGGTGGAGACCTACATGGACTCCAAGCTCGTCGTCGAGCAGATGTCCGGGCGCTGGAAAATCAAGCACCCGGACATGCAAAAGCTCGCGCTCGAGGCCCGCCGAATCATCTCCGGCTTCCAGTCCTTCTCCATTACCTGGGTCCCGCGTGCGAAGAACAAGGTGGCCGACGCCTTGTCCAACGACGCCATGGACGCCTGTGCCGCCGGGCACCCCGTCGGCATTGTCCAGCGTGCCGATGCCCCCGCGACCGAGGCTCCGTCTCCCGCCCCCGCGCCGGCCTCTGACTCGGAGACCCCCGTTCCTGCTTCCAACCTGTCCTGGCTCGGCGAGCGCGGCCCCGTCACGCGTCTCGTCCTCCTGCGTCATGGCGCGACCGCCATGAGCGAGGCCCACCAGTACGCCGGGCGCACCGACGCTGAGCTGTCCTCCGCGGGCCGCGCCCAAGCCGAGGCCGCCGCCCGCGCCGCCTCCCGCTGGAGCATAGATGCCATCGTCTCGAGCCCTTTGCAACGCTGCCGCGACACCGCGCAGGCTGTCGGCTCCGCTGTGAACCTGCCTGTGCTCACCGCCGACAACCTGCGCGAGGTGGACTTTGGCGCCTGGGAAGGCCACACCTTCGACGAAGCCCACCAGCGCGACCCCGAACTACACTCCGAGTGGCTCGAGGACACGTCCATCGCCCCGCCGGGCGGCGAGTCCCAGCAGGCGCTGCACCGCCGCGTGCTCAAAGCCCGCCGCGCCCTCGTCGATGAGTACCCTGGAAAGACCGTCCTCGTGGTAAGCCACGTGGGCCCCATCAAGGATCTCCTGCGCCAGGCCCTTGGCACCGGCGCCGCGACCGTGAACCACATCTTTCTCGACTTGGCCTCCGTCTCCGTTGTCGAGTTCTGGGATTCAGGCTCGCTCGTCCGCTCGATTAACGATGTCTCGCACCTGGGGCTAGACTAGAAAGTCGCGAATGAGCCGACCGGACGAACGCGACGCGCCGAACTACCGCTTTCACAGCGGCCAGCGGACGCCGAGGAAAGTCTGGACTCCACAGAGCACGGTGGTTGCTAACAGCAACCCGGGGCGACCCGCGGGCAAGTGCAACAGAAAGTAAACCGCCGTTTCCTCACTCCGTTCGGAAACGAACGCTGTGCGGAACCGGTAAGGGTGAAACGGTGCGGTAAGAGCGCACCAGTACCGTCAGCGATGGCGGTAGCTGGGTAAACCCCACTGGGAGCAAGGCATCACGGCTCGCCACTGGCGGGCCTGCTCAGGTGTTTGAGGGCTGCTCGCCCAAGCCTGAAGGTAGCTGCTTGAACCAACTGGCAACGGTTGGTCTAGATGGATGTTCGTCGCGCCACCCACACGGGCGGCGTACAGAATCCGGCTTATAGGTCGACTCATTCGCCCTTTTTAACGGCTAGGCTGGCTTTCTATGAAGCTGTATGCCGCCCCGTTTGATTTCCACCCCGTCGCCGAGGAATTCGGCATCGAGCGTGCCTTCCCGCCCGCTGTCGAGGAGGAAGCCCGCAACGCGCGCGACCGCTTCGCCGATATCCGTCGCGACGCGCGCCACATCCCGCTGGTGACCATCGACCCGGCGGGCTCCATGGACTTGGACCAGGCCGTCCACATCGAGGCCACCGCCACCGGCTACACCGTCCACTACGCCATCGCTGATGTTATGGCGTTCATCGCGCCGGGCTCGCCGCTGGAAGTCGAGGGCTTCAAGCGCGGCCAAACCATCTACCTGCCGGACGAACCCGCACGCCTGCATCCCGCAGCCTTGTCTGAGGACGCCGCCAGCTTGCTTCCCCGTGCACCCCGCCCCGCCGTCCTCTGGACCTTCCAGCTCGACTCCGCTGGCGAGGTATCTTCTTTCGACGTCGAGCGCGCCCTTGTCCAGTCCCGCGCCCGCCTTGACTACGAGGGCGTCCACGCCGATCTCGTGGCGGGCCACCTGCATTCTTCCATCGCGCTCCTGCCCGAAGTCGGCGCCCTGCGCCAGGCTTCGAGCTTGCGCCGCTCCGCTATCAACCTGCGCGTGCCCTCCCAATCCGTGGAGGAGACCGCCACCGAGTCCGGCGAGACTGTTTTCGAATTGGTCGCCGAGCCGCGCTACGAGGTTATGGACTTCAACTCGGAGATCTCCCTTCTTACCGGCATGTGCGCGGGCCAGCTCATGGCCTCCCACGGCGTCGGGCTCTTGCGCACCTTGCCGGCTGCTTCGCCTGAGTCCGAGGCTTCCTTCCGCTCCGAAGTCGCCGCACTCGGTTTCGACCTCACGGACCAGTCGATTTCGGAATTTCTGCTCAGTGTCGATCCCGATACCCCGCGTGGCATGGCTGCGATGCGCGAAGCACAGTACCTCCTTCGCGGCGCCGGCTACCAGTGGCTCACCCCTGACGAGGAGCCTGAGGTCCACGCGGGTATCGGCGGCTACTACGCCCACGTCACCGCGCCGCTGCGCCGTCTCGCGGACCGCTTCGCCACCGAGGTCTGCCTCGCCCTGTCTGCCGGCGAGCCTGCGCCCGAATGGATCTCCTCCCGCGCAGATGAACTCCTGGAAACAATGAAGCGCACGACCTCCGTCGCCTCCCAAGTCGACCGCGCTTGTCTCAAGCTCACCGAGGCCACCGTCCTCGCCCCGTGGGTGGGCACTAACTTTGATTCGATCATTCTCGACTCGACTCCGGAAAAGTCCAAGGCCCGCGCGTTCGTCACCACGCCGCCCATCGTCGCCGACGTCATCGGTGCGCCCGAACCCGGCGCCGAGACGGCTATCTCTCTCGTGCGTGCCAATCCCGCCGAGCGCTCCGTTGCCTTCGCCTGGCCTGCGGATTAGCTTTCCCGGCCTTCGTGTCAGGAGCGATTGTTAGCCTGTCGGTCCATCCACCCGTCGAGTAGAAAGGACCGGATTGATGATGGACTATCCAGTATCTGAGGCCAGCCTCGTGAAAGCATGCACCGCACTCTACGGTGATGACAGCAAAGTCGATGAGTATCGGCAGACCGTCCGCGGCGCGTTCAACCAGCTTGTCGCCACCGGCATGAATGAGACCGCGGCCCGCGAGGTAGTCCAAGCCCAGTACATCGACGAGGTCGTCGAAGGCGAACGCCAGCGTCGCGCCCATGAGGACCGTCTGGCCGCCATCACGCCCATCCCAGTGCCTGACGACCCCGATGAGTACGACGCCCTCGTTGAACAGGGCATGCGGGAAATGAACGGCGATGGCGAGTACGAAACCGAGGAAGAATTCCAGATTCGTTACAAGAATTTCTTCTAATCATCCGCGCCAGCGTGCAACAGCGTGGGACGAACGACTTGTTCGTCCCACGCTTCTTTGTATCCGCTCAACCTTCCGCCGGCGCAAAGTGAATTTTTGGTTTCCAACGCGACAAATCATCGAGTTTCGGGCATGCTTGGTGGGCAGAGGGGGACGCCTTTCGGGCCCCAGCCGACGGCGTTGAACTCCTTGAACTCCCCAACGTTTATTTGTTGATCGAAGTTTTAAGGAAAATACATGTTAAGACCACTGCATAATGTGGCGTGCCTTGGCATAGCTGCAGCCTTTCTCGCAGGCTGCACCGTCAGCGACGCCGAGCCACAGCCTGCCGTCGGAACTGCCGCCGTCGCAAGTCCCGCGTCGCCTGCACCAGACACCGGTCACGACGAAGCGCCAGAGGACCAAGCATCGATTGATTTGGGTGGCTGGTCGATGCCTGAACCGGGACCTTTTGATTGGCGGGAGTATCACGAGAATCCATTCAAACCATGTGAGGAACTGCCTGAGAATGTCGTGGCCCTACTCGGCTTTAAAAAGAAGGCAATGAATCTTACCGATGTTCAACCTTATACATGTGATTTGGTGGAGCAACAGGAATTAAAGAATGACTCTGGATTGCTATTCATTACTTCGTACGGCGCCTCTCTTAGTCAACTTCAAGAGGGGCGATTCGAGCTGACCGACGAGATTGTTCCGAGATTGAGTAATGCACGTGTAATGCAGCAGACCGGCGGTGATACGCAGACTACCTGTTTCGCAGCGATCGAAACTCCCCGAGGAACGGTTGCCGTCAACTATGTCAATAGCTTGGGTCAAGGCAGTGGTGAAACCTTCTGTGACGTGCCCACCCGAATCCTTGAAAATCTTTTTGAGGGAAGTGATGCAAAGTGAAACTCGATACTCAACGTATTTCCGCTGACGCAAGTGCTGCAGAGCGCATCACGATGTTGCTTGACGCCAACGGATTGAGCCTGTCGAACGGCATGTCTGCAAATTTGTCATCGATTAGCGGCGTTAGGGAAACTGGAATGATCCATGGTCGACTCTTGGGAGACGATCCGGCTTCAGCAAAAGCCTTGATTGATAAACTCACGGATCACGTTGATTGGATTGGGGGACAGCTAAGAAAGTTTGCTGTTGGAGCAATTGCCCAGGATGTGCTTGCGGCGCATTCGCTAGAAGCCGTTGAGACGGGCGGGATTTCTCCGGATGAGATTTTCATGTTGGACCCGCAGCCTGATGCGAGCTATGGCACAGTTCATTTCGTGAAGCCAGTGGTGGCAGTCGGAATGGATGCCCTGTCGGTTATTGCTGAGGTGCTGTCGCTCGACGCCAATAGCATCTCCGCGACGCTGAATCAGTGGAAATCTGTTTCGGCGTCGGCGGGGGAGGCTGCGGCGCAGTTGGAGTCGATGGCGGCATCGCTCGAACAGTCGAATGAGGGCGAGTCGATTGACGCTGCGGTGGCGAAGATCCGTGAGATTGCAGGGACGGGCTCGGAAATTGCGGCGAATGCGGGGGCGATGGCTGGTCGCACGGGTGCGATGCTGGGATTGTCCCAGGTATCGAAGTTGATGGCGCTGTCCATTGCGTCGACGTTGTCGCTGCCGATGGATCCGGTGAGCCGGGAAGCCGTCGAGCAGTCGGGGCTGGTCATGATGCAGAATGCACTGCAGACGATGGTGGATGTCTCGCTGCCGCCGGTGGCGAGCATCGCGCAGCCGCAGATGCGCGCCTCGGGAGGAGACTTCACGGCAGGCATGGACGCGGTCAACGCGAGCGGGTTTGGTTTGTCGACGGATGAGGTGGACTGGCCGAAATCCTTTGAGGAAGCGGTTGCGCGCGGTGCGGTGGGACCTGGGTCCTTCGAGATCGTCGATGGGCAGCTGCGGCCGGTCAATGATATCGGGTTGTCCGCGGAGGACCTGGCGCAGTTGAATAAGGCCGCGCAAACGTACGTTCCGGCGTTTTATGACGCAGCTGGATTGCCGGAGCTGTCGCAGGCGTTGACGACGCCGGCATCGGTTGGAACGCTGCCGAGCGCGGCGGGGTTGACTGCAGGTTTGCCTGGCGGGGTGGGCGGCGTCGCGGGTGGATTGTCGGGTGGCGCGCCGGGTATCGGGGCGTTGTCGGGCGGAGGAGCGTCGCCAGCGAATCTCGGTGGTGCATCGGGACTTGGAGCGGCAGCAGGACTGGGTGGGGGAATGAACTCAGGGCTGGGTGGCTCAGGCATCGGTGCCGCACCGATGGGTGCGCTTGGAGGTGCTGGCGGCGGTGCGGCTGGGGCTGGAGGTCGTGGCGGAGGTGTGCGCGGTGGCATCGGAAGCCGAGTAGGCATGCCGGCAGCGGGTGGACTCGGCGCGGGTGTAGGACGCGTTGGGCTGCCTGGGGCAGGTGGAGTCGCGGCCGGTGGCGCGGCAGGTGCTGGTGCTGCGGGCGTGGGTTCGACGGGCGCTGGGGTGCGTGCGGGCGGTGTCGGCGGTGGTGCTGGTGCCGCGCATCGCGGCATGGTGCCGATGATGGGCGCCGGTCACGGTCAAGGAGACAAACGGGGGAAGGTAAAGACCGTGACGACGGCGGTGGAGCAAGACCAGAACCGGCGGGCGCTGCTCGGTGAGGTGCCGCCGTCGGTGCCGGGCGTCATTGGAGCGTGGGTGCGCGACTAAGAAAGCGCGACCTTGTGAGCGAACGGCGAAGGCCCCGAGCAGTTCTGCTCGGGGCCTTCGTGCAGGCTGGCTTACTCGGGGCCTACTCGGGGCGGGCAGGCTCGCCGGGGTGGAGGGCGATGACATCGAGGCCAGCCTCGGAGAGATCGTCCGCAAAGTGGTCTGCCTTGACGGCGGGGACGTAGGCGACGATGGCGTTAGCGATTCCGGCGGAGGCGGCGCGGGTGCCGACGGCGCCGCGTAGAGCGGAAAGTTCCGCGATCTGCTGCGCATTTTCCAGGCCGTAGATGGCAGCGAGTTCGGTCTGCGAGGACCCGAGGACGGAGAAGAGCTCCGTGCCGCGGCGCGAACGTAGGGACCGGGCGACGCCCTGGGCGCGGGTGGTCTCATCATCGAAGAAAGCGAGCCAGTTGCGGGCATCGGGAAGCGTGGGCTGGCCTTCGGGACCGTCGATTTCGTGGACGGCCGTGAGCCAGTCGACGACGCGCGGGGCGGCATCGGGAAGCAGACGCAGCGAGTCCGTGCCGAAAGCGTGGCAGGCGTCGTGGACGAAGCGCTGACGGGCGCGAATGTGGGCTACGGAGGCGGCGATATCGCCCGCGGCGGGGACGGAGACGACGAAGCCACTCATCTCCTTGCCCAGCGGGTGCGGTGCCTGGGTGACCGAGTTATCCGCGTAGTCGATGACGGAGACGGTCTCCGCGGCACCGCGCAGCGCCGCCGTGTGGCGGGCGCGCAGGGGCGGGACCTCGGAGAATAAAGTGACAGCCTGGGCGCAGACATCGGCGATGCGGGCGCGCATGGGGGCATCGGCAAGCTCCTCGTGGTCGCTGATGAGTGCGAGGGCCGTGGCGACGTCCATGGCCGAGCGAGCGCCGAGGCCAGCGTGCGGTGGGATATCCGAGACGACCGTGATGTCCATGCCGGAGGTCTCGCGGGAGAGGAGCTGGCGGTTGATGAGCATCCACACCATGCCTGCCACGCGGGTGTGCGTGCTGCCCGTGGGCGCTGGCGGGACGATGGTGCGGCCCTCCGAATCTGTGGTGGGCTGCTGCGCCGCTGCCAAGGCGGCGAGGGCCTCGAGCGACGAGTCCTCCGTGGTCTCCTCGTTGTTTTCTGCGATGGTCACGCGAATGACGTCATCCGTGCGGGGGCTCACGGCCACGGCGGCGCGCAGATCCACCAGCCCGATGACGGTCACGCCGCCGTAGTAATCCACGTGCTCGCCAATGACATTCCACGTCGCAGGAGCGCTGGCCACCGCCTGCGGCTGCGCGCCGGTCAAGCGCGTGTGCAGCTCACGGGCACGGTCAGCGGCGGGGGAGTCGGGGTGGTGCCACATCGGCATGAAGAATTACTCCTTTGGACTGGGGTGCACGCCTCCCCGGCGCTGCGCGACAGGCGCGCGCTGCGGGGAGACCAAGCGGAACAGTCGACATTCTACCGGTCGCACGGCCCGCGTTTCGCGGTAGCCTGGGTGGCACAGATTACGACGAACGCGCCGCGACGTCCCCGCCGCGGCAGGCAAGGAGGAAAGACAATGACGAACGCAGGCAACACCAAGTGGTACTACGACGTTGCTACCGGCCAGGTGACTGAAGGCCCCGAGTCCGGTTGGGATAACCGCATGGGTCCGTACGATACCCGCGAAGAGGCCGAAAACGCCCTCAAGCTCGCTGCAGAGCGCAACGCTGCTGCCGATGCCGCCGATAAGGCCTGGGAGGACTAACTCCCGCGCGCAGCCGCGCTGCGCCTATCTGTGCGAACGGCCGCCGTCCCCGTATGGGGGCGGCGGCCGTTTCTGCGTTGCGGCTCGGTGCGCGGTTAGGCGTCCATCTTCTTGCGCAGCGGCTTGAAGGAGGACTTAATAGCCTTGAACGCTTCGTGGTAGTCCGCGAGGGCTTCGAGACCAATCATGCGCTCTCGCTGGTAGAGCAGGCCGTAGCCGAAGGTGTCCTCGCCGCGGCGGCGGGCGGCCTCAGCCAGTTCGAGGAGCTTGTCGCGCGAGGTGACGGAATCCTGGAAGTCGCCGAGCACGGACTGCATATCCTTGCAGGCCTTGTAGAGTGCCTTGGTCTTGAGGTTCGTGGCGGATCCTGCGGCCTCGGCGGCGTAGCGCAGCTTCTTTGCGGCCTTGCGCATGTCGTGGAAGTAGTTCTCGCGCTCGTGGAGCGTGAGCTCGTCATTGCTCCAGTTCTTCACGGCCTTCTTGTGGCGCTTGACCAGCTTCGCATAGGCCTCGCCCAGGTGGTTGGCCATGACGGTTTCCATGTCGTGGGCGGGTTGCTCGTGGGCGGCGGGCTCAGCCTCGGGCTGTGCGTCCTCAGGCACGGGGGTTGCGGCAGCGGTGTCCTCGGCAGTCGTGTCCTCGGCGGGGGTGTCTGCGACGACCGGCGGATCGAGCAGAAGTTGGTCGAGTTCTTCGAGTAGGCCCAGGTAGCGATCCGAGTTGAGGGCGCCGATCACGTGGCGGTGGGCGCGGCGGTATTCGCGGCCCATGTCGTGGGCGATGTGGTCGCGGGTGGCCTCGTCGAGAACGTCGGAATCCTCAGACGCGAGGAGGGACCGCCAGCGCTCCTCGACGACCTCGGCGTCGCGTGCGACACCGAGTAGGCCTGCGAGGGACTTGAGTTCGCTTTCAATGTGCGCGATCTGCGGGCCCTCGACGATTCCGTGGAAGGTCTCCATGTGGCTGCGCAGCTCGCGGGTGGCCACGCGCATCTGGTGGACAGAGTCCCACTCGTTGGCGCGGACCTTGGGGTCGTACTCGATGATTTTGTCGCGGTTGGTCTGCAGTGCGGCGATGACGGCCGCGGCGGCGGAGCCCGGCTCGACGGTGGACTCGCGCATGCTCGGCGGCAGCGGCACGTTGTCCACGGAGTCGCCCAGCGCGGTGGCCAGCTTCGACGGGGACTTAGACGGGAAGGCACCGGCGGCGATGAGCGCCTCGGAGCACAGCTGGAGCAGGTTCGCGGGAGCCGGGGCGTCGGCTGCGGGAGCCTCGGCGGCCTGGGCGGCGGCCTCGGCGGCGACGCCGGTGAGCTCGACTTCCCACTCGCGCCAGCGGGTCTCCTTGCCGGCGGGCAGGAAGGACTTGGCGGTGACATGGTCGTCACAGAACTCGACGACGGGGTTGCCTTCGGGGTCCGCGTAGGTGATCTCGGTGCGCTTATTGTCCACCTGAGCGATGGGCTTGAGGGGGAGGTTGCGCACGAGCGAGCGGATTTCGGCGAGCAGCTCGGCGGGGACGATGTAGTTGCCGTCCGCGGCGTCATCGAGCGGGGCGTGGAGTTCTTGGCGGCCAGCGGCGGTGGGGGTCTTGATGTGCCAGCCGGAGTCGTTGCCGCCGGTGCGGCGACGCAGCGTCATCTTGGCGCGGGTGAGACGCAGGTCCGGGGTATCAAAGTAGATGGCGGAGAGCTCGTGGTGCTCCTCGCGGGCGACAGAGCCGATCTCAGGCAGCGTGGTGAGATCCGGCAGCTCGGCGGAGCTGTCGACTGCGAATTTGGCCTCGATTTCGAGGGCACTGGTAATGGCCATCTACTCTTTCCTTTTTCTCGACGTGTGGATGTCCTTCTGGGCCTGATCCTACCTTTTAGGGGTAGAAAATGGTCCATAACGGTGCGCGACTGAGGTTACGCGGTCAGCGCACGCTGGCGCGCGTCGAGTCCGGCTGAATCGCCGCCCAAGCGTGCAGCTTCAGCGGCGGCGATGCCGTCATGCAATCCGTCGAGGTGCGTCGCCGAGAGCGAGAGGGTCGACAGGTGAGGGAAGAGACGGTCGCGGGTTTCCTCGGCTGCGGTCAGGCGGCGGGCGAGGACGGGCAGTGCCTGCGAAGCCACGGCAGCGAGGTCCGTGGACGAGGAGTTCGCATCCTCACAAGACACGGCGGAGTCGGACGTGGGGTCGTATGAGTTCGCCTCCTGCAGCAGGTCGCCAATGCGAGTGGCGTAGGACAGGCGGAAGCTGCGGCGGTAGGCGGCGGTGGTGCGGGTGCGCTTGGCCTCGGCAGCGCCGGGGGAGGACGTGAGGAAATGCTCGCACTGGCGGGCGAGTGAAGCGTGGAGATCGATGACATGGTCGAGGTCGCTTGCGGTGCCGATGAGCGAGACCAGCCCGCGGGAGTCGATGAGCACGCCGGTGACGCCGTTGGCGTAGCAGACTGCGGCGAGCAGGCTGAACTTGTGCTTGACGTACGGGGCGTCGAGATAGACGCGGCGGGTGATGGGGGCGGCATGGGGATCCTGCAGGGCCTCAGTGAGGCGGTGGGACTGGCGCAGGGACTGGGCGCGGGCGATGAGTGCGTCGGCCTCCTCTTCGAATTCGGTGGACTCGGCCTTGCGCAGGAGGGCCTCGATCTTGCGGCGGATCTTGGCGGCGGGGTCGGATTCGGGCGTCGTGGGTGGGGTGAGGAGTTCGACGTCGCGGAGCACCTTGAGGGAGGTGAGCTCCGCATGCCAGGAGGGTAGAAGACCCACGTCGTAGAAGGGATCGGCGGGTGGCAGTAACCTGAGCCAGGCGGCGCGCAGGTAGGGCGAGGCTACGCGCGCGGGCACGCGGATGGCAGCACGGTGGGCTAAAGGATGGATGGCAGGGCCGAGGATGTGGAATAGGTCGTCTGGGGTCCAGCCGCGCAGGGCGGCGATGACGATGTCGTCGACGATGGTGGTGGGGCTCATCATGGCGTTCTCCTTGAGTGGTTTTAGTAAGAGTGTTCTAACGGAGTGCGCTTAGACTCGCATGGTGCGTGGACATGAATGAGGCGAGACACCCCCGCGGGCTACCCCCGAGATGCTCTGGTGAGCTGGGCAAAGCGGATGAAAAGTACTGCCCAATAGAGTTGGCAGCTCCGCTAGAGTGAAGGGCATGAATAGCCAACACGAGTTTGTCCTGCGCACCGTCGAGGAGCGCGATATTCACTTCATCCGCCTGTGGTTTACCGATATTTTGGGCGGCTTGAAGTCCGTGGTCATCAGCCCCTCGGAGTTGGAGGACGCATTTGAGGAGGGCATCGGCTTCGATGGCTCCTCGGTGGAAGGTTTTTCGCGCATTTCGGAGTCGGACACCATCGCGCTTCCGGACCCGTCCACGTTCCAGATTCTTCCGTTTGACCAGGACGATCCCAACCTGCAGTCGGCGCGTATGTTCTGTGATATCCAGCAGCCGGACGGTCAGGCCTCGCTCGTGGACCCGCGCCAGATTCTGCGCCGCCAGGTCGCGGACGCCGCGGCGGATGGCTTTAGCGTCAAGGCCTCGCCGGAAATTGAGTTCTTCCTGCTTAAGGAGCTCAAAGAGACGGGCAAGTTGAAGCCCACGGATAACGGCGGCTACTTCGACCAGGCGAGCCAGAACACCGCGCCGCGTTTCCGCTCGTATGCGATGCTGGCGCTGGAAGAGATGGGCATCTCCACGGAGATGAGCCACCATGAGACAGCGCCAGGGCAGCAGGAGATCGACCTGCGGCACGCGGACTTGCTCACCATGGCGGATCACATTATGACCTTCCGCTTCGTTATTAAACGTGTGGCCACCAACCAGGGCATTCGCGCGACGTTTATGCCCAAGCCTTTCGAGGAGCACCCGGGCAACGGCATGCATACGCACTTCTCGTTGTTTGAGGGAGAGACGAACGCCTTCCACGATCCGGATGACGAGTTCGCGCTGTCTACGACGGCGAAGCAGTTCATCGCGGGCATCCTCGAGCACGCCACGGAGATGACCGCCGTGACCAACCAGTGGGTCAACTCCTATAAGCGTTTGATGTTCGGCAACGAGGCGCCGGGTTCGGCGACATGGGGCGTGTCCAACCGTTCGGCGCTCGTGCGCGTGCCCACGTATCGCCTGGGAAAGGCGGAGTCGCGCCGGGTGGAAGTGCGCAATATCGACGCGCTCATGAACCCGTACCTGGGCTACGCCGTCATCCTTGCCGCGGGGCTCAAGGGTATCCGCGAAGGCTACGAGCTGGGCGAGCCGGCCGAGGACGACGTCCATTCGCTCACCCGCCGCGAGCGCCGCGCGATGGGCTACAAGGATCTGCCCACCTCGCTCGACCAAGCGCTGCGCGTCTTCGAGCGCTCCGAGTTCATGGCGGACATCCTCGGCGAGCACGTCTTCGAATTCTTCCTGCGTTCCAAGTGGGACGAATGGCACCGCTACCAGGCGCAGATCACCACCTCCGAGCTGCACACCAACCTGGACTTCTAAGCTATGGCGAAGATTCCCTCACCCGCCACGCTGGGGCTTACTCGTCCCACCGCGGCGCAAGACCTCGAAGAACTCGGCTGGACCACCGAGGAGACCATTCCGCTGCTGTGGACGCTCGCGGCCTGCGGTAACGCGGACGTCGCGCTCAATACCCTCATGCGCATCCACGACGCCGCCCCCGAGCTCGAGCCCGCCATGCGCGCTGACGAGGCCCTGCGCGTGCGTGTCCTCGCCCTCCTCGGCGGCTCCACGGCGCTGGGCGATCACCTCGCCGCGAACCCCGAGCTGTGGCACGAACTCGCCAAGCCGCTGCCCACCGTCGCGGAGTTCTACCAAGAGATGCTCGGCGCCATCGAGGCACGCCCTGCGGCCTATGAGACGGAGCTGACGCGGCCGGATGGGGCATCGGCAAGCTTGAGCGGGCCCGGCACCTACGTCGCGGGCATCCGCGAGGCCAAGATTTTGCTCAAGTCCACCTACCGCACGCTCGTCATGCGCCTGGCCGCGCACGACCTGGCCGGCACGCTGCACTCCCGCAAGGGGCAGACCGTGGCCCAGCCCGAAGTCCCGTTCCGCGAGGTCACGCGGCTGACCACAGGGCTTGCCGATGCCGCCCTTACCGCAGCGTTAGCCGTCGCCGTCCGCGTCGTCTATGACGAGGCTCCGCTCGACGCCCAGCTGGCCGTCATGGCCTTGGGCAAGTGCGGCGCGAACGAGCTCAATTACATCTCGGACGTGGACGTTATCTTCGTCGGCTCCGAGGCCACCCCGCGGATTACGCGCGTCGCGGCGGAATTCAATCGGATTGGTTCCGCGTGCTTCTTTGAGGTCGACGCGAACCTGCGGCCGGAGGGCAAGTCCGGCGCGCTCGTGCGCACGCTTGATTCGCACGTGACGTATTACAGGCGCTGGGCGGAGACCTGGGAGTTTCAGGCGCAGCTCAAGGCCCGCGTGCAGACGGGCTACCTGCCGCTGGGCGAGGACTACATCGCGGCCGTCAAACCGATGGTGTGGGAGGCCTCCCTGCGCGACTCCTTCGTCGAGGACGTTCAAGCCATGCGCCGACGCGTGCTGGACAACGTCCCTCCGGAGCTGAAGACCCGCGAGCTCAAGCTCGGCACGGGCGGCCTGCGCGACGTCGAATTCGCAGTGCAGCTCCTCCAGCTCGTGCACGGCCGCTCGGATGAGTCGCTGCGCGTGCTCAATACGATCGAGGCGCTCGAGGCGCTGGTCGCCGCAGGTTACGTCGGCCGCGAGGATGGCCACCAGCTCATCGAGGCCTACGAGTTCCTGCGCCTGCTCGAGCACCGCCTCCAGCTCGAGCGCTTCCGCCGCACTCACCTGCTACCGGAGGAGGGCGACGCCGTCGCATGGCAATGGCTCGCGACCGTCGCCGGGTTCAACCCGGACGGCGCGCAGTCCGCCTCCCAGGCGCTCGCGAAGCGCCTCAAAGAAATCCGCGTGCTCGTCAATGATCTGCACTCGCGCCTGTTCTACCGGCCGCTTCTGCATTCGGTGGTCAATCTCGACTCGGATACGCTCAAGCTCTCGCCGGCCTCGGCGAAGCTGCAGCTCGCAGCACTCGGCTACACGTTCCCGGACCGCGCCTTCGAGCACCTCACCGCGTTGGCCACAGGGTCCTCGCGCAAGGCCCGCATCCAGGCCATTTTGCTGCCCACGCTCATGGGCTGGCTTGCCGAGGCCGCGGACCCCGACGCCGGCCTGCTCAACTACCGCCGCTTGTCCGAGGCCGCCTACGACGCGACGTGGTTCCTGCGCATGCTCCGCGACGAGGGCATCGTGGGCCAGCGCCTCATGCATATCCTCGGCACCTCGCCGTACGCCGCCGAGCTCATCATTTCCGCGCCCGACGTCGTCAAACAGCTCTCGGACGGCGCGACCGGACCCAAGCTGCTCGAGACCTCGCCGCAGCAGGTGTCCACCGCGCTCGTGCGCTCGACTAAGCGCCACGCGGATCCGGATAAAGCCGTCGCCGTCGCACGTTCACTGCGCCGCATCGAGCTCGCGCGTGTCGCGGCCGCGGACCTGCTCGGCTTCATGGACGTGCGCGAGGTCTGTCTCGAGTTGTCCACAGTGTGGAACTCCGTGCTCGAGGCCGCGCTGCGTGCCGAGATCCGCGGCTGGCAGGGCGCCCATAAGGCACCCGAGGACGCGGACTTCCCACGCCCGCCCGCGCGCATCGCGGTTATCGGCATGGGCCGCCTGGGCGGCATGGAGCTCGGCTTTGGCTCGGACGCGGACGTCATGTTCGTCGCCGAGCCCGCCGAGGATGCCGTCGACCCCGAGACCGGCGACCCCGTCGACGAGACCACCGCCGTGAAGTGGGCCGTCACCATCGTCGACGGTCTGCGCCGCCGGCTGGCCAAGCCCTCGGGCGACCCGCCGCTCGAGGTCGACCTGGGCCTGCGCCCCGAGGGCCGCTCCGGTCCTGTCGTGCGCACCATCGCCTCCTACGAGCGCTACTACCGCGAGTGGGGCGAAGCCTGGGAGATGCAGGCGCTCCTGCGCGCCGCATTCATCGCCGGTGACGAGGAGGTCGGCTCCCAGTTCATGGAGCTCATCGACGGTTTCCGCTACCCGGCGGGCGGCGCCTCCGAGTCCACGATCCGTGACATCCGGCGCATGAAAGCCCGCGTGGATAACGAGCGCCTGCCCCGCGGCGCGGACCGCAATACGCACCCCAAGCTCGGCCGCGGCGGACTCACGGACATCGAATGGACCGTGCAGCTGCTCATCATGATGCACGCC
Organism: Corynebacterium sp. SA-MJD20WY100; assembly: GCF_039822565.1. Classification (NCBI taxonomy): domain Bacteria; kingdom Bacillati; phylum Actinomycetota; class Actinomycetes; order Mycobacteriales; family Corynebacteriaceae; genus Corynebacterium; species Corynebacterium sp. SA-MJD20WY100. Next base: position 103,172 of record NZ_JBCJKS010000005.1, on the reverse strand, counting down.
CACGAATGCCCGGAGCTGCGCAATCCCTCGACGCTGGGCACGCTCGACGCGCTTGAGACCCACGAGATTCTGCCCGCTGCGAAGGTGAGCGCGCTGCGCGAGGCGTGGTGCCTGGCCACCGACGTGCGCAACGCGCTCGTGCTCGTGCGCGGCAAGCGCGTGGACCAGCTGCCGCCGCCAGGCCCGCAGCTCGCGCAGGTCGCCGGCGCCTCCGGCTGGGCCCCGGAGGACAACCAGGGCTACCTCGACCATTATCTCAAGACCACGCGGCACGCCCGCCGTGTTGTCGATGAGGTCTTCTGGGGCGAGCCCGAGTCCCTCGAGCACGAGGAAGGTCCGTTCTAGCTGCGGGTTTCCTGGCAATAGCCTGCCGATGCCCCCTTATCTCTAGGCAGCGCCCCCTCGCGCGGCCTAGGCTAGATAAGTCACTTGAAACACGGAAGGCGGACGGACCACCCCATGGCTTTGACCCTGCGCTTGGATCTTTCTTCGGCGAATGTTGCAGACCTGGAGGCGCTGCTCGCAGCGGCGCACGCCGGGGGTATCGGCGGCGAGGGCCGCGTGAGCCTCGACGGCACGGAGCTCGTGCTTACCGTCGCCGAGCCCGCCGCCACGCAGGAGGCCCCGCGCCCTGCGACGCCGGACGCCTCGCAGCACTCGAACCCGGTCGGACACGTCGGACCGGTGGGGGAGGCCGCCATTCGCTCCGTCATCGATATTTTGAGCGGCCGCCAGAATCCGCCGCGCACCCCCGGCTTCGGCGAAAACGAGGCGCGCTAGATGTCGCGACGTTTCATCAACGCGGCGCTGTCTGTTTTCGTTGTGGTCGCCGTTGTGGGCCTGGGACTGTGGTTCTACCTGCGCGACCGCGCGCCCGCCGGCGCCCAGACCGTGGGTGAGGCCGTCGCGGAGCTCAGCGGCAGCTCCACGAATACGGACACGATAAGCTCCAACCTCGTCACGGTCCTTGATCGCCTGGGTGTGTTCACACACAGCCCGCTGCACGACCCGGCGCAGTCTCCCGCGCCGGACACCGCGGAGTCGCGCGACGTGCTCATCTCGCGCATGGAACAGGCCGTGGGCCGCGGCGAGCTCACCGCCTTCGAGGCTCGCGCCGTGCTCAAGGCCTACGACCAAGGCCTTATCACCGGCGGAGAGTCGCCGCTCGTTGTCCTGGACTCCGGCGAGGCCCCGGAAGCTTCTGAGTCTTAAACCGCGTCTTCAGCAGCGTCGTCTTCGATGGCGATAATCTTCACGCGGCGCGGCGCATGCGGCTGGCAGCGCTTCTCCACGAAGTGCGTGACCACGATGCCCGCCAGGCCGAAGAGCCACACGCCCAGCACCGCGAGCGCTCCGTGGCGGAAGTCCGCCCACTCCATGCCACGCGAGCTTAAGACCATGCCCATGATCTGTGCGCCGAGCATGCCCGCGACGAAGCCGCCCATATTCGCCAGGCCCGTCGCCGTCGCCACAACGTCATGCGGCAGGCGCTCGCGGATCTTGTCGAACCCGTAATTCGACACCGGCTGCAGCAGTGCCATGACGAACATCATGACCACGACGACCCAGAAGCCGCGCGGCGTGCCCGTCGCGAAGAACAGTGCCCAGCACACGATGTGGGTTGCCGCGAAAGCGAGCGCCACCCAGTCGCGCACGCCCGACAGCCGAGCAGAGATACGCCCGTGGATCGGGCCCGAGAGCACCATGAAGACGGTATTCAGGGTGAGCACGATGCCGGCGGCGGCATCGGAAAGCCCCATGGCTTGCGTCATCATGGGCATGCCCCACATCATGACGAAGACCGGAGCGGCGAGCATGCCCGAGAAGTGGATGAAGAAGCAGTTCCACGCCGTTGCCGAGGTGACGACGGCGGCGAGGCGGGCACGGAGGCTGGGAATGGGGGCATCGGAAGGCGCGGCGGCGGGAAGAATGCCGAGCTTCTCCGGGGAGTCCGCGACGGCGACCGAGGCTGCGAGCGCGACGAGGATGCCCACCGCGCCGAGTGTGACAAACGCCGTGGTCCACCCAGTCACGCCGAGGTACCAGAGGAAAGGAATCGCGGAGATGAACTGGCCCAGCTGGCCCAAGGCGCTCGTGATCTGCGTGAACATCGGCGTGCGGTGCAGCGGGAACCAATAGGGCAGGATGCGCATGACTGACAGGAACGCCGTCGCATCGCCGGCGCCGATGAGCACGCGCGCTGCGACCGCGACCCAATAATTACTGGTAAAGCCGAGGACAACCTGGCCGATGCCCATGATGAGCGCACCGGCGACGAGCATCGCGCGCGGGCCGAATTTATCGATGGCGACGCCCGTGGGAATCTGCGCCAGCGCATACGTGCCCACCTGGATGGAGGTAAACACGGCGATGGCGCCGGCGGTGGAGTCGAAACGCTCGATGGCATCGAGGCTCGCGACGCCGAAAGAGGTACGGCCGGTAATCGCCATGGTGTAGACCGCCATCGCGGCGACCCACACCCACAGCGCCTTCGTGGTGATGACTTCGCGGGGGTTCGGGACCGACTTTTCTTCCGACATGGGTGTGAAGTGTACGCCCCGCCCACTATGGTGTTAGGGGTGGATTATATTTCGACGCGCAATGAAGAACGCACCCCAGCCAAGTTTACGGACATCCTTCTAGGCGGACTTGCCCCTGATGGCGGCCTGTATCTGCCGTCGGAGTATCCGACGATTACCTCGTCCATGCTGGATGAGTGGCGCTCCGTGCTCGCCGACGGCGGCTATTCGGCGCTCGCCGCCGAGGTGCTCAAGCTCTTCATCGACGACATTCCCGCAGCGGACATCGAGGCGATTGCCGCGCGTGCGTACACCACTCCGAAGTTCGCCGCGGAGGAGATCGTCCCCGTCACTTCTTTGGGGGATGGGCTCTGGGTCGGCCACCTGTCCGAAGGCCCCACCGCGGCGTTCAAGGACATGGCCATGCAGCTTTTGGGCGAGCTCTTCGAATACGAGCTCGGCCGCCGCGACGCGTCGCTCAACATACTGGGCGCGACCTCGGGCGATACCGGCTCGTCTGCCGAGTACGCCATGCGCGGGCGCCGCGGCATCCGCGTGTTCATGCTCACCCCGGCCGGCCGCATGACCCCGTTCCAGCAGGCCCAGATGTTCGGCCTCGACGACCCGAATATCTTCAACATCGCTTTGGACGGCGTCTTCGACGACTGCCAGGACGTGGTCAAGGCCGTCTCCGCCGACGCGGAGTTTAAATCCACGTACGCCATCGGCGCCGTGAACTCCATCAACTGGGCGCGTCTCATGGCCCAGGTCGTCTACTACGTCAACTGCTACCTGCGCGTGACCTCCTCCAACGAAGAGAAAGTCTCGTTTTCCGTGCCGACCGGCAACTTCGGCGATATCTGTGCGGGCCACATCGCGCGCCAGATGGGCCTGCCCATCGACCGTCTCATCGTCGCGACGAACGAGAATGACGTGCTCGACGAGTTCTTCCGCACCGGCAACTACCGCCCGCGCCCCGCGTCCGAGACCATGGCGACGTCCTCGCCGTCCATGGACATCTCCCGCGCCTCGAACTTCGAGCGTTTCGTCTTCGACCTCACCGGCCGCGACGCCGCACGCACCGCGGATCTCTTTGGCACGAAGGTCAAGGAGGGGGGCTTTTCTGTCTCCGCCGCGGAATTGGCTGCCGCGCGCGACGAGTACGGCTTCACCTCGGGCCGCTCGACCCACGCCGACCGCCTGGCGACCATCAAGGACGTGCACGAGCGCTACAACTACCTCGTTGATCCGCACACTGCGGACGGCATCAAGGCCGCGCGCGACGCCCAAGCTGCCGATGCCATCGCAACCCCCATCGTCTGCCTCGAAACGGCCCTGCCGGTCAAGTTCGCGGACACTATCGAGGAAGCCATCGGCACCGTCCCGCCGTCCCCGGCACGCTTCGAAGGCATTCTCGACGCCGAGCGCCACGTCACGGATCTTCCCAACGACGTCGCCGCCGTCAAGGATTTCATCACCACATCCATCGACACCACGGAGGTCTAAACCATGGCACAGGAACAATTCGCCGGGCCCGAGTACTTCACCGAGTTCGACCCGGAGAAGTTCATCCGCGACATGAAGCAGGTCAAGGAAATGGACGAGGAGGCCGCCGCGAAGAAGGCGCCCGACTCCGCAGAGAAGACCAACGATGCCAACGCCTGATTTCGTCCTCCGTCTGCGCTCGAAGATCGGGCACGAGCCGCTGCACCTGCCGGGCGTGACCGCTGTCATCCTGCGCGACGTTCCAATGGGCGCCGCGGTGTGGGAAGTGCCGTCGGTGCTGCTCACGCGTCGCGCCGATACCGGCACCTGGGCGCCTGTGGCCGGGATCTCTGAGCCCGGTGAGGATATCGGGGAGACCGCCGTACGCGAGGTCCTCGAGGAGGTCGGCCTGGAGGCCCGCGTCGAGGCGCTCCTTGGCTCCGGAAAGACGGACCCCGTGACCTATCCCAATGGCGACCAGTGCACGTTCATCGACACCGCGCTGCGCCTGTCCGTGCCCGACGGCGCGGAGCCCGTGGTCTCCGACGACGAGAACCTCGACGCTGCCTGGTTCTCCGTGGCAAAGCTGCCGCAGAGCGTCCACGCTCGGCACCGCATGATCATTGCGGACGCGGTGGCGCAGATGAAGCATCCGCAGGGTTTCCGGCCGCGGGTGGGCTTCGTGAAGCGCTCACGGTAACTCGTCCTGTTTCAAGCCAGCTCCGCCTCGTGTGCGGGGCTGGCTTTGGTTTTGTGGCGGTTTGGGCTGAGTCGGAGGCCCTGAAGCGCCATAAACCCAAAGCTAGGAATTCTGCCCGCGGAACTCACGGACCCGTGCGGACACGGCCCGGTAGGCTTCGCCAGAGACGACGTCGCGGTAGCCGAAGCGGAGAATGATAAGCCCGTGCTCGGAATAGAGGGCATCGGAACGACGCTTTTCGCGGTCGAGGTTGAACGCCTGGTCCGCGGAAAACGTCCCGTATTTTCCTTTGCCATCGAGCTCGACAACGATGGGCGTGTCATTGACTCGGAAGTCCACTCGGTAGGTGCGTCCGCGCACGGTGAAGGAGGCTTGAGGGGTGACGCGAAAGTCATTGTTCGCAGTGCATTGTGCGTAGAAGATTGCTTCCAAGGCAGAGTCGAGACGAAGGGGAGGGGCGGTCAAGGCAATCATGTCTTCGATGCCGTCGAGCTTTTTGATCCCTAAGTCTCGGCATTCCCTGGCGCACTGGACAATGTCGCTATAGGCAGTAGGTACGCGTGACATAAAGCAACACAGCGCGATGAGCGCCGCGGTATGTCCGTAGAGGCGGTAAAGGTCAACAACCGTGCGTGCCGGGATGGTGATGAGTGCGCCGTTGTAGTCGCAGTAATGAGAAGCAGGTACAGCGCTATAGAGCGGCAACTCATAGGGGTCTTTTGTCGTAGTTGGGGCACAATAGGTCTCGACCCGGGTTGGAAAAGCTTCGAGCCGCCAGAGCCCGACCACCGCCGCAGCGGCATTCCCAGCGAGGAGGCGTCCGCGCGCTGCGAAGGAGTGCGCGAAGAGTGGATATTTCTCCCAGTCCGAGGTGGGAACCTCTGCGGTAGGGAAATACACGCTGCGATTGATACGCGTGAGGGTTCCGCGCCGAACGGCACGGGAGATCACCCCACGGCTGTCCGGAATATGCGTTTGATCACGCGGGAGGATGAGTCCAGATTCGGTACGGCGAAAGTCCCCGAGCTTCCAGTGCCGCCCTCTCCCCGAGGCAGTCATGCGGCTCATCATAAAGGAAACAGCATGACTGCGCAGGGCGAGAAGGTTAGACCGCCAGCGGCTTCGTCCGCGGGGTCACGGCGATGGGGAGGTTGGTCTCACCCATGAGATCCGCGTCGACGGCGGCTGCGGCGGCGCGGCCCTCGGCGATGGCCCAGACGATAAGCGATTGGCCGCGGCCGTTGTCGCCGGCGACGTAGACCTTGGGCTTGAAGCCGGGAAACAGCGGCTTGACTTGGGCGCGGTACTCCGAGTCGCGGACCATGCGGCCGCGCTCATCGAAAGCGACGCCGAGTTCGTGGACGAGACCGGAGCGCTCGCCGCCGGCGAAGCCGAGGGCGATGAGGACGAGGTCGGCGTCCATCTCGAAGTCAGTGTCTTCCATGGGCTGGCGGCGGCCGTCGACGACCTCGACTTCGTTGCCGCGCAGGGAGGACACGCGGCCGTCGGTGCCGTGGAAGGACACCGTGTTGACGGAGTAGATGCGCGAGCCCAATTCCGAACCGGGGACGCGGGTGGCCAGGCCCAGGGCTTCGATTTCGGCGGCGGACTCGTCGCCGGTGACAACGTACTCGCCTTCCTCGTGCGCGGTGGCAGTGCGGTAGAGCAGCGGGTACATCGGCCACGGCGTGGACGCAGCGCGGTGGCGCGGGGCGCGCGGGCGGATGTCGAACTGCGTGACGGACTTGGCGCCCTGGCGCAGTGCGGTGCCGAAACAGTCCGTGCCCGTGTCGCCGCCGCCGATGATGACGACCTTCTTGCCCTTGGCCGAAATGGCGGACGACTCATAGTCGCCCTCATTCACGCGGTTCTGCCAGGTGAGGTACTCCATCGCCGGGAAGATGCCGTCGAGTTCACGGCCCTCGACCGGCAGGTCGCGGGCGACGGGAGTGCCGGTGGCGAGTACGACGGCATCGAAAGCAGAGAGGTCCGCGGCGGTGGGGGAGACGCCGGTGCGGAACTCGGTGCCTTCGGCGCGCATCTGCTCGAGACGGCGGTCGATCCATTGGTTGTTCATCTTGTACTCGGGCACGCCGTAGCGCATGAGCCCGCCCAGCCGGTCGTCGCGCTCGAAGACCGTGACGGCGTGGCCGGATCGCGTAAGCTGTTGCGCTGCGGCCAGGCCAGCCGGGCCGGAGCCGACGACGGCGACGCGTATGCCGGTGTCCATGGTCGGGCGGATGGGCTCAATCCAGCCCTCCTCCCAGGCGCGCTCGACGATGGCGAGCTCAACGTTCTTGATGGTCACCGCGTCGTCGTTGATACCGAGTACGCACGCGCCCTCGCAGGGAGCAGGGCACAGGCGGCCGGTAAACTCCGGGAAGTTATTTGTCGCGTGGAGGCGGTCGTAGGCCTCGCGCCAGCGGTCCTGGCGCACGAGGTCGTTCCACTCGGGAATGATGTTGCCCAGCGGACAGCCTTCGTGGCAGAACGGTACGCCGCAGTCCATGCAGCGGGTGGCTTGCTGTTGGATCTGGCCAGCGGGCGCGGCCTCATAGACCTCGCGGAAGTCGAGCAGGCGCAGTGGCACAGGGCGGTGAGCCGGCTCGGCGCGATTGAATTTTTGGAATCCGTGTGGGTCAGCCATTACTTCACTGCCTCCATGATTGCTTCGTTGGGGTTGCGGCCGTCGCGCTCGGCGACGTCGATGATGTCGAGGACGTGGCGGTACGGCGGCGGGACGATCTTGACGAGGTCCTGCGGTCGCGCCGTGGTGGTCGAGCCGGTGAGGGCGATGTGCTCGGCGAGGATGCCGGAGAGGAATTCGATGTCTTCAGGGCCGAGCTTTTCGATGCCCCCAGCCACGTCACGGTTGAGCTTTTGCTCCAGGTCCGCAGTGCGCAGCACATAGGCGATGCCGCCGGACATGCCAGCGCCGAAGTTGTCGCCGACCTCGCCAAGGATGACGACGCGGCCACCGGTCATGTATTCGCAGCCGTGGTTGCCGATGCCCTCGACGACGGCGGTGGCACCCGAGTTGCGAACGCAGAAGCGCTCGCCCACGGCGCCGCGGATGAAGAGGGTACCGGAGGTCGCGCCGTAGGCGGTGACGTTGCCGGCGATGATGTCCGGGTTGTGGCGGAGCTGGCGCGGGGTGGCCGCGTCGGGGCGGACGATAATCCGGCCGCCGGACAGGCCCTTGCCCACGAAGTCGTTGGCGTCGCCGACGAGGTCGAGGGTGAGGCCAGCAGGGATGAACGCGCCGAAGGAGTTGCCGGCCGAGCCGGTGAGCCGCACGGTGATGGTGTCCTGCGGCAGGCCGTTCTTACCGGCGGCGCGCGTGATGCGCGAGCCGAGCATGGTGCCAACGGAGCGGTCGCGGTTGGACACGGTGCGCTCGAGGAGGACGGTGGGGTTTTCCGTCGCGGACATCCAGGACGGGGCGTTGGCGGAGGTTTTTGCAGCGGCGGCATCGATGGTCAGCTGCGAGTCGACGATGAGCTGGTTGTCGAGCGCGGACTCGAGGCCGTGCTCCTGCGTGCGGGTCTGGCGCAGGTTCTGGTTGCGGAAGTGCGGGTTCTCGACGCGCTCGAAGATGGGCGCGAGGTTGAGAGCACCGGTGCGGGGAGTGGGGGCATCGGCACGTTGGCGCAGGACCTGGGACTGGCCGACGGCCTCGTCGATGGAGCGGAAGCCGAGCTGTGCCAGGTACTCGCGGACCTCCTGGGCGATGAAGGTGAAGAAGTTGACCACGTGCTCGGCGCGGCCCGTGAACTTCTTACGGAGCTCAGGGTTCTGGGTCGCGATGCCGACGGGGCAGGTATCGAGGTGACACACGCGCATCATGATGCAGCCTTCGACGACGAGCGGGGCGGTGGCGAAACCAAACTCCTCGGCACCGAGGAGCGCGGCGATGACAACGTCGCGGCCGGTTTTCAGCTGGCCGTCGCACTGGACGCGGATGCGGTCTCGCAGACCGTTGAGCAGAAGGGTCTGCTGCGTCTCGGCAAGGCCAAGCTCCCACGGGCCGCCGGCGTGTTTGAGCGAGGTGAGCGGCGAGGCGCCAGTGCCGCCGTCGTGGCCGGAGACGAGAACGACGTCCGCGTGTGCCTTGGACACGCCCGCGGCGACGGCGCCGATGCCCTGCTCGGCGACGAGCTTGACGTGGATGCGCGCATTCGGGTTCGCGGACTTGAGGTCGTAGATGAGCTGGGCTAAGTCCTCGATGGAGTAGATGTCGTGGTGCGGCGGCGGGGAGATGAGCCCGACGCCCGGGGTGGTGATGCGGACCTCGGCGATCCAGGGGTAAACCTTGTGCGGCGGGAGCTGGCCGCCCTCGCCGGGCTTGGCGCCCTGGGCCATCTTGATCTGGATGTCCGTGCAATTGTTCAGGTAGTGGCTGGTTACGCCGAAGCGGCCGGAGGCAACCTGCTTGATGGCCGAGCGACGCCAATCGCCGTTAGGCTCGATGTCGAAGCGGGAGGCGTCCTCGCCGCCCTCGCCGGAATTCGACATGGCGTGGAGGCGGTTCATGGCGATGGCGAGGGTCTCGTGGGCCTCCGCGGAAATGGAGCCGTAGGACATGGCACCCGTAGAGAAGCGCTGCACGATATCGGCGACGGGCTCGACCTCGTCGACGGAAATCGGCGGGCGGTCGGGCGCGAACTCCATGAGACCGCGGATGGTCGCAAGCCGCTCGGTCTGGTCGTTGACGGCGCGGGTGTAGTCCTTGAAGATGCGGTACTGGCCCGTGCGCGTGGCGTGCTGGAGCTTGAAGATGGTCTCCGGGTTAAACAGGTGGAACTCGCCTTCGCGGCGCCACTTGTACTCGCCGCCGAGCTCGAGCTCGCGGTGAGCGTTCTCCTCGGGACGCGGCAGGAAGGCGCCGCGGTGGCGGGCCTCGACGTCGGCCGCGATGTCGTCCAGGCCGATGCCGGCGATGGGCGACTTGATGCCGCCGAAGTATTCGTCGAGGAGTTCCTGGCGCAGGCCCGTGACGTCCGCGAGCTGCGCGCCGCGGTAGGAGGACACGGCGGCAATACCCATCTTGGACATGACCTTGAGCACGCCGGTCGTGGCAGCCTTGATGTAGTTGGCGCAGGCTTCGGACAGCGTGAGGTCGCCGAGCTGGCCCTTCATGCGCAGTTCGTCGATGGTCTCGAACGCCATGTACGGATTGATGGCGTCCGCGCCAAAGGAGATGAGCATGGCCAGGTGGTGGACTTCGCGGGCGTCGCCGGACTCGATGATGAGCGAGGCACGGGTGCGGGTGCGCTCGGCGACCAAGTGCTGGTGCACGGCGGAGGTGAGCAGCAGGGAGGGGATGGGCGCGAAGCGCTCGTCGGACTCGCGGTCGGAGAGAATAATGAGCGTTGTGCCGTCCGCGATGGCGGCGGAGACCTCGCGGCGCACGCGGTCGATGGCCTCGCGCAGGCCCCTGCCGTGGTGGGCGACGGGGTAGAGGCCAGAGATGACGGCGGCATCGAAAGGCTCGGCCTCGCCGTGGTCATTGGCGTGGACGAGGGTGGTCAACGCGTCGTTGTCGAGGATGGGGCCGTCGAGGTGGATACGGCGCGCGGCGGTGGCATCGGGGTTAAGCACGTCCGACTGGGCTCCGAGCAGGGTGAACATCGAGGTGATGTTCTTCTCGCGGATGGAGTCGAGAGGCGGGTTGGTCACCTGGGCGAAGCGCTGAGCAAAGAAATCGAAGAGCATGCGCGGGCGGTTGGACAGCGCTGCGATGGGCGTGTCCGTGCCCATGGAGCCGATGGCCTCAGCACCGGTGCGGGCCATGGGCTCGATGATGAGCTCGACGTCTTCCTCGGTGATGCCAAAGACGCGCTGGCGCAGGACCACGCGGTTGTGAGGCATGTAACGGTACGCGGTCTGCGGCAGATCCTCGATGTGCACGAAGTTCTCGCGAATCCACTCGCCGTAGGGCGCGGCGGTGGCGAGTTGATGCTTGATTTCCTCGTCTTCGACGATACGGCCAGCCTGGGTGTCCACGAGGAACATGCGGCCGGGCTGGACGCGCGTGCGCTTGACGATGCGCCCCGGCTCAATGTCGAGCACGCCCGCCTCCGATGCCATGACGACGAGGCCGTCATCCGTGACCCAGATGCGTCCCGGTCGCAGTCCGTTGCGGTCGAGGACCGCGCCGACGACGGTACCGTCCGTAAAGGCGATGGCGGCGGGGCCGTCCCAGGGCTCCATGAGACAGGAGTGGTACTCGTAGAAGTCGCGCAGCTGCGGGTCGATGACGTCTGCGTGCTCCCAGGCCTGCGGGACCATCATCATGACGGCGTGCGGCAGGGAGCGCCCGCCGAGGTGGAGAAGCTCGAGGGCCTCGTCGAAGAGTGCCGTGTCCGAGCCGGAGGGAGCGCAGATGGGCAGGACGCGATCGAGTGGGCCGAGCTGCGCGGAGCGAATGAGGGACTCGCGGGCGCGCATCCAGTTCTCGTTGCCCTTGACAGTGTTGATCTCGCCGTTGTGCGCGACGAGGCGGAACGGATGGGCCAGCGGCCAGGACGGGAAGGTGTTGGTGGAAAAGCGCGAGTGGACGAGCGCGATGGCGGTTTCCATGTCGGGGTGGCGCAGATCGGCGTAGAAGTGGGCGAGCTGCGGGGTGGTGAGCATGCCCTTGTAGACGATGGTGCGTGCCGAGAGCGAGGGAAAGTAGATGGTGTCCTCGCCGTTCTTCGTGCCGAGCTCGCGTTCGCAGCGCTTGCGGAGGAAGAACATGACGCGGTCGAGCTCGATGCCGGACGTGCCGTCTGCAGTCACAAAAATTTGCTCGAAGTGGGGCATGGCCTCGCGGGCCATCTCGCCGAGGCCGGAGGGATCGATGGGGACCTCGCGCCAACCGAGGACGGTCGCGCCTTCTTCGCGGGCGATGGCCTCGATCTCACGTTTGGCGTCGAGCATGGCCATGCGGCGGCGTGGCAGGAAGGCGATGCCGGTGGCGTACGCGCCGGGCTCGGGGAGGTCGAAGCCGTGCTCGGCGGCGACGGTACGGCAGAAGCGGTCCGGGACCTGGAGGAGGATGCCGGCGCCGTCGCCGGTGTTGGGCTCCGCGCCGGCGGCGCCGCGGTGCTCGAGGTTGATGAGCGCCTGGATGCCCTTGTCCACGATGTCGCGGGTGGCGCGGCCGTACATGTCCGCGATGAAGGCGACGCCGCAGGAATCGTGTTCGTGGGCCGGGTTATATAAGCCCTGGGGGTGGGGAGTCATGTAAGGTGACCTCTTTCTGATAGCACAAACGCGGCTGGGCCTGGGAAGGCCGAGCCGCGCGGAGGAGCTAGGAAGGAATGAGTGAGCGGCTGATTAACAGTCGAAGTACATCTCGAACTCTTGCGGGGTGGGGCGCATGCGGTTCGGGGTGATTTCGTTGTCGTACTTGTACTGGATGTAGGTGTCGATGAGGTCCTCGGTGAAGACGTCGCCTTCGGTGAGGAAGTCCGAGTCGTTGCGCAGAGCCTCGAGGGAGGCCTCGAGGGAGGTGGGGGCCTGTGGGATGGTGGCGGCCTCGGCGGGCGGCAGTTCGTAGAGGTCTTTGTCGACCGGGGCGTGGGGCTCGATGCGGTTCTTGATGCCGTCGAGGCCAGCGAGCATCATCGCGGCGAAGCCGAAGTACGGGTTGCCGGACGGGTCCGGAGCGCGGAACTCGATGCGCTTGGCTTTGGGGTTGGAGCCGGTGATCGGGATGCGGACCGCGGCGGAGCGGTTGCGCTGCGAGTAGACGAGGTTGATGGGGGCCTCGAAACCAGGGACGAGACGGTGGTAGGAGTTGAGCGTCGGGTTGGTGAAAGCGAGGACGGCGCCGGCGTGGTGGAGGATGCCGCCGATGTAGTAACGGGCGACATCGGACAGTCCGCCGTAGCCGGCCTCGTCGTAGAAGAGCGGGGAGCCGTCCTTCCACAGTGACTGGTGGGCGTGCATGCCGGAGCCGTTGTCGCCGGCGAGCGGCTTGGGCATAAACGTCGCGGTCTTGCCATGAGCGACGGCGGTGTTCTTCACGATGTACTTGAAGGACTGGATGTCGTCCGCGGCGTGGAGCAGCGTGTTGAAGCGGTAGTTGATTTCCTGCTGGCCGCCGGTGCCGACCTCGTGGTGGTAGCGCTCGATGGCAAAACCGGCGTCCTGGAGGGTGGTGACCATGGCGTCGCGGACGTCCGTGGTCTGGTCGTAGGGGGCCGTCGGGAAGTATCCGCCCTTGATGCGTGTCTTGTAGCCGGTGTTCGGGGTGCCGTCGAGGTTGGTGGCGCGGCCGCGGTTCCACCAGCCCTCATTGGAGTCGACCTCGTAGAAGCCGGTGTTGGTGTCCGTGGAGTAGCGAACGGAGTCGAAGAGGTAGAACTCGGCCTCGGCACCGAAGTTGCACGTGTCCGCGATGCCCGTCGATGCCAGGTATTCCTCGGCCTTGCGGGCGACGTTGCGCGGGTCGCGGGAGAAAGGCTCGAGGGTGAGCGGATCGTGAACGAAGAACTTGATATTGAGCGTCTTCTCGATGCGGAACGGGTCGAGCTGTGCCGTGGCCGGATCCGGCAGGAGGGCCATGTCAGACTCGTCGATGGAGGTAAAACCGCGGATGGAGGAACCGTCGAAGGCGAGGCCCGCCTCGGCAGCGTCTTCAGTAAACTCGGTGGCCGGAATGGTGAAGTGATTCTCGGTGCCGGGGACGTCGGTGAAACGCACGTCGACGAAACGTACGTCCTCGTCCTTGATAAATTTGACGACGTCCTGGATGGTCTGGAATGCCATGGGTTTGATACTCCTTGCGAATGAAAGCTCGGCGGGGCATGGGCCCGCGTTGGTTTTCTATACGCTAGCAGGTATATGTCTTATCTTTCTATTGATCTATAGAATTCTAGATGACGGATGTGCGGCGGCGGGGAGTTTTACGCAGGTCAGGTAGGACGTGTGACGTTGGTTACTGGGGGAGAATAATATTCTCTAGCTCCGCCGGTGCGGCGGCGTGGTGCACCGCGCCGGCGGCGACATAGTCCACGACGGTAGCCGGGTCGAAGCTGTCGCCGCAGACGACGATGGTCTCGTCATGGATGAGCAGGAGCCGGGTCGCGGCGGCGAGCTCGAAGAGGAGCGGAAGATCAGCGCGCGACCACCGCCAAGCAGTGGCGTAGAAACTCGCGCCGTAGGGGTACGAAGTCTCGAGGAGGAGAGTGCCGCGCCGGAGAAAGATGCCATCGCGCGGGAGGCTGGCCAGGACGCGGCGGGCTGCAGCGGGGTGGGGAAAGGCGGCATCGGCAAGCGGGGCGAACGTTAAGGTAGAAGCCATGAAGATCATGATTTTAGGCGCCGGGGCCGTGGGAGGCTACTACGGCGGGAAATTGCAGCAGGCCGGACACGAGGTAGGATTCATCGCGCGCGGGGCGACGCTGGAGGCGTTGCGCGAGCGCGGGCTGGACCTCGGCGGGAAGGTCGTGGCGCCGTCCTGGGCGGCGGAGAGCGCGGCCGAGCTCGTGGAGGCGATGGGGACGCCGGAGGTAATTATCGTGGCGTCCAAGGCGCTGTCGGGAAACGCGACGTTTGGCGACCTGCCGCGGGTCGACGAGCTGGCCGGAGTGCCGGTGGTGACGACGCACAACTCGGTGGAGACGCATTATGAGGCCGCGCGGCTCTTTGGTGAAGAGCGGGTCTTTGCCGCGGTGATTCGCGCGTACCTCACGCGCACGGGTCCGGCGGAGATTCGTCTGAACCCTGGGCCGCTGTCGCTGAATTTTGGGCCACTGCCGGGGGTGCGCGCGCCGGAGCTTGACGCCGTGGGGCGTTTCCATGCGGCGTTGCATGAGGCGGGGATTGACTCGGAGTATTTCCCGGACGGGGAGATCATGGTCGACGTGTGGTCGAAGGCGATGTTTGTCGCAACGACGGGTGCGCTCGGCGCGCTGGCGGGCCGGCCCATGGGTGTGCTGCGCACCGAACTGCGGCCGCAGTTGCGTGGGCTCATGGACGAGGTCGCGGCGGCCGGTCGTGGCTGTGGGGTCGCGCTGCCAGCGGACATCGTGGACCGGACGCTCGCGTTTGCGGACGAGCAGTACGCGGAGGCGACGAGTTCCATGCACCGCGATATTGAGGCGGGACTGCCCAATGAGCTCGACGCGCAGATTGGCGCCGTGCGGCGCATGGCGGCAAGTGTTGAGGTGGGCACGCCGTTGCTTGACTACACGCAGGCTGTGCTGGAGGCGCGCTTCTAGTCTGCGTCTCCGTAGCGGGCGCGGGCGATGGTGTAGACACCGAACGGGTTCTCGAGCACTGTCGCCGTCACGGACGTGGTCTTCTTGCTGTCTGAGCTGGGCTTGCCCATCGCGGCCTTCGCGGCCGTAAACGCGAGCGTGAGGTAGACGACGGCGGGTCCGACCGCCTTGAGCTTCTGCTTGGCCTCAGGCTTGAACATGAGCTGGGCAATGCGCCAGAACGTGAGCGCAATGAGGCCCACGACGGCGACCCACAGCGCGATGCGGCCGCCCGGGGTCTCCGCGACGAGCTGGAGCGCGCCCGAGTTGGAGGCTTCCTCGCTGTTTCCGCCCCGGGAGATGCGGAAGGCGAGCCAGCCGATGAAGGCGTAGACGGCGCCGAGGACGACGAAGCCGACGCTCGCCATTTGGTCGAGCGCCTCAGAATGCTGCGCGTGGTGGGCGCCTTCCTGGGCGGTGTTGCATGGGGAGTTCATAGGTTCGTCCTACGGGCGCAGGCGCTCGTGCGTATGCGAAACCCCCGCGGAGCCCTGTGTGAATGGGGCTCGACGGGGGTGAGACGTGCGGCGTTTAGCAGTCGAAGTACATCTCGAACTCTTGCGGGGTGGGGCGCATGCGGTTCGGGGTGATTTCGTTGTCGTACTTGTACTGGATGTAGGTGTCGATGAGGTCTTCGGTGAAGACGTCGCCTTCGGTGAGGAAGTCCGAGTCGTTGCGCAGAGCCTCAAGGGAGGCCTCGAGGGAGGTCGGGGCCTGCGGGATGGATGCGGCCTCTGCCGGCGGCAGCTCGTAGAGGTCCTTGTCGACCGGAGCGTGGGGCTCGATGCGGTTCTTGATGCCGTCCAGGCCAGCCATCATCATGGCAGCGAAGCCGAAGTACGGGTTGCCGGACGGGTCCGGAGCGCGGAACTCGATGCGCTTGGCCTTCGGGTTGGAGCCGGTGATCGGGATGCGGACCGCGGCGGAGCGGTTGCGCTGCGAGTAGACGAGGTTGATGGGGGCCTCGAAGCCCGGCACCAGACGGTGGTAGGAGTTGAGCGTCGGGTTGGTGAAGGCGAGGACGGCACCGGCGTGGTGGAGGATGCCGCCGATGTAGTAGCGGGCCAGGTCGGACAGTCCGCCGTAACCAGCCTCGTCATAGAACAGCGGGGAGCCGTCCTTCCACAGGGACATGTGGGCGTGCATGCCGGAGCCGTTGTCGCCAGCGAGCGGCTTGGGCATGAAGGTGGCGGTCTTGCCGAACTCAGCCGCGGTGTTCTTGATGATGTACTTGAAGGTCTGGATATCGTCCGCCGCGTGGAGCAGGGAGTTGAAGCGATAGTTGATCTCGTTCTGGCCGCCGCCGACCTCATGGTGGAAGCGCTCGAGCGCGAAGCCGGCCTCCTGAAGGTTCTTTACCATGGCGTCGCGGACCTCGACGTGCTTGTCGTAGGGGGCCGTCGGGAAGTAGCCGCCCTTCATGCGCGTCTTGTAGCCGATGTTCGGCGTGCCGTCGAAGTTGGTGTCCGCACCGCGGTTCCACCAACCCTCGTCCGTGTCGACCTCGTAGAAGGCGTGGTTGACGTCAGCCGTGTAGCGGACGGAGTCGAAGAGGTAGAACTCGGCCTCGGCACCGAAGAAGCAGGTGTCTGCGATGCCGGTGGAGGTGAGGTACTCCTCGGCCTTGCGCGCGATATTGCGTGGGTCGCGGGAGAACGGCTCGTGTGTGAACGGGTCGTGGACGAAGAACTTGATGTTGAGGGTCTTCGTGGAGCGGAACGGATCGAGCACCGCGGTGGCTGGGTCGGGCATGAGCGTCATGTCGGACTCGTCGATGGAGGTGAATCCGCGGATGGAGGAACCATCGAAGGCGAGGCCTTCTGCGGCGGCTTCCTCGGTGAATTCGGACGCAGGGATGCTGAAGTGGTGTTCGGTGCCCGGAACGTCGGTGAATCGAATGTCGACGAACTCGACGTCTTCGTCCTCGATGAACTTCACAACGTCGTGGATCGACTCGAAAGCCATGGTGTCTCCTCTAATTTCGGTCGCTTAACAGGGCTGACTTCAATATTATGCAATTGCGGGTAGTAACGGGTCTAATCCTACCGGATGGGACGCTTTCAACACTCACCCGGTTTGGGGGCTGGCGCGCCGCTTTGGCGGCTATCGTGGGCCTGCGTATCTTAGACATCATGGCTGAGAAGAAAACGTGGCTCGATGGCCCCAGCATCCCCGGCGAGAATGATTATGAGACCCCTGGCCGGTGGCCGGGGGAGAAGCTCGGGCTCCCGGAGCGCGGCGCTGGTGCCCTGGCACCCGTGTCCCGCCGCGCGGGTGCGGTGCTTATCGATTGGCTGCTGTGCTACGCCGCGGCGGCGATCGTGGGCTACTTCGTCCCGCTCTTCGGCGGCGTGGCGTTGCTCACATACGTGTTGTGGATCCTGCTAGGCATTCTCGGCGGGTGGCTTTTCGCCCGCACGCCTGGCATGGCGTTGCGTGGCATGGGCGTCGCGCGTCTTGATGCCCCCGGCGAGCGCGTCGGCTTCTGGCGCGCCGCCGTGCGCACGCTGCTTACCGCCTTCATCTTCCCCGCGGCCCTCGTGGACATGGACGGCCGTGGCATGCACGACCGCGCGACCGGCACCGTGGTCATCTACGCCTAGGGGTCAGCGATGGCAGAGCTGTGGGACATTGTGGACAACGACCGGCAGCACACGGGCGTGCGGGTGGAACGCCAGCTGGGCTTGCCCGATGGCCAGCTGCACCAGGTCGTCCACCTATGTCTCATTGACATGGGCGGGCGCATGCTCATCCAGCGGCGCGTCGACACGAAGTCCACGTGGCCGGGCATGTGGGATGTCACGGTGGGCGGTTCCGTTATCGCGGGGGAGACGAGCGCACAGGGCATCGCGCGGGAGGTGCGCGAGGAACTCGGCCTGGAGCTGGAGTTTACCCGTCCGGCGTTCACGTTTAACTTTGCGTACGGCTTCGATGATTTTTATGTGGTGCGCGCGGATATCGACGAGCGCACACTGGCCGTGCCTAACGCGGAGGTCGCCGAGGTCGCATGGGCGAGCTTCGCCGACATCCAAGCACTGAAGGCGCGCGGGGAGTTCATCAACTACCGCGACAGCGCGCTGGCTTTGGTCTTCGACTTTGTGGGCGAGGACGGCGTGCGCAGCGATATCTTTGACGGCCGCCCTAGGCCGTAATAAACACAAAAAACGTTCCACCTCTTGCCGCCGCGAGCCTCTCCGCAGCGACAAGGGCTGAACGTGTCATTGCTTGTTGGAAAGCAACAGTCCGGTCCCCACCTCTCTGTTCCTCCTCAAGAACGCTCACGTGTCACGGTGTGCGCTCTCGCCGCCCCGGTGTAACGCGAAAAGTCATTAATTCTAGGCGTAGGAAAACGAGAAAATCCGCAATAAAAATTGCGGATTCTCACGTCGGGCCAAAAGGCTACTTGTGCTTGCGCTCAGCGGCGCGGCGCATGCGGCGGTTCATGCCGGCCATGTTCTGCGCCTGGTGGGGCATAGGCCCCTTGGGCAGGCCCGGTTGGGCGCCTGGCATGGCGTCCATGGCCTCGATGCGGCGGATATTGGTCTGCGTCTCGTTCTTATTGAAGTTACGCGGCAGGCGGATGATGTGGTTGCGCAGCTTGGACACGGGGACCTCGCCCTCGCCGTCGCCCACGTAGACCTCGTAGATGGGAACGCCGGCGGCCATCTTGTCAATGCGCTTCTTCAGCTGCGCCATGGACGGCTTGAGGCGGTTCTTGTTTCCCTCAGCGACGAGGATGACGCCTGGGTTACCCACGACGCGGTGGATAAGATCCTGCTGGCGCGTGGCAGCGATGCCCGGCTTGACGGACCACACGAGACCTACGGAGTTCTTCAGCTGCTGCTCGAGCGCCCAGCCAGCGACGCCGGGCTGGTCCTCGACCTTGCGGTACATGTCGCGTTCGACGCGGCGGGTAAACAGCCACATGGCGAGCACGAAGCCGACGCCCAAGCCCAGGATGAGCATGAACCACTCGCCGTTGAAGAGCAGTCCGATGAGGAAGAAGACCAGTGCGACGCCCAGGATGGCCGCGAGCATGATGGGCACGAGTGCCTTGTCCTGCTTGCGCTGCATCTGGAAGACCTGCCACATTTGCTGGCGGGTCTGCTTGCGCTGGGCACGCTTGTTGGCGCGCTCTTCCTTCTTGGCGGCGCGCAGTGCCGCCTTGTCATCACCTTTAGCCATGGCTCCTACTTTAAATGGTTGTATGTCAAAAACGCGAAATAACGCCGCCCTTCGCCACAATCGGCGGAAGGCGGCGCTAGGGGCAAGTGATTAGCGGATGGTCGCAGAGACCGTCTCGGGCTTGGCCGGGGTCTTCACCATGCGGGTCGTCACGGGTGTCTCGACGGACGGGCCGTACTTCTTGAGCAGGGTGGAGGCTTCCTGGGCGGTAGCGCCCTCGGAGGTCTCGGCGAGATGCGCGAGGTGGGGCGGCAGCTCGCGGCCACGGGCCTCCATCGCCTGGACGTAGAGACGGCCAGCGCGGTAGGAGGAACGCACGAGCGGGCCGGACATAACGCCGCCGAAGCCGAGCTCCTTGGCGTACTCGGCGTGCTCGACGAACTCCTCCGGGCGCACCCAGCGCTCGATGGGGTGGTAGCGCGGGCCGGGGCGCAGGTACTGCGTAATCGTGATGATGTCGCAGCCGGCGGAGTGCAGGTCGCGCAGGGCTTCCTGGATTTCCTCCGGAGTCTCGCCCATGCCGAGGATGAGGTTGGACTTCGTGATGAGGCCGAAGTCGCGGGCCTGGCGGATGACGTCGAGGGAACGCTCGTAACGGAAAGCCGGGCGGATGCGCTTGAAGATGCGCGGGACGGTTTCCACGTTGTGGGCGAAGACCTCCGGCTGCGCGGAGAAGACTTCTTCGAGCAGGTCCGGCTTGCCGGAGAAGTCCGGGGTGAGGTTCTCCACGCCGGTGTTCGGGTTGAGCTCGTGGATTTTGCGCACGACCTCGGCGTAGAGCCAGGCGCCCTCGTCGGGCAGGTCGTCGCGGGTGACGCCAGTGATGGTGGAGTAGTTCAGCTGCATGTTGCGAACTTCCTCCGCCACGCGCAGCGGCTCCTCGCGGTCGAGCGGCTCGGGCTTGCCGGACTTGATGTCGCAGAAATCGCAACGGCGCGTACAGGAGTCGCCGCCGATGAGGAACGTGGCCTCGCGGGATTCCCAGCACTCGTGGATATTCGGGCAGCCGGCTTCCTGGCACACGGTGTGCAGGGACGCGCCCTTCACCTTGTTTTTGATGTCCTCATAGCCAGGACCGGTTCGGACTTGGTTACGGATCCAGCGCGGCTTCTGCTCAATCGGGGTCTCGGAATTCTTGGCCTCGATGCGCAGCAGCCTGCGTCCTTCATGCTTAACACTCACGGTCTACACCCTACGCTGAAAGTCGATGTTCTCTAAAGCCCGCGGGGCCGCGGGTTCCCCCATCGCAACGACGCGGTCAAGGGGGGCTATTCCTCTTTTATTCGTGCGCTGCGCGAGCCTTGCGGCGAGCCTCGGCGGCCTGCTTGCCGGGGTCCGGCGCTGAGGCAAAGGTGTGGTCTGCGACGATGAGCCGGCCTGCGAGCGCGTCGTCGAGCGCGCGCAACAGCGGCACCTCGGCCTCCTCCAGCGTGACGTCGCGGCCCAGCTCCAGGGAGAGCGTCGTGACGTCAGCGTCGTCGATGCCGCACGCCACGATGTGACCGTAGTACTCGAGCGTGTTATTGCAGTTCAAGGCGAGTCCGTGCATGGTCACGCCGCGCGTAATGCGGATGCCCAGCGCGCCGAGCTTGCGGTCGCGCTTCGGTGCCGCCGGGTCCGCGGCCAC
Source organism: Corynebacterium sp. SA-MJD20WY100 (assembly GCF_039822565.1). NCBI lineage: Bacteria > Bacillati > Actinomycetota > Actinomycetes > Mycobacteriales > Corynebacteriaceae > Corynebacterium > Corynebacterium sp. SA-MJD20WY100. Next base: position 82,403 of record NZ_JBCJKS010000005.1, on the reverse strand, counting down.
GGTCGTGTGGGGGACCCAGACGCCGGAGCGCCCGTCCACGCGGCCGGCGGTGGTCACACCCAGCTCGCGCACGGCCTGAATGATGGCTTCTTCGAGGCGGCGGACATAGTCCACGACGTCGACGGGCTCAGCGAGCTTAATAATGGGGTAGACCACGAGCTGGCCCTCGCCGTGCCACGTGATGCGCCCGCCTCGGTCGACGGTGATGACGGGCAGGCCGTTGTCCGGCATGTCCGACTCGAGCGTGCGCTTGCCCGCCGTATAGATATTGGGGTGCTCGACGACGAGGATGACGTCGCTCACCTCCTCGGCCGCGCGCTGCTTCGCGAGTGCTGCTTGGTAGTCCCAGGCCTCCTGGTAATCCATCCGCCCCAAGTGGCGGATCTCCAGAGACGCGCCGGAGGCGCGGATGGAGCGGTCGGCAGGGAAGAACGGGTCGCGCGGTGCAGTCATAGAACAAGTTCTAGTCGCGCGCGCCCTGGGCGCGCAAAAGGGGGCATCGGAAAGCTTTCCGATGCCCCCTTGGGAGGGTGGGCTTACTCCACGCCGTTGGCTGCGGCGTAGGCGGCGGCGTCCATGAGCTCGCCGGCCTCGGAGACCTCGACCTCGAAGAGCCAGCCTTCGCCGAACGGGTCGTTGTTGACCAGCTCGTAGGCGTCGTGGATGCCCTCGTTGACGGCGGTCACGGTGCCGGTGACGGGGGAGTAGAGGTCAGAGACGGACTTAGTGGACTCGACCTCGCCGCAGGTCTCGCCGGCGGTGACGGTGTCGCCGACGGCGGGCAGCTCGGCGAAGACGACTTCGCCGAGGCGGTCAGCGGCGACGGAGGTGATGCCAATGCGCAGGGTTTTGCCCACGACCTCAGCGGCGGGGGCAGCGATCCACTCGTGGTCCTCGGAGTAGGAGAAGTTCTCGGGCAGGTTCGACATGTGGGTTCCTTTCTAGAGGTTCAGGATGATTGTACTAGTCCGCACGCTTGTAGAACGGCGTCTGCGTGACGGCGAAGGGGTAGCGCTTGCCGCGGATATCGACCTCGACAGCGTCGCCGGGGTTCAGGCCCGCGGCGGTGTCGATGAGTGCCAGGGCAATGGGGTGACCGAGCGTGGGCGACGGCTGGCCGGAGGTGACGGTGCCGACCTTGGTCTCACCGACGAAGACCTCGGCGCCGTGGCGGGCGGCGCGGCGCTGCTCGGAGTCGAGCGCCGTGATGGCCTGCTGTGGGCCTTCGGCGGCACGGGCGCGCAGGGCCTCGGCGGCAACGAAGTCGCCTTCCTTCTTAGCGAAGGCGCGGGCCATGCCTGCCTCGACCGGCGTGATGTCGCGGGAGAGCTCGTTGCCGTAGAGCGGCATGCCAGCCTCCAGGCGCAGCGAGTCGCGGGCGGCGAGGCCACAGGGCTTGATGCCGTATTCCTCGCCGGCCTTGAGCAGCTCGTTCCACAGCGCCGGGGCGTCCGAGTTGTAGACGATGAGCTCGAAGCCGTCCTCGCCGGTGTAGCCGGTGCGGCAGATAAAGGCGTAAATGCGCGCGACCTTACCGGTCATCGCCGCGTAATACGGCAGCTCGTAGACGGCCTCCTGCTTGTTGTCCTCGACGAGCGGGATGAGGATCTCCGCGGCCTTGGGGCCCTGGATGGCGATCATGGCGACGTCGCGGGACTCGGACTTGAGGTCCACGTCAAAGCCATCCGCGCGCTCGTTGAGAGTCTCCCAGACGACGTCGACGTTCGACGCGTTGGGGACGACCAGGAACTTCGTCTCGCCCAGGCGGTAGATGATGAGGTCGTCGAGGATGCCGCCGTCTTCGTCGACGAGCATCGAGTACTTCGCCTTGCCCACCGGGAGCGTGGTGAAGTCCGAGATAAATGCGTAGGAGAGGAACTGCGCGGCGCGGTCACCGTTGACCCAGATTTCGCCCATGTGGGAGAGGTCAAAAAGGCCGGCGGCTTCGCGGACGGCGCGGTGCTCCTCGAGCTCGCTGCCGTACTTGAGCGGCATGTTCCACGGACCAAACGCCGTAAAGGACGCGCCGAGCTTCTCGTGCTCGGCGTGGAGCGGGGATTGCAGAAGTTCAGACATGGTTTCCTCTCTTACTTCTCGTCGGTGTTCGTGTCGGCGCTAGCCGACACGTCGAAGGCCTCGGGCGGCGGGCAGGCGCACACGAGGTTGCGGTCGCCGTAGGCCTCGTCGATGCGGCGCACTGGCGGGAAGTACTTCGTGCGGCGCAGGCTGGCCACCGGGTAGGCGGCCTGGGCGCGGCTGAACTTAAACTCCCACTCGTCGGCGGCGACGGCCGCAGCGGTAAACGGCGCGTTGTGGATGACGGAGTCCTCATAGGCGATCGTGCCGTCGATGATCTCCTGAATCTCCGCGCGGATGGTGAGCATCGCCTCGATGAAGCGGTCGAGCTCGCCCTGGTTCTCGGACTCGGTGGGCTCCACCATGAGCGTGCCCGCAACCGGGAAGGCCAGAGTCGGGGCGTGGAAGCCGAAGTCGACGAGGCGCTTGGCGACGTCTGCGGCGGTGACGCCGGAGGCATCGGTAAGCTCACGCAGGTCGAGGATGCACTCGTGGGCGACGAGGCCCGCGTTGCCCGTGTAGAGGATGGGGAACGCGTCGTGGAGGCGCGAGGCCAGGTAGTTCGCGCCCAGGATGGCGTGCGCGGAGGCCTGCTCGAGACCTTTCGCGCCGATCATGGCGAGGTACATCCAGGAAATCGGCAGGACGCCGGCGGAACCGAACTCGGTGGAGATCATCGGCACGCCGTGGCCGACCTCGGTGGGCACCGTCGGGTCGATGGCTGGGTCGTTGGCGTTGGTGGGCAGGAACGGTACGAGGTGCTCCGCGACCGCGACCGGACCGACGCCCGGGCCGCCGCCACCGTGGGGGATGGTGAACGTCTTGTGCAGGTTCAGGTGGCTGACGTCGCCGCCGAACTCGCCCGGCTTGGCCCAGCCGGCGAGCGCGTTGAGGTTCGCGCCGTCGATGTAGACCTGTCCGCCGGCCGCGTGCACCTTGTCGCACACGTCGCGGACCTCCGGGTCGAAGACACCGTGGGTGGACGGGTAGGTGATCATGATGCCCGCGATGTGCTCGCCGTGCTGCTCGATCTTCGCGTCGAGATCGGCGAGGTCGATGGCGCCGTCGTCCGCGGTCTTGACCACGACGACGCGCAGGTTTGCCAGCGTTGCCGAGGCTGCGTTCGTACCGTGCGCCGAGGACGGGATGAGGATAACGTCGCGGCCGTGATCGCCGTTGGCGACGTGGTAGCGGCGGATGGCGAGCAGGCCGGCGAGCTCGCCTTGGGAACCCGCGTTGGGCTGCAGGGAGACCTTGGCGTAGCCGGTGATCTCAGCCAGCCAATCCTCGAGCTCGTGGATGAGCTGACGCCAGCCCTTTGTCGTCTCCTCGGGGGCGTACGGGTGGATGCCCGCGAACTCCGGCCAGGAGATCGGCTCCATGGCGGCGGTGGGGTTGAGCTTCATCGTGCACGAGCCCAGCGGGATCATCGTGCGGTCGAGCGCCAGGTCCTTGTCCGCGAGCTCGCGCAGGTAGCGCAGCATCTGGGTCTCGGAGTGGATGGAGCTGAAGATCGGGTGGGTGAGCGCCGGGGTAACGCGCTTGAGCGCCTCGGGCAGGCGCGAACCCTGCGCCGGGGCCATCTCGTCAACGCCGAACGCGGCGGCGAGCGTCTCCACGTCGGCCGCGGTGGCGGATTCGCCGAAGGAGACGGACACCTTGTCCGCGCCGATGGCGCGCACGAGGTAACCCTGCTCCTGCAAGGCGGACTTGATGGCGGCGGCATCGACGCCCGTGACGGTGACGGTGTCGAAGAACTGCGCAGACACCACGGACTTGCCAGCCTTGACTAGCGAGGTCGCAAAGGAGTCCGCGAGGTCATGGATGCGCGTCGCGATGGCACGCAGGCCCACCGGGCCATGGTAGACCGCATACATGGACGCCACGTTGGCGAGCAGCGCCTGCGCCGTACAGATGTTGGAGGTCGCGCGCTCGCGGCGGATGTGCTGCTCTCGGGTCTGCAGCGCGAGGCGGTAGGCCGGCTGGCCGTCCGCGTCGACGGACACGCCCACGAGGCGGCCCGGCAACTGACGCTTGAGCTTGTCGGTGACAGCCATGTAGGCAGCGTGCGGGCCGCCGAAGAACATCGGCACGCCGAAGCGCTGGGTGGAGCCCACCGCGATGTCGGCGCCGAAGGAACCAGCGCCCTCGAGCAGGAGCAGGGAGAGCGGGTCCGCGTCGACGGTCGCCAGGGCGCCGCGGGTGTGGACCTCCTCGATGATGGCGCGCGGGTCGAGAATATCGCCCTCCGTGCCGGTGTAGGCGAGGACGACGCCCACGATGTCTTCTCCGACCAAGCCCTCGCGCAGGTCCACGATCTCGACCTCGAGCTCGATGGCGCGGGCACGCTCGGCGGCCACGGCGAGCACCTGCGGGTGCAAGCGGGCGTCGAGGATCACGCGGCGGCCTTTCTTCACGGCGCGAGACATAAGGCCCACGGCCTCGGCGACCGCGGTAGCTTCGTCAAGCAGCGACGCATTCGCGATGGACAGTCCCGAGAGTTCCTCGATGAGTGTCTGGAAGTTGAGCAGCGCCTCGAGGCGGCCCTGGGAAATCTCCGGCTGGTACGGCGTGTACGCGGTGTACCAGCCAGCATCTTCAAGCAGCCCGCGGCGAATGACCGCCGGAGTGAGTGTGTCAGAAAAGCCCTGGCCGTAGAAGGACTTCAGAACCGTATTGCGCGAGGCGTATTCGCGCAGCTTCGCCTGTGCCTCGTCTTCAGACAGTGGCTCCGGCAGCTGGGGGTCGCCAGCGGCGCGGATCGCGGTGGGAAGGGCAGCATCAACAAGCGCTTCAACGCTGTCGTATCCCACCTGAGCAAGCATGGTGGCCTGCTCCTTGGCATCTGGCCCGAGGTGACGGGAGATGAATTCCATGAATGTATGACTCCTTTGGGGTGTGGAGGCCTGTAAAGACGCACTCAGTATATTGCGAAGTGCGCCACTATTTCGCCGCTTTACCCCTACTGCTCACCCACACAAGAGCGAGTGTCGCGAGCGCTACCGCCGTGCCCACCACAAAACTGGTGGCATGGCCCACGCGCGGCGCCAGAAGCGCGAGCAGAAAGGGGGCAAAGAAGCCCAGATAGGTGAATGCGTAATACACCCCCGTCGCCGCGCCCAGCTCCGCCGCCGGGGCGACCTCTTGGGTCTTCGCGAGCCCTACGACCATGAGGATTCCGTAGGCCGCGCCGAGCACCACGCCCGCCACCGGCAGCAGCCAGACGACCCATGCATGGTCCCGGTTCGCCGCGATGACCGCGCCGATCACCATCCCCACTGCCGCGAGCCCCAAGCCTGCCGATGCCCCCAAGCCCAACGCCCAGCGCTGCACCACCGCGCCCGTGCCCATGGTGAGCATGGCGAGCAGCCCGGCTGCCGCGATGGGGTGGGCGAGGTGCCCCATGACCAGTCCTGGCAAGTACGCGAAGGACGTGGTGACCACGCCGAAGACCCACGGCGCGAACACGGCGACGGGCACGAACTCGCGGGTGAGCAGGCTGAGCGGCGGGTGTGCCTTGCTTGCCTGTGGGCGCGGGCCTTCCGGTGCGGTCCACGCGAGCGGCAGTATGAGCAGTGCGAGCACGAGGTGGGGGACATAGGGCGCCAGCGTGGGCCAGGGCGTGAATTGTGCGAGCAGTCCCGCCAGTGCCGGCGCGAGCGCGAATCCGAGCGTGAGTGCCAGCGAGGAACGCTTAGCGCCAATGGCGACGGTGGCGGACAGCTCCTTGACCCACGAGGCGCCCGCGGACATGACGAGCCCCACCGCCACGCCGATGATGAGCCTGCCCGCGAGCAGCGCTAGGAACGAGCCATGGAGGCCGGTGAGGAGAATGAGCGAGCCAAGCGCCGTCGCGAGGAGCGCAGGGCGCAGCACCGCGCGGCGCCCCCGCACGTCCGAGACCGGTCCACCGATAAAGAGCGCGCCGATGAGCCCCACGGCGTAGACGCCATAGAGGAACGTCGTGTGGGTTTCCGTGAGCGCCGTGTGCTGGCGGTAGGTGAGCACCATTGGCGCAAAAAGGTTTGCGCCAAACGCGACGACGAACATGCCCAGGACGACGCGGACCCACACCTCATTCTTCATACCGACACAGTCTAGTGTCCTGAATCACTCAATGCGGGGCGTTGTGGCCCGGAGATTGTGCGCGAAAAATCCCTCCAGCACATATAGCGGCCATGCGGCAGCGGGCCGGCATGCCTTATATGTGCTGAATGGATGTGGCGCGCTGAGCTCTATCCGCAAAACGCCCGCACCCCGCGACGCAAGTGCGCAGCGGGGTGCGGGAGGGAAGCGGTCCTTAGAGGTTGAGGTCAGCCTCGAAGTCTGCGGTTTCCAGACGGTCCTTGATGGTGGTCACGAAGCGACCAGCATCGGCACCGTCGACGACCTGGTGGTCGTACGTGAACGGCAGGTAGCACATCTGGCGGATGGCGATGGCGTCCTGGCCGTTCTCGTTGACGACGACCGCGCGCTTGGTGATAGCGGCGGTGCCCAGGATGCCAGCCTGCGGCGGCACGAGGATCGGGGTGTCGAGCAGCGCGCCCTCAGAGCCGATGTTCGTCACGGTGAAAGTAGCACCGGTGAGGTCGTTCGGCTTGAGCTTGTTGTTGCGTGCCTTGTCAGCGAGCTCCGCAATCTGCTGCGCGATCTCCGGCAGGGTGAGGTCCTGTGCCTTGTGGATAACCGGGGTGAGCAGACCGCGCGGGGTGTCGACGGCGATAGCGACGTTGACGTCCGCGTGGTAGGTCATTTCCTTCGTCTTCGAGTCGTAGGACGCGTTGACGTTCGGGTGGGAGACCAGAGCCTCGACCGTAGCCTTGACGATGAACGGCAGGAAGGACAGGTTCGCGGAGTACTTGTCGATGAAGGCCTGCTTGGACTTCTTGCGCAAGTCCCACACGGCGGTCATGTCGACCTCCTGGACGTGGGTGAGCTGTGCGGAAATCTGCAGCGCCTCGACCATCTTCGCAGCGGTGATCTCGCGGATGCGGTTGACCTTCTGCGTGGTGCCGATGAGCTCCTGCTTGGCCGGATCCACGGACTTGGTGGACCAGCGTGCGCGTGGGTCAGCGGAACCAGACTGTGCCTGTGCTGCCGGTGCGTCGCCCTCGCCAGCCGCGGCCAGGACATCCTGCTTGCGAATGCGACCGCCGACGCCGGTGCCGGTGACGGTGTTGAGGTCCACGCCATGCTTGTCAGCGAGCTTGCGGACGAGCGGGGTGACGTACGGGAGATTGTCGCCGTTGTTGACCTTGGTGGAGGTGGAAGCGGCAGCTGGCTCGGACTTCGGAGCTTCCTTCTTCTCTTCCTTCGGCTCCGGCTTCTTCTCCTCGGCCTTTTCTTCAGCCTTGGGTTCTTCCTTGGCTTCGGACTTTTCGGCCGGGGCGGCGTTGGCGTCGCCGATGCGGGCGATGACGGCGCCGACTTCGATGGTGTCGTCTTCTTCAGCGAGGATTTCGACGAGGGTGCCGGCGACCGGGGACGGGATTTCGGTGTCGACCTTGTCGGTGGAGACCTCGAGCAGTGGCTCGTCGACCTCGACGGTGTCGCCCACGGACTTCAGCCACTGGGTGATGGTGCCTTCGGTGACGGACTCGCCGAGTTCTGGCATCTCGACGTCGGAGGCATCGCCGGTGGAGCCGGAGGAAGCCGGTGCGGACTTCTCTTCCTTCTCTTCGGCCTTGGGCTCTTCCTTCTTCTCCTCGGCCTTGGATTCGGACTTTTCGGCCGGGGCGGCGTTGTCGTCGCCGATGCGGGCGATGACGGCGCCGACTTCGATGGTGTCGTCTTCCTCAGCGAGGATTTCGACGAGGGTGCCGGCGACCGGGGACGGGATTTCGGTGTCGACCTTGTCGGTGGAGACCTCGAGCAGTGGCTCGTCGACCTCGACGGTGTCGCCGACGGACTTGAGCCACTGGGTGATGGTGCCTTCGGTGACGGACTCGCCGAGTTCTGGCATCTCGACGTCGGTGGCGTCACCGGTGGAGCCGGAGGAAGCCGGTGCGGACTTCTCTTCCTTCTCTTCGGCCTTGGGCTCTTCCTTCTTCTCCTCGGCCTTATCTTCGGCCTTGGATTCGGACTTTTCGGCCGGGGCGGCGTTGGCGTCGCCGATGCGGGCGATGACGGCGCCGACTTCGATGGTGTCGTCTTCCTCAGCGAGGATTTCGACGAGGGTGCCGGCGACCGGGGACGGGATTTCGGTGTCGACCTTGTCGGTGGAGACCTCGAGCAGTGGCTCGTCGACCTCGACGGTGTCGCCCACGGACTTCAGCCACTGGGTGATGGTGCCTTCGGTGACGGACTCGCCGAGTTCCGGCATCTCGACGTCGGTGGCAGCGCCGGTGGAGCCGGAGGAAGCCGGTGCGGACTTCTCTTCCTTCTCTTCAGCCTTGGGCTCTTCCTTCTCCTCGGCCTTGTCCTCATCAGCCGGTGCGGACTCCTCAGAGTCCGCGGACTCGCCCACTTCACCGATGATGGCGATCACGGAGCCAACCTCAATGGTGTCGTCTTCTTCGGCCTTGATCTCAAGGATCGTGCCTGCGACCGGCGAGGGGATTTCAGTGTCAACCTTGTCGGTGGACACCTCGAGCAACGGCTCGTCGACCTCGACGGTGTCGCCCACGGACTTCAGCCACTGGGTAATAGTGCCTTCAGTTACGGATTCGCCCAGTTCGGGCATCACAACGGACTGCGCCATGAGTTATTTGACTCCTCGAAAGTTGGATAATGATAAATCTGATGCCCAATCCTACCGCGACGCGCGACTTCGTGTGTGTATCTGGTCCTATCTCTTTGCCCCCTTTAAGGGCGGGCACACCACGCGCCGCCGGTCATGGTGACGTGACCACGATGCGTGTTCGCTCACGGCGTTGCGTCGCGGTGCGTTCAGATGCCGTGGGGGTGAGGTGGCGCGGGTAGAATAGGCCACCATGTTCAATATCTTCCGTCGCAACAGCTCGCGCTCCCAGCTGCGCCCGCCGCGCGGGCCGGGGGAGACGATCCGGCAGGCGGATGCTCAGGCGCTCAGCGACTGGGTGGCAGGCCGCGCCTTCGTCGAAGCGTTCATCGAGCCGGAGACGGTGGTCAACGAGATGTCTGTGGTTGTCGTGGATGAAAACGGTGACTACATTCGGCGGTTTATCGGCGGCCCAAAGGGCATCGATGCGGTGGCGAAGCTGCTGGGCTGCCCTGTTTACGACGTGGAAGAGACCGGCTATCCGCAGCGGATGCGCGACCGCATGGAACGCGAACGGCTGCTGCGCAAACGCGAGGAACAGCGCTTGCGTCGCGAGCGCTTCGAGCGCGGCCAGAACCCAGATACGGGCGAAGCCGTGCACCGCCCCGACGCTGCGGAGTAAGTGCACAACGAGCAACGGCGCCTGCCCCGGTGAGGGACAGGCGCCGTTGGCGTGGGCGGTCAGCTCCGCGCTGAGCGAGTGCTACTTGGTGTCGGCGAGCTCAGCGAGCGCGGCGATGACGGTGCGGACCGGGGCGCCGGTGGCGCGCTTGGTGGTGTAACCGTACGGCGAGCCGCCGTTCCAGGAGGGGCCTGCGACGTCGATGTGGACCCACTCGATGTCCTCGCCGACGAAGCGCTGGAGGTAGGTGCCGGCGAATTCCATGCCGCCCTCGCGCTTCGTGTGGATATTGCGGATATCGGCGACCGGAGACTTGATGGCCTCCTCGTGCTCCTCGAGCAGCGGCATGGCCCAGGCCTTCTCGCCGACCTCGCGGCCGATCTCGGCGACGCGGTCGCGGAAGTCCTCGGAGCCCATGACGCCGGCAGTGCGCTCGCCGAGGGCGACGATCTGGGCGCCGGTGAGCGTGGCGGTTTCGATGAGGTAATCCGGCTTGTCCTCGCTGGCGCGCGCGATGGCGTCGGAGAGAACGAGGCGGCCCTCGGCGTCCGTGTTAAGAACCTCAGAGGTAATGCCGCCGTAGTGCGTGATGACGTCGCCGGGGCGCGTGGCGTTGCCGCCAGGCATGTTCTCCGCGAGCGGCAGCGTGGCGGTGACGTTGACGTTCAGGCCCAGCTTGGCCGCGGCGAAGACCGCGGCGGCCATGGAGGCGGAGCCCCCCATGTCAGAAATCATGTCCCACATGCCGGCACCCGGCTTGAGCGAGATGCCGCCGGTGTCGAAGGTGATGCCCTTGCCCACGAGAGCGACGTCGCGGGTAGCGCCGGACGGACGGTAGGACAGGCGGACGAGACGCGGTGGGCGGGCGGAGCCGCGGCCCACGGCGAGGATGCCGCCGAAGCCCTGCTCTTCGAGCGCGGACTCGTCGAGCACCTCGACCTCGACGCCGCCGGCTGGGCCCTCGGTGGAGCGGGCGGTCTCGGCGAGGTAATTCGCGTAGGACTCCGGGTAGAGCAGGTTAGACGGGGTGTTGACGAGGTTGCGGGCAAAGATCGTAGCCTCGGCGGTAAGACGTGCGCGCTCGAAGTCGGTCGCGGCGGCCTCGTCGGAGGAGACGAAGACGACGGTGGCAGGGCGCTGGGAATCCTCGAGCTCCGAGGAACGCAGGCCGCGGTGGACGTAGCCGCCCAGGGCGATGCCCTCGACGGCGGCGCCGAGCGCGAAGTCGCCGAGAGTCGTGGCGACGGCGCCCACGCCCGCGAGCGCGCGGGCAGCGTTGCCCGCGGCGACGCGGACGGTCTCGTCGGTGAGGTCTTCGGACTCGCCCAGGCCGGCGGCGACGATGGAGCGTGCGCCGGTCGCCTCGGTGATGGCGGACGGCGCTGGCACGCGGGTCACCTCGCCGGACTTGCCGGTGGCGCCCACAGCGGACAGCGCGTCGAAGGTGGCGCGGACTGCGTCAGCATCGAGCAGTGCGGAGCCTGGGATTTCCAGGCCGTCGTCGCCGCGGAAGGCGGCGATGAGGAGGGCATCGGCAGCTTCGGGCGCGGCGGCAGCGAGCTCAACGGTGGGGGAGACGCCCAGCAGCGGGCCGTGGGAAGAATCAGTCACGAGAAAGACCTCCAGATGAAACGAGATGAATGGTGCACTGTCTGCCTACTGTAGGCGAAAAATTTTGACGGGGGTGGCCTGTGGAGCGATAGAAAAGAGTAAGTTAGAGGCCATGACTTTGAACTACACCGTGACGAAGAACCCCACCCCAACCGCCCCGGAGGAACTTGCGAAGATTCTCGAGAACCCGGGCTTTGGTAAGCACTTCACCGACCACATGGTCACCATCGACTGGAACGAGAAGGACGGCTGGCACGACGCTCAGGTGCGCCCGTATGCGCCGTTTAGCATGGACCCGGCTTCCAATGTTTTCCACTACGGCCAGGCCATCTTCGAAGGCATCAAGGCCTACCGCCAGCCGGATGGCACCATTGCCACGTTCCGTCCGGAGGCCAACGCCAATCGCATGGCCAACTCGGCCAAGCGTATGGCTATGCCGGAGCTGCCGGTGGATGAATTCATCGAGTCCCTGCGCCAGATCACCGAGATCGACAAGGATTGGGTCCCAGACGCGGGCGGCGAGGCTGCGCTGTACCTGCGTCCGTTCATGATCTCCACCGAGGTTTCCCTGGGCGTGCACCCGGCTGCGACGTACCGTTACATCGTGATTGCGTCCCCGGCGGGCGCGTACTTCACCGGTGGCGTCAATCCGGTCTCCGTGTGGCTGTCTACCGACTATGTCCGTGCTGCCCCGGGTGGTACGGGTGCCGCGAAGTTCGCGGGTAACTACGCTGCCTCGCTGCTCGCACAGGCGCAGGCCGCGGAGAAGGGCTGCGACCAGGTGGTCTGGCTCGACGCCATCGACCGCAAGTACATCGAAGAGATGGGCGGCATGAACCTCGCGTTCGTCTATGGCGAGGAAGGCAACCAGACGCTGGTGACTCCGGAGCTGTCCGGTTCGCTGCTGCCGGGCATCACGCGTGACTCGCTGCTGCAGGTCGCCGAGGACATGGGGCTCAAGGTCGAAGAGCGTCGCGTGACCTACGACGAGTGGCGCGAGGATGCAGAGTCCGGCACGATGACCGAGGCATTCGCCTGCGGTACCGCCGCGGTCATCACGCCGGTCGGCCACGTCATGGGCGACGGTATCGACTTCAAGGTCAACGGCGGCGAGGCTGGCAAGACCACCATGGCGCTGCGCGAGCAGCTCACTGGCATTCAGCACGGAGCGGTCGAAGACAAGCACGGTTGGCTGCACACGCTCGTGAAGTAATGAGCGCGTAAAGGAAGGGCCCTTCGGGGTCCTTTTATTTTGTCTTCGCGGGTTGCGTGCGGAATCTCAGGACAACGAAGGCCCCAAAACGTTGCGGTTTTGGGGCCTTCGTTGTCCTGGAATCCGGATGGCCTAGGCGGGGTCTGTGGCGGCCTGGACGGCGGCGACTTCGTCGGAGACGAGCTCGAGGCTGGCCGCGAGGAGCTGGTAGGCGAAGAGCGAACCGAGGCCCTGGCCAGTCGTGGTGAGCGTGTTGAGCAGCGGGGTGAGGCCCAAGTCCTGGAGCGCGAGCGTATGCGCGGGCTCGCGGGAGGTATTCGCGGCGTAGATCCAGCGCCGGGTGCCGGGGGCGAGGCGCTCTGCGAGGACCGTGGCAACCGTTATGAGTGGCGAGTCGATGAGTAGCGGCGTGCGGCGTGCGGCGGCCCGGGCGATGAAACCCGTGAGCGCGGCGAGGGTCGGGCCGCCGGAGACTTGGAGGATTTCTAGCGGGTCGGAGAGATTGCGCGTCCGGAAGAGCGCGTCGCGTAGGACGGCGACCTTGGACTTCCACGCCTCGTCCGTGATTCCGGAGCCGGGGCCCACGATGACGACGGGTTCGGTGTCGGTGAGGCGCGCCATGACGACGGCGGCGACGGTCGTGGAACCCACGCCCAGGTCGCCGGGGATGAGGAAATCAGTGCCGGCGTCGATTTCTTCGTCGGCGGCGCGGGCGCCGAGGGCGAGGGCTTCCTCGAGGACCTCGGGGGTGCAGGCGTTCTCGACGTCGATGGCCGCAGCGGGCGGGCAGTCGACGGTGCGCAGTCCCACGCCCAGGCGTCCGGCGAGGACGGCGGCGGGGGAGAGGCCGTCAGCGAGCTGTTGTGCCTGCTGCGCGGTGGCCTCGGGAGCGAAAGCAGACAGTCCTACGCCGTCGCGCTGGCGAGTAGCGATGCCGTTCTCGCCGACGAAAACCACAAGACGCGGACGTCGCGGGGCATGCGCGGGAACCTCGCCCTGGCAGGCTGAGAGCCACACAGCGGGAGCGTTGACCGTACCCAAGGACACGCCGAGAGGCGTAGAGCCGAGGGCGAGCGCGGTGGCATCGGCAGCCTGGGCGTCAGGGACCGGAACGGACTCGAACTGCGCCATGTGGGCCTACTTGACCTCGGCGCCGCGCTCGACCTGCGGGCGCGGGGTGCGCCACTTGCGCGGCTGGGTGGCGCGGCCGTAGGCGTAGAAGCCCAGGCCGAAACCGGCCTCGGTGGTGCCCGGGAACTTGAGACGCACCGCGTTATTGACCTTGCGAGCCAGCCACACGCCCTCGACGGCGAAGATGACAATGAAGACCATCGCGATGAGCGTGGAGATATTCGCGAACGTCGGGTTGTACATGCCGATAAAGAGGATGACGAGGAGGACGATCATAAACGGCATGGCCCACTCATTGAGGAAGCGGCGGCTATCGACCCAGTTGCGCACGAAGCGGCGGACCTCGCCCTTATCGCGCGGCAGGAGGTAGCGCTCGTCGCCGGCCTCCATGCGCTTCTGCGCCTCCTTGTTGCGCTTGTTACGCTCCTCGCGCTCCTTGCGCTTAAAGTCCTTCCATTCTTCCTTGGACATGGACTTCTTCAGCTCCTTGCGGCGCTGGTAGCGCTGGGCTTCCGATGCCCCGCTCGGGTCGCGTCGCACGCCGCGCGCGATTTCCTGCTCGTTGCGCTTGGGCGTGGGGCGTCCCTTGGGCGGGGTGTAGCCCTTGCGGGGCTGGTCTGCTCCGGTGGTGTTTTCGCTGCTATTACTCACGAAATCCAAGACTACAAGGCCGGGGTGAAAGGTGGGAAATGTGGTGGGAATAAGGCAGCGGTGTCACACGTTGAACCGGTTATTCCAGCGTCTGCCGCTTCCTCGTGGACGCTGGCCCACCCTCCGAGCACGCGTGCCGGCCCTTTAACGCCGGAAAAATTCGGAGTAAGGTGGGGGAGACTTTACGGACCGTATTTTCAAGGAGAAGACAATGACCGCTCCCGTTTCCGAAACTGGCGTCATCCTGACTGAGGCCGCTGCCGCCAAGGCAAAGGCTCTGCTCGAACAGGAAGGCCGCACTGACCTGTCGCTGCGCATTGCCGTCCAGCCGGGTGGCTGCGCTGGCCTGCGTTACCAGCTCTACTTCGACGATCGCACCCTCGACGGCGACAAGATCGACAACGTCGACGGCGTCAACCTCGTCGTTGACAAGATGAGCGTCCCGTACCTCACCGGCGCCAAGATCGACTTCGCGGACACCATCGAGTCCCAGGGCTTCACCATCGATAACCCGAATGCTGGCGGCTCCTGCGCCTGCGGAGACTCCTTCAACTAAGGCTTCTCGTACGTCCCTCAAGACGTACAAAAACCGCCACTTTCCCTTTAAATTAAGGGAAAGTGGCGGTTTTCTTCATGTTGGAGCTTCTACGTCTCGTCGATGTTGGCGGTGCCATTGACGTCGCCGGTGTCCTCGAGCTCGTCAAGCTCGTCGAGTTCGTCGAGGGTGGAAAGCCATACGTGGATATCCGCGCGTACCTCTTCGGCAGTAGGAAGCGGCGGAGTCTGCGCTCCGTCGCCGTTTGTTCGACGTGTCCCGGCTGCGACATAGACGGCGGAAGAGTAGCCAGAAGGAAGGTACTCGCTGGGGCAGTCGAGCCAGTCAACACTGCGGTGGGTCGCGCTGACCGTGGCGCGGAAGTGGTAACCGTCCACGCCCAGCTCGTAAGTTCTCCGCTGCAGTGGCGTGCCGAGGTCTTCCTAGAGGCGGACGGGGTAGTCGCGCTGCTCGATCTGCGGATCGATGCGGTGCTCGACGAAGATGCCGTGCCAGATCATAAACGCCACGACGGTCCAGATGCGGCGCGAGTGATCGGAGACGCCATCGCGGTGCTCCTTGAGCATCTCGAGGACTTCCTTCTTATTGAAGATGTCCTCGGTCTGGGACTCGTTGATAACATCCTGGGTCCAGCCATAGAGTTCATCGCCGGCAAGCCAGTGACGCATGGGCACCGGGAAGCCGAGCTTCTTGCGGTGAAGGACGTGCGCCGGAACGATCTGCTCCATGGCCTTGCGCAGCGCGTACTTCGTGGTGCCGTGCGAAATCTTCATGTCATAAGGGATGGTTTCCGCGACCTTGAAGACCTCCTTATCGAGGAAAGGAACGCGCAGCTCGAGCGAGTTCGCCATATTCATCTTGTCAGCTTTGACCAGGATGTCGCCGCGCATCCACGTGAACAGGTCAAGGTGCTGCATGCGAGCGACTGGGTCGAAGCCCTGCGACTGCGCGTAGATGGGTGCCGTGACTTCTTTGTGGTCCCACTCGCGCTTGGCCCACGGGATAACGCGCTGCATCTGCTCGAAGTTAAAGGAGCGTGCGTTGCCGTAGTAGCGCTCCTCCATCGTCATGGAACCGCGGTTGAGCAGCGACTTGCCCTTCATGCCCTCGGGCAAGATCTGGGAGAGCTTGCCCAGGCCACGACGCAGCGGATCCGGGATCTTCTCGAACGGGGCAAGGGAGAGTGGTTCCTTATAAATGGTGTAGCCGCCGAAGAGCTCGTCTGCGCCCTCGCCGGAGAGCACGACCTTGACGTGCTTGCGAGCCTCCTGTGCCACGAAGTAGAGCGGCACGAGCGAGGGGTCTGCAACCGGGTTGTCGAGGTACCACATGATCTTCGGCACGGCGTCCGCGTATTCCTCGGGGGAGACGATCTTGACGATGTGCTCGACGCCGATGGCCTCCGCAGACTCTGCAGCAACGTCAACCTCGGAGTAGCCCTCGCGCTCGAACCCAGTGGTGAAGGTGAGCAGGTTCGGGTTGTGGCGCTTGGCCAGCGCCGCGATGGCCGTGGAGTCGATGCCGCCGGAAAGGAAGGAACCGACGGTGACGTCAGCGCGCATGTGCTTTTCCACGGAATCTTCGAGGGCGCGGGCGATGCGGTCGAAGAGCTGCTGCTCCTGACCAGCCGGCACCTGCTGCACCGGGAACTGGGGCTTGAAGTAGCGAGTGTTGAGGACCTCGCCGCCGGGGGTGAGCGTGACAGTGGAGCCCGACTCGACCCGGCGGATATTCGCATGCAGGGACTCCGGCTCCGGGACGTACTGGAGGTCGACGTAGTGCTCGATGGCGCGCTTATCAAGGCTGAGGTCTAGACCGAGGTCCTCGGCCATCTCCAGGATGCACTTCATCTCGGAGGCAAATACGGTGCCCGCCGGAGTCGTGGCGTAGTAGAGCGGCTTGATGCCGAACTGGTCGCGGGCCGCGAACATGGTCTTCGTTTTGGTGTCCCAAATAACGAAGCCGAACATGCCACGCAGGTGCTCGACGACGTTGGCACCCCAGTGGTGGTAGCCGACGACGATGGGTTCGCCGTCGCCTTCAGTATTAAAGGTGTAACCCAGTTCCTTGAGTTCTGCACGCAGCTCGACGTAGTTGTAGATCTCGCCGTTGAACGTGAGGGCGTAGCGGTTCTCCTCGCCCTCCGGGCCCCAACGCAGCGGCTGGTGCGAGTGCTCAATATCGATGATGGACAGGCGGTTGAAGCCGAACGCTGCGTCGTCATCGTGCCAGGTGCCGGCGGCATCGGGGCCGCGGTGGCGCATGCAGGGCAGAGCGCGCTCGACTGCGTCGACGTAGTCGCCAGCGTTTCCCGAGGCCGATAGCAGGGCCAAAAGTCCGCACATGTAGTGATTGCTCCTTTAATATGGCGAAAACGAAAATATCTGCCCCACAGCTTACGGCCCCGCGTGCTGAGCCGGTGTTTCAGACGCGCGGAAACGACCGGGTGTGCAGGTCGCTGCAGGTCGCGGAGGGGTGAGAGAGGACCGTCTGAGAACCTTCGAATATGCAGCGTCCCCTTTAGGGTGCAAACTTTCGGATGGTGTAGCGCAAGCCGCCTTGTGAATTAAGGCACACGGCATACTGGACCCGTGGGGGTGGAGGAGAGAGATTGTCGTGGTCGACCTGTAATATCCCTTTCGGACATACTCCTTATGCGTATATACGATTTTTCTGTCAGCCTCGAACAGGGCTGATGGGACCTGTCTATGCACTATCCTGTGTTGATAGGAATGCTCTGGGAGTATTCGAGAAGTTTTGTGTGGACAGAAAGGCAGAACACACGTGGGACAGCGTAAGCAGCGCAACTTCGCCCGTAAGGCGGGCCTAGCTGGCGCAATTGCCCTGGGCGGTTTGGCACTGGCAGCCTGTGATGTACAGGCGCCTTCGGCCATTGAAAACGTCTTGGGATTTGGTTGGCCGAAGGGCATTACGCCTGAGGCTGAGGGAATGTACAACTTCTGGATCTGGGTCTGGGTTGTTGCATGGTTCATCGGTTTCGTCATGTGGGGCCTGTTCCTCACTGCAATCTTCCGTTGGAGCGCAAAGCGCGCCAAGAAGGAAGGCAAGGGCGAGTTCCCGAAGCAGCTGCAGTACAACGTGCCGCTCGAGATGGTGCTCACCATCATCCCGATCCTCATCATCATGGGCCTGTTCTTCTTCACGGTCCAGGCGCAGCAGAAGGTTGTTGCCCTTGATAAGGACCCGCAGGTGACCGTCGACGTGACGGCTTACCAGTGGAACTGGAAGTTCGGTTATGCCGGCGTCAAGGGTGAGCTTTCCCCGACCGGCTCCGACTACGACGGCACCGACGAGGAGCGCAATAAGCTCGCCGAGGAATCCTCCGTTGACCCGGAGGGTGTCAAGAACCCGAACCCGATTCACGGCAAGTCCATGGGTGACCTTTCCTACCTCAACTACAACGACATCGAGACAGTCGGCACCACCGAAGAGGTTCCGGTTCTGGTTCTCCCGTCGCACACCGCGATTGAGTTCCGTCTCGCTTCCGGTGACGTCTCACACGCCTTCTGGGTTCCGGAGTTCCTCTTTAAGCGCGACGTGTACGCGCACCCGGAGAACAACCAGCAGGAGCGTCGCTTCCAGATCGAGGAGATCACCAAGGAGGGCGCCTTCGTTGGTCGCTGTGCTGAGATGTGCGGTACTTACCACTCGATGATGAACTTCGAGCTGCGCGTTGTGACCCCGGAGAAGTTCGCGGACTACATGAAGTTCCGCAATGACAACCCGGACGCTCCGAACTCTGAGGCGCTCGCCGCCATCGGTGAGGATCCGTACGCGGTCACCACTCAGCCGTTCAACAGCGTTCGCGATACCAAGACCGGCGACAACTTCGTCGACGAGAACGCCTAAAGGAGAAATACAATGCGCGCAGGTTCTAACGTCTTCTACGCCATCGCGGCATATCTCATCGTCTCCGAGATTGTCTACATCTTCGGCGTCAACTTCACTCGCGACGACGGCTACCTTTACGGTCCGGAGTGGATCGGTATCGTCGCATTCGGTCTCGCGGCCGCCATGTGTCTCATGCTCGCCGTCTACCTTCAGTTCACCGACAACCGCACGGATGTTTCTCCGAGCGACTGGGAAGAGGCTGAAACTGAAGACGGCGCTGGCATCCTCGGCTTCTTCTCGCCGGGCTCCATCTACCCGTTCGCGATGACCATGTCCATCGCCGTTATGGGTCTGGGCATCATCTTCCTGTACTTCTGGATGATTGCTCTCGGCGCCGCCATGCTGGTGTACTTCACCTTCCGTCTGTCGCTGCAGTACGGCATCCCGAAGGAGAAGCACTAAGCTTCCTCGGATAGCCGCCGGCCGTCACGGCCCGCGACTGTCCCCGCCCCACACTTCTCGTGCCCCTGCGCGTAGCTTCCCGCTACGTGCAGGGGCATTTGGCGATCGTCGGAAATGACACCAAATAGTTCCATGGAGTTCTACGATTTTTGCGAAGCCAGGAAATTTGCGCATAGTTTGCGGGCCTAGGGGGAGTTGCTCGCGTGCGCCAGCGACTGTGCTTAGAAAGAAAACTGCACGTGAGGGCCATTTTGAACCGGGGGTCAACCGAAAGTTGCAACCCTGGGGAAATCGCGCTGACCTGTAAGTGATTTATCTCTCAGCGAAACTCTGGAAATATTCGTGTACGACGTTCCATTTTTGGACCCGCAGCCAGATACCAAAACTGGAGGTGGGGAGGATGCCTCTTCTTTGGGCGCTTCTACCTGCAGAGATGTGGCGTCGTATGGGGGCGGAAAAAGTTCCCGACTATTTTTCGACGCTTTTAAGTTGCGAACGGCTGGAAGAAACCTGGCTACAACCTTGGACGGGTCAGATAGAAGTGGGGGGTCTCGGGTGACTTATGCCTGTTAAGCGGTCATAATTGAGTGCGTGACGAGCACAGTTTCAAACCAAGGTATGACAGCACCACGTGTTGCTGCGCTGAACCGACCGAACATGGTCAGCGTTGGCACCATCGTGTTCCTGTCTCAGGAATTAATGTTCTTCGCCGGACTGTTCGCGATGTGGTTTACTTCGCGAGCCAATGGTCAGGACGGTGACTGGGCGCAATGGACCGAGCACATCAACGTACCGATGGGCTTTGTCATCACTGCGGTCCTGGTCTTGTCTTCCGTGACCTCGCAGTTCGGCGTCTTCGCTGCTGAAAGGGGTGACGTATACAAGCTTCGACTGTGGTACTCCGCGACGATCGTGCTGGCTGTGGTCTTCATTGGCATCCTCGCCTATGAGTGGACCCACCTGATCATTAACGGCGTGACCATCCAGTCCAGCGTCTTCGGGTCGGTCTTCTACATCCTGACCGGTTTCCACGCGGCGCACGTGACGGCAGGCCTGCTGGCCTTCATCGCGATTTTGCTCCGTACGGCTAAGTCGAAGTTCACGCCGGCACAGGCTACCGCTGCAATGGCAGTGTCCTACTACTGGCACTTCGTTGACGTCGTGTGGATCGGCGTCTTCGTCGTTATCTACATCATTCAGTAGGCCGTAGGACACCGAGACAACAATCGGTCCACCGCCATTCATTTCCGAACTCCAGTAACTCAAAGGAAAATGATGGATACCAATCCAATGAACGCCGCACAGGCAGCAGGGGAGACCCCTGATACTGCTGCGGCAAAGAAGACGCGTCGCGGCCGCAAGGTCAAGCGCACGCTCGCGGGTGCCTTTGCCCTCACCATCGGTCTTACCGGTGCTGGCGTCCTGGCCTCCGCTCTCTCTCCTGACGCTCAGGTGGCGACGGCGCAGAAGGATGACGCTGCCCTCGTGCAAGAAGGCAAGGACATCTACGACACCGCCTGCATCACCTGCCACGGTGCGAACCTCCAGGGCATTCAGGACCGCGGTCCTTCCCTCGTGGGTATCGGTGCCGGCTCCGTGTACTTCCAGGTGCACTCTGGCCGCATGCCGATGATGTCGAACGACGCCCAAGCTGAGCGCAAGACCCCGCGCTACACCGAGCAGCAGACGCTCGCGCTTGCCGCATTCGTCGCTGCCAACGGTGGCGGCCCGGACATCGTGTACAACGAGGACGGCTCCGTCGCACAGGAGTCGCTCCGCGGCGCCAACTACGACGGCAACATCCAGGCAGAAGATGTCGCGAAGGGCTCCGAGCTCTTCCGTATGAACTGCGCATCGTGCCACAACTTTACCGGCCAAGGCGGCGCGCTGTCCTCCGGTAAGTACGCACCGCCACTGGCTCCTGCTTCCGAGCAGGAGATCTACCAGGCGATGCTCACCGGCCCGCAGAACATGCCGAAGTTCTCTGACCGCCAGCTCACTGCTGACGAGAAGAAGGACATCATCGCTTACATCAAGTCCGCGAAGGAGACCCCGTCTCCGGCTGGTTGGGACCTGGGCGGACTTGGCCCGGTCTCTGAAGGCCTTGCAATGTGGATCATCGGCATCACCGCACTGTGTGCTGCCGCTATGTGGATTGGATCGCGCCACTAATGAGCAACGTAAACAAGAACTACACCGAAGCAGAGCTCAAGAACATGTCTGATGCTGAGCTCACCGCCCTGGGTGCTGAGATGGACGGCGTCACCGTGGCGTTCCGCAAGGAGCGTTTCCCGGTCGCCGGAGATCCGGCCGAAAAGCGCGCTGCCGTCAACGTCGGCGTGTGGGCTGCACTGGCCATCGTCATGGGTCTGGCATTCCTTGCCATCTACCTGTTCTGGCCATGGCACTACAAGTCTCTCGGCGAAGAGGGCCTTGCATGGCACACCCTGTACACCCCGCTGCTGGGTCTTACGTCCGGCCTGTCCATTCTTTCGCTGGGCATCGCCATCGTGCAGTACGTCAAGCGCATTCTGCCGGAGGAAATCTCCGTGCAGCGTCGCCACGACGGTCCGTCGGACGAGATTGATCGCCGCACGCTGACCGCGCTTCTCAACGACTCGTGGAAGACCTCCACCCTTGGTCGCCGCAAGACCCTCCAGGGCTTGCTCGGCGGTGCTGCCGTTCTCTTCGGTCTCACCGTCGTTGCCCCGCTGGGTGGCGCCATCAAGAACCCGTGGAAGGTTCGCCACGAGCTCAACTACGCTGGCGACGGCACGATGTGGACGTCCGGTTGGACGCTGCATGAGAAGGGCGTGAAGCTCTACCTCGCACGCGATACCGGCACGATCGCCGAGCAGCACGAGGGCGAGTCCGGCACGCACTACACGACGCAGGGTGTTACCCGCCTCGTCCGCGTGCGCCCGGAAGACCTGGCTGCTGGCGGCATGGAGACTGTCTTCCCGCTCGCAGAGTCCGACGTCAACGACGGCGACCTCTACGATCCGCAGAAGGACGTCTACGAGAACCACATGCACTCCATCCACGGCAACCGCAACGCGGTCATGCTCATCCGTCTGCGTAATTCTGACGCGCAGAAGGTCATTGAGCGTGAGGGCCAGGAGGACTTCCACTACGGCGATTACTACGCCTTCTCTAAGATTTGTACCCACATTGGTTGCCCGACCTCGCTGTACGAGGCTCAGACCAACCGTATTCTCTGCCCGTGCCACCAGTCGCAGTTCGACGCTCTGCAGTACGGCAAGCCGGTCTTTGGCCCGGCCGCCCGTGCACTGCCACAGCTGCCGGTCACGATTGATGAGGACGGCTACCTGGTCGCCAAGGGCAACTTCATTGAGCCTGTCGGCCCGGCCTACTGGGAGCGTAAGTCATAATGAGCAATAAACTCGCAAAGATTGGCAACAACGTTGACAGCCGTTTCACGCTGTCCGGTGCGGTTCGTCCGCAGCTGAACAAGGTCTTCCCGACCCACTGGTCTTTCATGCTCGGTGAGATGGCGCTCTACAGCTTCATCATCCTGCTGCTGACCGGTATCTACTTGGCCCTCTTCTTCGATCCGTCGATCACGAAGGTCATCTACGACGGCACCTACGCACCGCTCAACGGTGTGGAGATGTCTTCCGCATACGCATCTGCTCTGGACCTTTCCTTCGAGGTTCGCGGTGGCCTGTTTGTCCGCCAGATGCACCACTGGGCAGCCCTGCTGTTCATGATGTCCATGGTCGCGCACATGCTTCGCATCTTCTTCACCGGTGCGTTCCGCCGCCCGCGTGAGGCTAACTGGATCATCGGTTGCACGCTCATCCTCCTGGGCATGGTCGAGGGCTTCCTCGGCTACTCCCTCCCGGATGACCTGCTCTCCGGTGTCGGCCTCCGTATTATGTCGGCCATCATCCTGACCATCCCGGTCATCGGTACCTGGCTGCACTGGGCTATCTTCGATGGCGACTTCCCGTCCGACCTCATGCTGGATCGTTTCTACATCCTCCACGTGCTGGTTATCCCGGGCATCATCCTCGCCCTTATCGCTGCTCACGTTCTCATCGTCTGGTTCCAGAAGCACACGCAGTTCCCGGGACCGGGCCGCGCTGAGAACAACGTTGTCGGTGTCCGCATCATGCCGGTCTTCGCTACGAAGGCTATTGGCATGGGCCTCATGGTCGCTGGCGTGCTGGCGCTCATGTCGGGTCTGCTCACCATCAACGCCATTTGGCTGCTGGGCCCGTACAACCCGTCGCAGGTTTCCGCTGGTTCTCAGCCGGATATCTACATGCTGTGGACTGACGGTCTCGCCCGTGTCATGCCGGCGTGGGAGCTCTACCTCGGTAAGTACACCATCCCGGGTGCATTCTGGGTCGTCGTGGTCGCCATGATCATGGTTATCCTGCTCATCGCTTACCCGTTCATCGAGAAGAAGATGACTGGCGACGACGCTCACCACAACCTGCTGCAGCGTCCGCGCGACGTGCCGGTGCGTTCTGGCCTCGGCGCGATGGCTATCTCCTTCTTCGTTCTGGTTACCATCTCCGGTGGTAACGACCACGTGGCTCACTTCTTCCAGATTTCGCTGAACGCGATGACCTGGGTTGGTCGTATCGGCCTCATCGTGGTTCCGCCGATTGCTTACTTCCTTACGTACAAGATCTGCGTTGGTCTCCAGCGTTCCGACCGTGAGGTTCTCGAGCACGGTATCGAGACCGGTGTTCTGAAGCAGCTGCCGAACGGTGCCTTCATCGAGGTTCACCAGCCGCTCGGCCCGGTCGACGAGCACGGCCACCCGGTTCCGCTTGAGTACGCCGGTGCGTACGTCCCGAAGCAGCTCAACCACCTTGGTCTGGCTGACTCCGAGACCCAGGGTATCTTCGCCCCGGACGACGAGGGCCTGATGCACAAGGTTCACGAAATCCACGCAGAGAACGCCGCGGAGGAAGCGGACATGTACCGTGCCCTCAACGAGGCCAATCGCCGCGACGACGAAGAAAACGGCCGCATCTAGCGCCTTCCTTCTTTCGAAACTGTCACCAACCCGCCACAGCCTGGACCAGGCTGCGGCGGGTTCGTCAGTTTTCACTCCCTATATATGGAAGGGCATACGCGCGGCATGCTGTGAGAGATAGCCAACAGAAGCGGGAAAGGGTTCCAGAGAGGTGGACACGCCCTGCGACCGCAGTCATGAGCCACTCGGCGTTCGAGAGTCGCCGTTACGTACGTGAAGAGGGCTGCGTGCATGGGGTGCTCGGGCGACGCTACCAGTGAAGCTGCGCGGCTGCCGTAACTAAGTCGGCCTGTAGGCCGCTGCGTTGCGCAGCAGGGATTCGTGGGGCGCTTTCGGAGCGACGGCCTGGAGCATGGGGGATAGCGCATGACTATGTAGCGCTCATGTCGATGACGCGCACCATGGACGCTCTCACTGCTCTCGGGTGAGACATTTAGTACCCGAGTGGGATGGACGCGGTGAAGCGCTTGGAACGGCCCGAGGATGTGGACCGAACTTGAGAGGCCTTCAGGCGCCCATATGACTGCGTCTTAGAGCCGCCGGCAAAGAGCACAACGCCACAACCCGTGGCGGCAGCCCACCCGCTGGCGTGGGTGCCGCCTATAAGCCGACGAGAACGGGGGAGTGCATTAGAATCTCCTCCACGGTACTGACACAACGGGGATGGCGGCGCTGCATTCGGGGTCTCGATGCGGTTGAAAATCGGTAACGGACGCTGTGCAGCATGTTCTGTGTGGGGTAGATGCGCCCGATGTTACACGTATGTGACGAAGGTCACGACGGCAGTTTGTTTACGCGGATTTCAGGGTTTAACGAAGAACGTGAAAGTTTGTTAAGTCCGGAAACGGTGCAGGTTGTTCCAATGTTTTGGGGTGCTATCGTGTTCGGCGGTCGGATTAAACCCTGAGAAACTGTGGTTTGATAACGGGACGATAACGGCCTTGTAACGAACGGGTGGTGGCGTTGCGGCTAGACAATTCTCGTAACGGTTTCGTAACCTTATCGAGACATTGCAGCGCTCCCCATGAGTGCTCAATCGAAAAATGAACACTAGCGCCGTATCTGGCCCACTCTCGACAGGGTGAGCCGAACGGAGGCGCGGGATACAGGAACGCCCGCGCCAACGAACGTTAGGCCCCCACTGGGCCAGAGCTTCCACGCTTCCACATCATTACAGCCCACCGTCACGGTGGCGGGGTGGAATGCGGCCGAAAACGGGACTCGTAGAAGACGAGAAACGCTTTGGCCCGCCGCGGAGGTAGGCGCGACTGAAGATTTGGAGATTTATTCGTGGCTAAGCACCGTCGTCAGAGCACTAACACCACCCGCCGTATCGCGGGCACCGCAGCTCTCGCTGCAACCGCAACCGTGGCGGTTCCGGGTGTTGCCCAGGCAGCCGAGGTTGTCATTCCGAACACCAACTACTCGGTGAACGTCAATGGCATCGAGAACATCCCGGGTATCAAGGATGTCCCGAACATCGGCCAGTACGTGCCGTCCTTCAACCAGGTTCAGGCGCAGGCCAAGACCTACAACGCAACGGCTACCGTCCCGCAGGCTGCCGCTGCTCCGGCTCCGGCCCCGCAGCAGTCCACCGGTGACAAGGTCGTCGCCGCTGCCCGCAGCGCCATCGGTTCCCCGTACGGCTGGGGCTCCGCCGGCCCGAGCAGCTTCGACTGCTCTGGTCTGACCTCCTGGGCTTACGCACAGGCCGGTAAGTCCATCCCGCGTACCTCCCAGGCACAGGCTGCCCAGGGCCAGCAGGTGTCCATGTCGGACATCCAGCCGGGCGACATTGTTGTGTACTACGGTGGCGCATCCCACGTCGCCATCTACGCCGGTAACGGCGTCATGATTGACTCGCTCAATTCCGGCACCACCGTGGCCGAGCGTCCGCTCAACTACATGCCGATCCACTCCATCGTGCGTTTCTAGTCCGCACGCCGTCTCGGCTTGCCCCCGTCTCGACCCTTGTCGAGATGGGGTTTTCCCTTTTTCGTATGACGATGCTGAGATTGTCCTTAAGTTCTTCTATAGTGGATGTATTCACTTGCAATTTTTGAGGGGTTCTTCCGTGCGTCTTCCTAACCGCATCAGCCTGGCGCTGGTCAGTGTCGCTTTCGCTTCCACCGCCCTCCCGGCTATCGCGCAGGAGCTGCCGGCTGAAGAGTCGGTGCAGACGCCGGAGAATAATGACATGCAAGCCCTCGTCGACGAGGTCGGTGAGGTCGCCCAGAAGGTCTCCGCGAAGAACGAGGAAGTCAAGCAGCTCGAGGATGACCTCGCCGCCCAGCAGGCGAGGGTCGATGACCTCGCTGCCCAAGCCCGAGCTGCCGCCCAGGCTGCCGATGCCGCCCGCGGTGCCGTCGGCTCTCAGCAGGCCGCCATCAACGGCTTGGCGCAGTCTCGTTACCGCGGGGCGCACCGATCTGCTGCGACGACCGCGCTCGAGTCTGCCAACCCGCAGGAGGCCGTCGAGCGCCTGGGCTACCTCGGCGCCCTGTCGCGTGACGCCCACCGCGAACTCAGCACGATGACGCAGGCCTCGCAAGACGCTGACACCGCCCATGCGAAGGCCGTCGAGACTGCGGATGCCGCCCGCGCGGAGCAGACCCGTCTCGAAGAACAGCGTGCTCGTGTCGTCAAGGAGAAGGAAGCCCTCGAGGCACAGCAGCGCGACATCGAGGCGCGTGTCGACGCTCTCAACGAGGAACAGCGCGCGCAGTGGGAGGCTCAGTTTGGTGGTGTGACCCGCGAGATCAATCCGGAGTTGCTCGCACGCCTCGCCGAGTCGGGCCTCGGCGGCAGAGCAGCCGCTGCTGCACTCACCAAGCAGGGAGCTCCCTATGGCTGGGGAGCGACCGGCCCGGATCGCTTCGACTGCTCAGGTCTTATGGTGTGGGCCTACGCGCAGGAGGGCAAGTCCATCCCGCGTACCTCGCAGGCGCAGCTCTCCGGCGGCACCCCGGTGCCCATGGACCAGCTCGAGCCGGGCGACGTCATCGGCTACTACCCGGGTGTGACCCACGTGGGCATGTATATCGGCGACGGCCAGGTCGTCCACGCCTCGACGTATGGTGTGCCGGTCCAGGTTGTCCCTGTCGACTCCATGCCGGTACAGGGAGCCGTCCGCTTCTAGACGTGCGCACGCGGTAGGCTCACAGCCATGCCACGCATTCTGCTTGTGACTAATGATTTCCCGCCGACCATCGGCGGCATTCAGTCGTATCTGCGCGATTTTCTTGCGACCCTGGACCCAGCCGACGTCCTTGTCTTCGCCTCGACCCAGGACGCCGAGGCCGCAGCCACCTTTGATGCGCAGCTGCCCTACGAGGTTATCCGCTGGCCGCGGCGCATGATGCTGCCCACCCCGGCCACGCGCCGCGAGATGCAGCGCATCATCGCCGAGCGTGGCATCGAGATCGTATGGTTCGGCGCCGCCGCACCCCTCGCGCTCATGGGCGGCGCCGCCAAGGCCGCCGGCGCCAGGAAAGTGGTGGCCACGACCCACGGCCACGAGGTGGGCTGGTCCATGCTGCCGGGCGCGCGCCAGGCGCTGCGGGGCATCGGCAAGCATGCGGACGTCATTACTTATATCGCGGAGTACACGCTGCGCCGTTTGCGACCCGCCTTCGGCCCCGGGCCAGAGTGGGTGCACTTGCCCAGCGGCGTCAACACGGACATGTTTGAGCCTGTGGGCGAGTTCGACATGCTCGCCGCAGAGGGCTTTTACGGGCTTGAGGGCGCCGATCCCGTCATCGTGTGCGTCTCCCGTTTCGTCCCGCGCAAAGGCCAAGACCAGCTGCTGCGCGTTATGCCGCGCATTCGGGAGCGCTATCCCAAGGCCCGTTTGCTTCTCATTGGTCGAGGACGCTACCAGGCGGCGCTCGAGCAGCTCGCGGAGATGTATGCGCCGGAGACGATTTTCCACGAAGCCGCGGACGAGGAGGAGATCGCCATGGCGCTGGCTGCCGCGGATATCTTTGCCATGCCTGCCCGCACGCGCGGCGGCGGCCTCGACGTCGAGGGCCTGGGCATCGTCTACCTCGAGGCTCAGGCCGCAGGCCTGCCCGTGATCGCGGGCGACTCGGGCGGCGCGCCGGAGACGGTGACGCCGGAGACGGGCATCGTCGTGCGCGGTAACTCGCAGGACGAGCTCGCCCAGGCGATCCTCACGCTGCTCGACGACCCGAAGCGCGCGGGCGCGATGGGCCGAGCCGGCCGGCGCCACGTCGAGGAGAACTGGACGTGGGAGATTATGGGCGCTCGCCTGCGCGCGATTATGGCCTAGTGCGGCCCGCATGATGTGACGCGGACGGGGGAGGGGTATATCCTACTTGCATGCAAAAATTCTCCCCCTCTGACAATCTCACCGTGGGATTCGACATCGGCGGCACCAACCTTCGCGCCGGTGTCGTCACCGCCGAGGGAGAGATCGTCGACTCGCGCTCGCTACCTACGCCCGCGACCGGGGAGGAACTCGACGCCGCCATCCTCGCGCTCATCGCCGAGCTGCGCGCAGAGTATCCGGTGCAGGCCGTGGGCCTGGCGATTGCCGGATTCATCGATCCGGACCGCGAGTTGGTCCGCTTTGCTCCGCACCTGCCGTGGCGTGATGCCGCCGTGCGCGCCAACCTGCAGTCGCACTTAGACATCCCCGTTGTCATCGAGCACGACGCGAACTCTGCGGCGTGGGGCGAGTGGCGCTTTGGTGCTGGCCGCGGCGCCCACGATTGGGTCTTCTTCGCCGTAGGCACGGGCATCGGCGCGACGCTCATGACGGGCGACGAGATATTCCGCGGCGCGTTTGGCACCGCCCCTGAATTCGGCCACATCGTGGTGGTGCCGGGCGGACGCGAGTGCTCCTGCGGCAAGCGCGGCTGCCTGGAGCGCTACGCCTCGGGCACGGCGCTTCCGGACACGGTGCGCGAGCTGCGTGGCTCCTACGAGACCACGCTCCCGGAAAATCCCTCCGGCGTGGCCATCGCGCAGGCTGCGCGCGACGGCGACCCGCTGGGCGTTGCGGTCATGGAGGACTTTGCACGCTGGCTCGGCCAGGGCCTGTCCATCGTCGCGGATATCCTTGACCCGGAGCTCATCGTCCTCGGCGGCGGCGTAGCGGGCGACGCGGACGTCTACCTTGCTACCGCGCGCGAGACGATGGCGCAGTCCATCGTCGGCGCGGGGCACCGCCCACTGGCGCGTGTGGCGACGGCGGCTCTGGGCTCGGCCGCGGGTATGATCGGCGTGGCTGATATCGCGCGCCAGGCGCTTACTCGCGCCTAGAATTTTCCGACGAGGGCAGGATAATAATGCACAACAAGTGGTACTGGGCGTTTAAGTACATCTTCTTCGGTCCCGCCCTGCGTGTGTGGAACCGCCCGTGGTCCGAGGGCATGGACAATATCCCGGCCGAAGGCCCCGCCATCGTGGCGTCTAACCACCAGGCCGTCATGGACTCATTCTTCTTCCCGCTCATGTGCCCGCGCCAGATCGTCTTCCTGGCGAAGTCCGAGTACTTCACCACCCCCGGCCTCGTGGGACGCGCGCAGGCGTGGTTCTTTACCTCCGTGGGGCAGGTTCCCGTCGTGCGCACCTCGGAGTCCGCGGCGGACGATATGGCAGCCACCGCGAAGGAAATCCTTGACCGTGGCGATATCTTCGGCATTTACCCCGAGGGCACGCGCTCGCCGGACGGTCGCATTTATAAGGGGCGCACCGGCATGGCGCGCGTCGCCATGGAGACCGGCTATCCCGTCATCCCCATCGCGATGGTGGGCACACGCGACGCCAACCCCATCGGCACGTGGATTCCGCGCCCAGTGAAGGTAGGCATGCGCGTGGGCGAGCCCATCGACCCCCATGCGTGGGCGGCCGAGCGCGGTCTCGACCCCGCCGAGCATGCTACCCAGCGCGCGTTTACGGACGACTTCATGCACACGCTCGCGCGCCTCGCGGGCAAGCCCTACGTTGATGTCTACGCCTCGGACGTCAAGGCCTCGCTCGCCGCTGGCCACGGCTACCCGGACGGCGCGCAGCCCGGAAATTCCCAGTAGCGCCCGCTCAAGCATTAGAATCGCGGGATAGACTCTATTCCCCGTGTAAGGACGTGCTCACTATCTCTGCCCCGCATTCAGCACCCGCCGCCCCTCAGAAGCAACGTCTCGCCTGGCCGGACGTCGCTCGCGGCGTGTCGATCCTGGGCGTCGTCCTGCTGCACGTGCGTCTTGCCGTACCCGAGGGCGAGCACACGCTTGCCGCCCAGGCAAATGAGCTCATCGACCCGCTGCGACTGCCCCTGTTCTTTATCATCTCCGGCTTCTTCTCGCAGAAGGTCCTGAACTTCCGCTTCGGCGAACTCTTCCGCAAGCGCCTGTGGTTCCTGCTCATTCCGTACCTCGTCTGGTCCATCGTCGAGCTGCGTATGAGCACGTGGGACTTCCACTATGCCTTCGACACGCCAGTCGCGACATGGCGCGAGAGCCTGCGCACCGTCTTGCTCGGCCACTCCATGGGCTGGTTCCTCCACTCGCTCGTGCTCTACAACATCTTCCTGTGGGCTGTGCGCAAGCTGCCGCCGTGGGCGGGCCTCGCCGCGAGCTTTAGCCCGCTGCTGCTCCTTGGCTACACGCAGGAGTACTACGTGGTGGGCAAGGCCATCATGTTCCTGCCCGTCTTCATGGCCGGCGTGTATTTGCGTCCCGCAATCACCACGTTTGCCGAGTCCATCGACTCGCTGCGCCACCCCACGCGCGCGACGTGGTGGGCCCTGGCGCTCACCGTCGCCACGTATGCGGCGAGCGTGACGCTGCGCGGCCGATTCGACGAGCGCGTCGAACCCATCGACGTTACCTGGCCACTGCCGGGCGCAGGGAACCTTGGGCTTGAAGAAGCGAAGCTCCTGGTGCGCTTCGCCGAGCAGGCCCTGCAGCTGCCCGCCGGCATCGCGGCCGCAGTCCTGCTGGCCCACGTACCTTTCGTCTCTGGCTTTTTCCGCTTCATTGGCAGCCATACGCTGCCTATTTACTTGGGTCACCACCTCGGCATCATCGCGCTCTTCGGCTTCCCCAAGACCTACTACGGTTGGGACGTCACCAAAGCTGGCGAGTGGCCGTTCGAGTCCACCGATTTCTGGATTTGGGGCTGCTTCGCTGCCGCGGCCGTGGGCAGTCTAGCGCTGTGGCTCATAGAGAAGATCCCGGTCGCGCGCTGGACGATGGTCCCGCCGCGCCTGCCGTCGCTCAAAGAACTGCGGAGCCAGCGCCGCGCACAGCGCGAGCACGCCACCCCACGCTAGATAGTCGTTGCCCGGCAGCATCTGCCACCAGGACCACCCGTATTCGAAGTCGTGCGCATGCGGCACGAGCCAATGCCCGCGCGCGAAGAGCACGATCCACGTCGGCACCGCGAGCCACCAGTTCCGCCGCGCCGTAAAGAAGACCGCGAGGAGTACAAACCACACGAAGTGGTGCGACCACGACACGGGCGAGCCCAGCAGGGCCGCGAGCGACGTGACGAGGACGAGCGCCGCTGGCTCGCGCAGCCGGATAAAGAGCGCGACGGCGAGCACAACGCCCAGAACCGCGACCCCCAACAGCCACCAGCCTTCGCCGAGGCCTAGCCGTTCCACGAATCCGCGCAGCGACTGATTGCCCGCATACGCCAGGGCGCCAATCCTTTCCGAGTCGCGCAGCGTCGCGGTCCAATACTCCAACGAGTTGTCTGGCCGCGGCAACAGTCCCACCACCGAGCACGCCACGAAGCTTCCGATGCCCCCAGCCACGCCGCGCCAGTCGCGCCGGACAAAGAAGTAAGCGAGGAAGACCGCCGGAGTGAGCTTGATGGCCATCGCCACGCCGGTGAGCCACCCGCGCCACCGTGCGACGCTGGGGGAGGGATGGGCGGTGATAAAGAGGGCATCGGAAAGCACGAGCGCGGCGAGGAACACATTGATCTGCGCGAAGGAGAGGTTCTCGGTGAGTGGCTCGGTCCACGCGGCGGCCGCGGTGAGCAGGACAGCGGTGCGTGGGTCGCGGACGAGGAGACGAATGCACCACCACAGCGCTGCGAGAGTCGCTGCGTTCCACACCAACGCGGCGAGCTGCCACGGCAGCGGCGCGAGGGGTGTGAAGACAAGCGCGGCGAATGGGGGATAGGTAAACGGCAGCTGCGTGCCGTCCACGGCGAAGATCTGGTCGTAGTAGGTCTCGCCGCTTAAGGCCGCGTGCCCGCCCGCCTGGTAGACGAGGAGATCGATGTGGTGGTGCCACGCGAGGCCCTCGCCGCGCAGCAGCGCCCCGGCGTCGACGGTGGCGAAGAGGAGGGCTGCAGCGAGCGCCAGCCAGGCGAGGACGATCATGACTGGGAATTTTAGCCCCAACGCGGGCGCGGCCGAATTCGCAGGCTAGAGTGGCTAGCGTGCGATACTTCTACGACACCGAGTTTATCGAGGACGGCCAGACCATCGAGTTGGTCTCCATCGGCATCGTGGCCGAGGACGGCCGCGAATACTACGCGGTGTCGACGGACTTTGATCCGGCGCGCGCTAACCCGTGGGTGCGCGAGCACGTGCTGGATAAGCTGCCCAGCCCCTCGGACACGGCGTGGCGCTCGGTGGCACGCATCCGTGAGGAGGTTTTCGAGTTCCTCACGAGCGCGCCGACCCCGCCGCAGCTGTGGGCGTGGGTGGGCGACTACGACCACGTGCTCGTGGCCCAGCTCTGGGGCGACATGGCGGCGCTGCCGCGCGAGATTCCGCGCTATACCCGCGAGCTCAAGCAGTACTGGGAATTCGCCGGGCGCCCCGCGCTGCCGCCGGTACCGGACGGCAACCACGACGCACTCGTGGACGCGCGCCACAACCTCGCGAAGTTCCACGCCTGCATGGAGGCGCTGCCGCTCTCGCCTGGCAACCGCGTGCTCTAGCGAATGTAACTGCCAGCTTATAGTTTCTATTTCCGCACCATGTGTCATAATGACGGGGTGAGTTGGACAGTAGATATCCCTAAAGAAGCCCTGCCGGATCTCCCGCCGTTGCCTGACGGTATCGAGGAGGCCTTCCAGGACGTCATCTCCCGTGACGCGAAGCAACAGCCCAGCTGGGACCAGGACCAGGCGGACAACGTCCGCAAGATCCTCGAGTCTGTGCCGCCCATCGTCGTGGCCCCTGAGATCGAAAACCTGAAGAAGCAATTGGCCGATGTCGCCTTGGGCAAGGCCTTCCTGCTCCAGGGCGGCGACTGCGCCGAGACTTTCGAGTCCAACACCGAGCCGCACATCCGCGGCAACATCAAGACCCTGCTGCAGATGGCCGTCGTGCTCACCTACGGCGCCTCGACCCCAGTGGTCAAAATCGGCCGTATTGCTGGCCAGTACGCGAAGCCGCGTTCCTCGGACATCGACGGCGAGGGCCTGCTTAGCTACCGCGGCGACATCGTCAACGGCGTGGAAAACAACGAAGAGGCCCGCACGCACGATCCGGCCCGCATGATTCGTGCCTACGCAAACTCCTCGGCCGCGATGAACCTCATTCGCGCCCTCACGTCCTCCGGCACGGCGGATCTCTACCGACTGCACGAGTGGAACCGCGAGTTCGTCGCCAATTCTTCTGCTGGTGCGCGCTACCAGCAGCTGGCCAACGAGATTGAAAATGGCCTTAACTTCATGACGGCCTGCGGCGTGGACGACACGGTCCTGCGTGCCGCGGACATCTACTGCTCGCACGAGGCGCTCCTGCGCGACTACGAGCGTTCCATGCTGCGCCTGGGCAAGGACGCCAATGGCCAGACCAAGCTCTATGATCTCTCGGCCCACCAGGTCTGGATTGGCGAGCGCACCCGCGGTATTGACGACTTCCACGTCAACTTCGCCGCGCTCATCGGCAACCCAGTCGGCATCAAGCTCGGCCCGGGCGTCACCCCGGAGCAGGCCGTCGACTACGCGGAGAAGCTCGATCCGCTGCGCGAGCCCGGCCGCCTCACGATGATCGTGCGCATGGGCTACGACAAGATTCGTACCGTCCTGCCGCCCGTTATCAAGGCCGTCGAAGAATCCGGCCACAAGGTCGTCTGGCAGTCCGACCCGATGCACGGCAACACCTTCACCGCCTCCAACGGCTACAAGACGCGCCACTTCGACAAGATCATCGACGAGGTCCAGGGCTTCTTCGAGGTCCACCGCCAGCTGGGCACCCACCCGGGCGGCATCCACCTTGAGTTCACCGGCGAGGACGTCACCGAGTGCCTCGGCGGCGCCGAGGACATTACTGAGGTCGATCTGCCGGGCCGCTACCAGTCCTTCGTGGACCCGCGCCTGAACACGCAGCAGTCCCTCGAGCTCGCCTTCCTCGTCGCGGAGATGCTCCGCCACCAGTAAGGCCGTCTGCACGTCGGACCTCCACGCTCCCGACTTCAGAACAACGAAGCACCCAAAACCCGCCAGTTTTGGGTGCTTCGTTGTTCTGAAATCCGCTCCGGTTGCCGATCCCACCGGGCTGGGATAGCGTTGGCTTCATCATTCGGAGGGATCTCATGGGGGAGAGATGTTGGAGCCACTATCGGGGTATGACACGAAAGAACTCGTGGGCATGGTCAACCGGGGAGAGGCCATTCGCGTCACGCGCGGGCTTTATCTTCGCGACGAGCCGAGGCCTTATGACCTTGCGGAACTCCTGTGCTTCCGTGACGAGAGGCTGGCACTCGACGGCTACAGCACGGCACAGCTGTACCTGAGAAGCCCATTGACTTTCCCGCTGCGAGTCATGCGCGCCTCCGCGGTAGGGGCGAGCCCCTACTATGAGGCGCGCCGCGCACGACCCAACGCGGCCTTTTCTCTGGGATACGTTCGCGCCTGCAACCCGCTCCAGGCGCTCGAAATCATGCCCGTGGAGCATGGCGTTGACTTTGTGGAGCGATTCTTCCGCGGACGTTCTGCGCGCGAGAACCTCGCGATGTGGGAGCGCTGCCTTGGCCGCATGCCAGCGCGCACACGGGATATCCTTTCCCGCGCGTTCATCGGCACGGATAGCGTTCCAGAAAAGCGGCTCACGCAGGGACTACGCGATGCTGGACTGAAGGTCCTCAACAACGTGGATATCGGCCCCTATCGGTGGGACCTAGTACTCAAGGCCGAGAGGATCGCCATCGAAGTCGACGGCTATCAGTACCACAAGGGCGAGGGCGTGCAGCGCTTCGAGATCGACCGGCAGAAGCTCAACGACGCGGTCCACCGTGGTTGGCGCGCGCTGCACTTCACCGCGGCCACTATCGAACACCACCTCAACGTTGCGGTCAATCAAGTAAAGGCCATCGTGGAAGATAGGCGTAACTATGTCCCCGGCCCGTGGAAGTGGCACCGCTATTTTCAGAATGATTAGCTGGATTTCAGAACAACGAAGCACCCAAAAGCGTGCAGTTTTGAGTGCTTCGTTGTTCTGAAATCCGCTGAGTCGGAGGAGACGTTACATCGGCCACCAGAACACGGGGATGGTGCCGTAGTCGCCGGAGCCAAACCACCATCCACCGACGCCCACGGCCAGCGCTGCGAGCGCGACCACAGCGAGCCATAGCCCGAACACGACTCCGGAGCGGTTCGAGTAGACCTGCGGCGCGGGTTCGTCCACGGCGGTGGCGACTTCTTCGGGCTCGCGGCGGGCGGTCGCCTCATAGGAGGGCGTACGTGCGGGCGGGTTGAACGTGGGCTGGGGTAGCGGTGCTTCAACAGGAGCAGCGACCGGGTGCTGCGTGGGCATGTCGAGCTTGGTCTCGAAGCTCAAGCGCGGGCGCTCGTCCTCGGGCAGGGGCTCTGGGGCCATGACCGTCGTGGGATCCTCGGCTGGATTTCCAATTACTTCGGTCGTGTCAGCAGGCAGGGTGCGGGTTGGCTCGAAGACGTCGTCGCTGCGCACGCCCGTGAAGTCCGTGGGCTGCGCCGCCGTGCGCGCCGCCGCCGAGTTCTGGGGGACCGGAACTGTAAACGCCGGCAGCTCCAAGGACGCGGCGACATCGTCGAGTGCGGCGAGGAACTCCGCGGCGTCGGTGAACCGCTCCTCGGGCGCGCGGGCGGTGGCGCTGGCGACGAGGGCATCGAAGAGCGGGGGAATGCCGTCGATACGCGACGAGGGCGCGGGGACGTCCGCGTTGAGACGCGAGGTCGCATGCGCGATAGGAGTGTCGCCGGAGAAAGGAACGTCGCCGGTAAGCAGCTCGTAGGCGACGATGCCGGCGGAATAGACGTCCGTGGCTGGCGTGATCTCTTCGCCCGTCACCTGCTCCGGCGCGAGGTAGGAGACGGTGCCCACGATGTGGTCGGTCGTCGCCTGCGCGTTGGAGGAACGCACCAAGCCGAAGTCACCGAGTTTCACGCGATGATCGGCATTAATGAGCACGTTATCCGGCTTGATGTCACGGTGGACGAGCCCGCGGGCATGGACGGCGGACAGCCCCGTGAGGACGGCACGCAGCACGGCCGTGGCAGCGTGCGGGGGCATGGGGCCACGCTCGGCGAGGAGCTCGCGCAAGGTACCGCCGGTGATGAGCTCCATGATGAGGAAAATGGGATCGCCGTCCGCGGAGAAGTCGTGAATCGCCACGAGGTTGGGGTGAGACAGCTGCGCCATCGCGCGGGCCTCACGGCGGAAACGCTGCTGGAAAATCGGGTCACCAGCAAGGTGCTCGTGCATGACTTTGGCCGCCACCGCGCGACCGAGGCGGAGGTCAACGCAGCGGTACACAGTGGACATGCCGCCGCGCGCGATGGGACGGTCAATGCGATAGCGTCCGTCCAGAATGTCGCCTACGGCCAAAGTACTCATGCGTTCCAGTATGGCCGATGTCCCCGCGAACAGTCGAACGCGTTAAGGTGGAGCACGTGACTTATGACGCAAATTCTCAGCTCGCCGCCCTGCTGGCGGACGAAAAACTGCTCACCATGCCCGAGGTCGCGGACAAGCTAGGCATCGCCGTCACGCGCGTCCATGACCTGCTCCACGCGCACAAACTGCTCGCGTACCGCGACGCCGAGGGCAAGCGCTGGGTTCCGGAGGCCTTCTTCAATGAGAAGGACGCCGTGTCCAAGTACGTCTCGGGCTGCATTACGGTGCTCGCGGACGGCGGCTACACGGATGACGAGATTCTCGTCCACCTCTTCACCGAGGACGAGTCCCTGCCGGGCCGTCCCATCGATGGCCTCCACGGCCACCTTGCGCGCGAGGTCATTCGCCGCGCGCAGGCCTCGGCGTTCTAGCTTGCCGATGCCGCCGGTTCCGGCGCCGCTGTCAGCGCCGCGCCGCGCCGCGGGGCGTGTCCTGGAAGATCCACTCTGCACACCACCAGGCCGCGATGGCGGCAGCGATGACCCACCACCAGTTGTAGAGCTGGTGGTTGCCGTCGCCGGAGAAGGACACGGCGACGAAGAAGCTGGCGGCCGTGGCGAGTTTCATCATCCAGCGCGGGGGACGCGCGACGCCGGCCACGGAGATCACGGACGCGTAATACCACGGCAGCGTCACCGAGTTGAAGACGAAGGCGACGCAGTACGCGGCGGTCATGCCGAGCACGGCCGCGCGGCGGTTCTTGTACGACAGACACCACACCACGACGAGCCCGAGAAGCATGAGCGCCATGGAGATGGTGCGTGCGATGCCGAGGACCCCGTTGTAGGTGACGTCGGGGCTGAAGACCTGCATGATGGGCACGAGGATGTCTGTTGCCAGGGTGGGGGCGGCGAGCGGGTTGATGACCTTTGAGTTGCCGGTGATTTCGGACAACCAGCCCCATGAGGAACCGGAGGCCCACGTGATGGCGGCGACGACGGCGATGGACTCGACGACGATGAGTACGCCGCCACCGAGGATTGCCGCGATGGGCTTTAACCAGTTGTCACGGGGTCGCGGGGCGAACGCGTGGATGAAGATCCACAGGATGAACGGCATGGCGAAAAACGCCGTGACCTTGAGAGCCGTGGCGACAGCGACGAGCGCGATGGCGGTGAGGAAGCGCTTGCGCAGCGCGAAGACGAGGCCGACGCTCACGAGGCCCACCATCACGGACTCGTTGTGCATGCCGCCGATGAGGTGGATGAGCATGACGGGATTGGCCACACCCAGCCACAGCGCGAGTGCTGGATTGCCGCCGAGTGCGCGCGCGATGTGAGGGACAGCCCAGGCAATGAGCGCGAAGCCGAGGACGGAGACGACCTTGTAGGCGATGACTCCAGCCGTCACGTTGTCGCCGACCACGGAGCTAATGATGTCGCCGGTCCACAGGTGCAGCGGGCCGTAGGGCGTGGTGGTGTTGCGCCAGTCGTGGGAGACCTCCAGCAAATACGGGCCGGGGTTGGCGGCGGCGCCCTGCTCGTATGGGTTGAAGCCGTCGCGGACCATGGCGCCCTGCATGAGATACGAGTACACGTCGCGTGAGGCGAGGGGCCCGGCGAAGAGGAGCGGGACGACCCAGCACCACAGCAGGCGCTGGACGCGGGGAACGACAGGCTCGGCAGGCTGGCGGTCCTGGGCGCGCAAGGTCGGTGTAACGAGCCGCCGCCCGGCAAGGGCCCAGGCGTAGACGAGTGCGAAGATGCCTACCCAGAACAGAAGCATCGAAATGTTGCGCCCGTGGCCGAACGCGATAAACGACAGTCCGAGGGCCTCGAGCGCGCCGCCGCGACTGCGCACGGCACCCCCGCCGAAAGACGCGGCCCAGAGGATGACGGTGGCGGCGATGCCAACCCACAGAGGATTACGCCACCACGGCTGAGACGCGCCGTCGGAGGCAGGCGTGGGTTCTGCGGCGGACGCGTGTGCGACGCTCATGCGAGGAGACCGCCCCCTAGCTCTTACGAGCCGTGGACTTGTGCGCGAGGCGCTCGAGCATCTCGGTGACCTCGGGCGCGACATTCGCCGCCTGCAGGTGCTGAAGGCCGGAAGCCGTAAGCCGCGTGATGCGTTCTTCGAGCTGCTCGCGTGCGCCGGAGTCCTCGATGATCTGGGCCATGCGGGCGATATCGTCAGGATCGTCGGTCTGGCCGACGAGGCGGCGAAGGGTGGCTGCGGCGGAGGGATCGGCGGCATCGGCATGCTGGAGCGCGAGTGCGAGGAGGACGGTGCGCTTGCCTTCGCGCAGGTCGTCGCCGGCGGGTTTGCCGGTGACCTTCGGATCGCCAAAGACGCCGAGCTCGTCGTCGCGGAGCTGGAACGCGATGCCGATGTCGCGGCCGTAACCGCGGAAAGCGGCGATGAGCTTATTTGTGGCGCCGGCGATGGCTGCGCCGAGGTGGAGCGGGCGCTCGATGGTATACGCCGCCGTCTTGAAGCGGTTGACGTTTTCTGCAAGCTCGATGGACTCGCTGTTCGTGGCCTCCAAGTTGATGTCGAGGAGCTGGCCACCGATGACCTCGGTGCGCATGCCGCGCCACGGGGTGCGGGCGCGCTGGAGGGCCGCGGCGGAAAGGCCAGAGTCAGTAAACATGTCTTCGGCCCACACGAGCGCCATGTCGCCGGCGAGGATGGCTGCGGACTCGCCGTAGCGAGCGGAGTCGCCGCGCCAGTTGTGGTCGCGGTGCAGCTTCTCCAGCGAGCGGTGGACGGTGGGATTGCCGCGCCGGGAATCGGAGGCGTCCACGATGTCGTCGTGGATGAGCGCGCACGCCTGAATGAACTCGAGGGAGCTCGCCGCGCGCAGCATGGCGGCAGAATCCTCCTCGGCCGTGTCGAGGCCGCCCGCGCCGACAAAACCAGCCCAGGCGTAGAGCGGGCGAATGCGCTTGCCGCCGTCGAGTACGAAAGATTCGAGGTAGGAGACGGCGTCGACGACCGGCTGGCCGATGGCCGCGATGTCGCTACGGCGACTGGCTAAGAAGGCATCGAGCGCGCCGCGGACGTCATCTGGGATCGACTGGAAAGACGGCGTGGCCGTGCCGCGGCCTGCGCCGTGCGGAGAAACTGGAGTGTCATTCGCTGCGTTATTCACAGTGAACACCCTACCGTGTGGCCAAGGCCGAATTGGCGCTAGTGGCCTAGCGGGCGGGCGCGTCCGGTTCGGGGCCGTCTGCGTTGGTCTCGGGGTTGGTCTCGGGCGCTCCCTCGAGCGGGAGCCGGGCCGCGAGGATGGCAAAGGGGCGGTCGTCGCCGGGGTAGCGGAAGTTGCGCAGGACGTCGTAGAAACCGGCGGCACGGTAGAGTCCGAACGCGCGGTTGTCCTCGTGCGGAACCTCGGGCGTGGACAGCAGTGCGTAGCGTGCGGAGACGTCGCGGACGAGTTCATTGAGCATCGTGCGGCCTAAGCCTTGACCTTGAGCAGCGGGAAGCACATGGATCTCGGCGACCTCGAAGTAGTGGCGCACGAGGTCCCAATCGTCGTCCGTGAGATCACGCTGGCTGTGTAGCCCCATGCGCAACTGGCGGTCCCACCACGTGCTCGAGTTGCCGAGGAAGCCGTAGGCGAGGCCCACGATAGCGTCTCCGTCTTCTGCGATGACGGCGGTAAAGCCGGGCTGGATGCAGTCGCGCCGCCACGCATCGATGCGATAGGGCATGACGGAGTCGGGGTAGCCCATGGCCTCGACGTAGATATTGACGAGCACGGGCACGTATAACGCGAATTCCGTGGAACGCAGACGGCGGATCGTAAAGGTCACGTCTCTATGGAATCAAACTTCCCGCGATCGAGTGAACAAGGGGTGCGGTGGTTTGCCCGCACGGTCGCTGCCGCGGCGGTGTAGCCAGTCCCCAATTTTTCGAACATCGGCAAGAGTGATTCGAAATTGTCCAGTGGAAACCCTTGATCTGTTCGAACATGTGAACTAACATATGGAGTAGATGTTCGGACGGTTCGTAGTGTGTGAGTCATACAAGCCGGATGGTTCGAATGTGGAGAACCGAATAGTCAGAAATATCCACGGCGCGTAAGAAAGAAAGGAAGTCGCATCATGGCACAGATCATCTCCGCCGCTTCGAGGTTTGCGGATGCTGGACAGGCCGGAAAACGTGTGCGCTTCCTGGCGCAGGGCTATGACTTGCTCGACCGTGCCCGCGTTGAGGCTTCCGCTGGAAAGTACGAGGAGGCGCTCGAATTCGTCTATCAGGCAGCACTGCGTACCGCTGGCGCGTGGGTCGCAGGTTCGCGCGTGGCCAAGCGCAAGCGCCTGCCGTCGAGTGCGTGGGAGCGTCTGGCGCTCGTGGGCGAGGAAGCTCAGGAGTGGGCGGACAAGCTGAAGGCCTACTCGCGCACACGCTCGCGCGTCATCTCGGGGCTCGATGACTCGGTGGAGCCGGAGGTGGTGCTGGAGCTTATGGCTCTGGTGGGCGAGTTCCTTGCCGTGGTGGATGGAAACGACACGC
Source organism: Corynebacterium sp. SA-MJD20WY100 (assembly GCF_039822565.1). Lineage (NCBI taxonomy): Bacteria > Bacillati > Actinomycetota > Actinomycetes > Mycobacteriales > Corynebacteriaceae > Corynebacterium > Corynebacterium sp. SA-MJD20WY100. The sequence continues at coordinate 41,141 of NZ_JBCJKS010000005.1, read as the reverse complement.
TGCCGTTCGCGGCCTAAGGTGGTGTTGCCTGCCGCAAGCTCCGTTGGGGTGCGTGGCGGGCGGCCGGGTGAACGTATTGTTGCGGTGCCTGACGCGCTACCCTGTGGCGTGGGTGTGATCTGCTAAACGGAAATGGGGTTTCGGGAACTAACCCGATACTCTGGACGTTGGACTAGGTAGAAACCCACTTTTGGCCCCTAATTTGATCCGCAGGAGGAAGCTGTGTCTCTGTCTGAACAGGAAATGCGCACACTTCGTGAAATCGAGCAGTCGTTGATGGCTGATGATCCTAAGTTTAGTGCTGCAGTCACGGAGGCCTCCGCTGCCGAAGGGGCGAAGGGCCGCGTCACGTTGCGTGGCGTCGCGCTCGTCGTAGTGGGCCTTGTTCTTCTCATTGGCGGCGTGGCGCTGGCGCAGATGTCGCTGTGGTTCGTCGCGCTGTCCATCGTTGGCTTCCTCGTCATGTTCGGTGCGGGTGTGTGGATGCTCCGCGGCGACGCGAACGTGAGCTCGGTCGCAAAGACCTCGGCGCGTGGCACACGGCAGAGGGCGCCAAAGCAGAATCCGCAGTCTGGCGGCATGGAAGATAAGTTCCGCAGCCGCTTTGAGCGCTAGTTCCCGCTACCGGACTTTTTGCCCGGCCCCATCACTTCTGGTGAGGGGCCGGGATTTTTTTATGCCGTTTTGGGTTGGCGCAGGGGGTGCAGGCCACGGCGCCCCACTTTCACCCACTGCGCCCCCTGGTGACCACCATTCCCCACTTTGCCCCACTCGGGCCCGTGCGCGGCGGATATCCTATGCGACGGTGCGCTGTGGGGCGTCGGCGCCGCAGCGAGCGAACGGGAAAGGTGCAGGTGGGGTGGGGGACAGGAGGCATCGGAAAGCTAGTGGGCAAGGTGGTGCACATGGGGCATGGGGGAGGGGAGTGGGGGCGACGCGGGTGGGGCGCGGGAATTTGACCCACCGAAAAATTTGGCGTCTGCCTGGGGGTTTTAGAATTACAACGACGAAATATGGGCCTCGTGGTGTTGATGGTGGGGGAAAGTGGGGTAGAGTGGGGCGCAGCGGTGGAACGGAGGGTCGCGCACACGACCTGAAGGACCATCACGAGAGGAACCGGAGTTCTCGAGAATTAGGAAGGTGGGCCCGGGATGTTTCTCGGAACCTACACTCCGAAGCTCGATGACAAAGGGCGGCTGACGCTCCCGGCGAAGTTCCGCGAGGACTTGGCTGGCGGGCTCATGGTGACGAAGGGGCAGGACCACTCTTTGGCGGTCTATCCGCGGGAAGAGTTCGCACAGCGAGCTCGGAAGGCGGCAGCTGTTTCGCGCACCAACCCGGAGGCACGTGCCTTCATTCGTAATCTCGCTGCGAGCGCGGATGAACAGCGTCCCGATGGAAACGGTCGTATCACCCTTTCGGCGGCACATCGCGACTATGCAGGCCTGACCAAGGAATGCGTCGTGATTGGCTCCGTGGATTTCCTTGAGATCTGGGACGCAGCCAAGTGGGCTGAGTACCAGGCCGCAACTGAAGATGCCTACTCGGCAGGCGACGCGGACGATGTCCTCGCTGGCTTGTTGTAAGGCGGATTACAGAACTTCACAGTGCGTGTAAGGACTCTGCCCGAGGTGGATGCTCTGGTGTACTTCCCCGATATCAGAAACCTGCCTCGGACAGGGCTCTATACGCACTTTCTTTATAACTTCTACAACTTAAAGATTGCACACAATCTTTTAAGCGGGCTGACGGTCCACACGTCACACGAGACGACGCGGTAGGAAAGGGGGCACGGCCCGACATGAGCGACAACTACGACATCACGGCTAATCACGGCCATGTCCCAGTCATGCGCGAACGCATGGCGCAGCTCATTGCGCCGGCTGTCGAAGCCGCGGGGGAGACCGCCGTGCTTGTCGACGGCACCCTGGGTGCTGGCGGACATACGGAGCATTTCCTGAAGACGTTCCCGCAGCTGCGCGTTGTGGGCGTCGACCGCGACTCGGCTTCTTTGGCGGCGGCACGGGAGCGGCTGGCCGGTTTCGGCGAGCGCTTCGTGGGCGTGAATGCCCGCTTCGATGACTTGGGCGGGGCCATTGCAGCAGGCGAGGGGCCTGTCTTTGAGGTGGCGCGTGAGCACGGCTTGGCGGCTGGCTTTTTTGATCTGGGCGTCTCGTCTATGCAGCTCGACCAGGTGGAGCGCGGCTTTGCGTATCGCACGGACGCGCCGCTGGACATGCGCATGGATCCGTCCCAGCCGGTGACCGCCGCGGACGTGCTCAACACGTACTCGCATGGCGAGTTGGCGCGTATCCTCAAGACCTACGGCGACGAGCGCTTCGCTGGCAAGATCGCCTCGGCGGTCCTGCGCGAGCGCGAGAAGGAACCATTCACCACATCCGCGCGCCTGGTGGAGCTGCTCTACGCCACCATCCCGGCGGCGACGCGTCGCACCGGTGGGCACCCGGCGAAGCGCACGTTCCAGGCGCTGCGCGTGGAGGTCAACCGGGAGCTGGAGGCCATCGAGCAGGTTATCCCCGTCGTGACCGATGCCCTGCGCGTGGGCGGACGTGCGGTCTTCATGAGCTACCAGTCCCTCGAGGACCGGATTGTGAAGGCGGCGTTCAAGGAGCTGTCCACCTCCACCACGCCGCCGGGGCTGCCCATGGATCTGCCGGGCACCGCGGCCCACTTCACCGTCATCACGCGTGGGTCGGAGAAGGCGAGCGACGCGGAGATTGCTGAGAACTCCCGCGCAGCTTCCGTCCGCGTGCGGGCGCTGGAACGTCTCGACGGCGCACCTTCCTTCCACGGGCCGGAACCCGTCCACGAGGGAGGGCGGCGATGAGCCGGACAGGCCGACTGCACACCACCGAGACCAACCACATGACCACGAGCACGAGAAAGGCACCGCAGACCATGGGTGCGAGCAGGGACTACACCGCAGCCAACGACCAGCACTGGGGTCAGACCGCGACCTTGGTCGAAGACCGTGGCGTCTCCACGCGCAGCGCATCCCCGCAGCGCCGGGGTGGCCGCGCGCGTTCCCTGCGCTTCGAGCGCGGAATGACCACTGCGCCGCAACGCACCGAGCGTCTGTCGGCGGAAGATGGCGGCGCGAAGACTGCGCTGCTTCCTTCGCGGACGTCGCCGGCGCCGCGCGTGCGCAAGGGCCGTCCGCCGCGCGTGGGCTCCCAGCAGGTGCTCACGCACCGCGGCCGCCGCATTGGCACCGTCCAGCGCGTCAGCCCCTTTGTAAAGACCTCGTTCTACGCGCTCGCGCTGCTGCTCGGCGGCGTGTTTATCGCCATGGGGCTCTCCGGCCTGTCCACGGCGCAGACCTTCAAGATTCAGCAGCTTACGGTCCAGGAGAACACGCTGGACAATCAACTCGAGACCCTCAACCGTGACCTCGAGGACGTGCGTTCCTCGGCGGACGTGGCACGCCGCGCCGCGGAGGATTCCATGGGCGTTCCGGCCCAGGCGGGAATCGTTGAGGTCCAAGAAAATGGCGACATTGCCGAGCGCCGCCCAGCAGAACCGGAAACGGACTCTATTATCGATGTCAACGGTGCGCCGGTTCGGCCGGGCCAGGCATCGAGCGACCCGAACGAGACCGAGGATGTCAACGGCAACCTCAACGCGGTCCCGCAAGGAGCGCAGTCCGTGCAGGCTCCGCAAAGCCAGCAGGCTTACCAGGCGCCCTACGCGGCGCGTCGGACCAACTAATCCGGTTGGCTTAAGGCACGCTGACGCGCGGGTGCATGCCCGCGCGTTTTCTGTATTTACCATGCAGAACAACGCGGCACAGACGTTAATGGCAGTTCAGTGATAGACAGGTGGCGAAAGAAACTGGTGACTCCGTCGAATTCGTCGAATTCCCGCGGCGGCGCGGGCCGCGGGTCCCGCCGCACACGCGGTGGACGCCCGTCTGCGCAGCACGCTTCACGCGGTGGTGTGGCACAACAAAGGCCACAACACCAGCCACAGGGACGTCGCGAGTTTCAACAGGCCCAGTCCCGCCGCGACGCGGCGCGGAAGAAGGCGAATGCACGTAAGGACCAAGCCACTCTCATGCGCCACCGCGTGCGCCAGGTCATGGCCGTGCTCATTCTCGCCGCGTTGGTTATTGGTGGACGCTTGGGCTGGGTGCAGCTCAAGTGGGGCCCAGCGCTTGCTGATCAGGCAGTCGCGCAGCGCCAGCGCGTGTACACCGATCCCGCCCGGCGTGGTGCCATCACGGATCGCGAGGGCCAGATGCTCGCGTACACCATGCAAGCCCGGTCGTTGACCGTCTCGCCCACGCGCTTGCGTGAGGAGATTGCCCAGCAAGAAGAAAACACCATGTATCAGGACGGCTCTGCTGACGGCCTGGACGAGAAGGCGCTGAAGGACAAGGTTGATGACCGCGTCGCCGCGCGCCTGCAGGACATGGCCTCCGGCATTCCGCAGATGATTAAGGACGCCGGCCGCGAGATCGAGGGCGTCGACGCCAAGGACATTCTGAAGAAGCTCAAGGCGGATACACAGTATGAGGTCCTCGTGCGCAACGTGGACCCGGACGTCGCCGTTGAGATTGCCAACACATACCACGGCGTCGCCGCGGACCACCAAGCCATCCGTCAGTACCCGAACGGCTCTATCGCGGAAAACGTGGTGGGCAAGGTGTCCATGGACGGCACCGGCCAGTTTGGTCTGGAGGCTTCGAGCGACGGCAAGCTCGCCGGCCGTGATGGCCGCTCGACGGAGGACGTCTCCGCGGACGGCCAGGCTATCCCGGGCACGCTGCGTGACCAGACGGAGGCGCAGGATGGCGCGAGCATCGAGCTCACCCTCGACCTGGACCTCCAGACCTTCGTCCAGCAAAAGCTGGAGAAGGCCGTGGGCAACTCCAAGGCGAAGGGAGGTCAAGCCGTCGTCCTGGATTCGGCGACGGGCGAGGTCCTCGCCATGGCAAATACCGGCACCATCGATCCGAATAAGGATATCGATAAGCAGCTTGAAGAGGGCAAGGACTTTGAAAACAAGTCCATTTCGTACCCCTTCGAGCCGGGTTCGGTAGCCAAGATCATTACGGCCGCGGCCGCCATCCAGGAAGACCTCACGACGCCGGAGGAAGTCCACCAGGTCCCGGGCAGCATCGACATGGCTGGCGTCACGGTTGCCGACGCGTGGCAGCACGGCGTCGAGCCGTACACCACGACGGGCATCTTCGGTAAGTCGTCCAATGTGGGTACGCTCATGCTCGCGGAGAAGCTCGGCCAGAAGAAGTTCGCCGAGTACCTCGAGGCCTTCGGCCTGGGACAGATCACCGGCGTCGAGCTGCCTAATGAGTCTGCGGGCATCGTCCCAGACCAATCCCAGTGGTCTGGCGGTACCTTCGCCAACCTGCCGATCGGCCAAGGCATGTCGTGGACGGCGCTCCAGCTTGCGAGCGTCTACCAGACCCTCGCGAACGACGGCGAGCGCATCGAACCACGCATCGTGGCGAAGATGACCACCGCCGAGGGCGAGGAGATCAAGCAGGACGAACCGAAGCACACGCAGGTCGTGAGCCCGGAAACCGCCAAGACCGTCGTGGACATGTTCCGCGCCGTGTTCCAGTCGGACCCACAGGGCTACCAAAACGGCACGGCCCAGGGCAATGACATCGAGGGCTACCAGCTCTCCGGCAAGACGGGCACGGCCCAGCAGGTCGACGAGGAGACCGGTGCGTACTCCAATTCGAATTACTGGATTACGTTTGCTGGCATCGCGCCTGCGGATGATCCGCGCTTCGTCGTGTCCATTATGCTCGACCGCCCGCAGTCGGGCACCAACGACAACGGCTCGGGCGGCCAGTCCGCCGCGCCGGTGTTCAAGGACATCGCCGAGTGGCTCATCGCCCGCGACAATATCCCGCCGTCACCGGAAGCCAAGCCGCTTGTGCTCCGCCAGCAATAAGGGCAGTACTACAGGCAGTAGGCACGGCAGCGTTTGACGCTGGACGCGACACGCGGCAGGGCCCCGGTTGGGGCAGAAAGACAAGGTACCGTAGGAATTATGAGCGTTACTGTAGAGCAGCTTTTGGCGCTGCCAGGCCTGGAAAAGGCCACTTTGGAAGGCGACGGCACGACCGTCATTGACTCCGTGAGCCTCGACTCGAGCGCCGTCACCGCTGGCGGTCTCTTCGCCGCGCTGCCGGGCACCCGCACCCATGGAGCCCAGTACGCCGCGCAGGCGCAGGCGTCCGCCCTTCTTTCCGATGCCGCCGGTCGCGACATCCTGCAGGCCGCAGGGGAGTCCCGTCCGCTGCTCATCGTCGACGACGTCCGTGCTGTCCTCGGCACCATTGCTGCGGAGGTCTACGGACATCCCACGGACGAGCTCACTGTCATCGGTATTACGGGTACCTCGGGAAAGACGACCACGAGCTACCTACTGGAGACGGGCCTGCTGCATGCGGGCTACTCGGTAGGGCTCATTGGCACGACGGGCACGCGGATTAATCGCGAGTCGGTGCCCACGAAGCTCACCACGCCGGAGGCACCGAAGCTCCAGGAGCTCTTCGCGCTTATGCGCGACAAGGGCGTGACGCACGTCGTCATGGAGGTCTCCTCCCACGCGCTGTCCCTGGGCCGCGTCCAAGGCACGCGCTTTGCAGCAGCCGGGTTTACCAACCTGAGCCAGGATCACCTCGACTTTCACCCGACGATGGAGGACTACTTCGACGCGAAGGCGCTCCTCTTCGACGGCCCCGGTGCGGCGGAACGCGCCGTCATCTGCGTCGACGACTCATGGGGTGAGCGCATGGCTGAACGCGCCCGTGCGCACCGTCTGCCCACGGATACGGTGACGACCAAGCAGGCGGGCGAGGAGACCTCGGAAATCACCGCGCGCCAGCTTGGCGTCGAGCCCACGGGCGCACAGCAGGTCCGCTTCGACTTCGCAGCGGGGCTGCGCGAGCGCGCCGGCCGTGAGAGCCTCGAGTTCCGCCTGCCCATGCCGGGCGAGTTCAATATCGCCAACGCGGCGCTGGCCACGGGGCTTGCTGCTGCGGTGGGCGTCGAGGTTCCGGCGTTCGTCGAGGGCATGAGCGAGGTTGCCGTGCCAGGACGCATGGAACGCATCGACCGCGGACAGGACTTCATCGCCGTCGTCGACTATGCCCACAAGCCAGCGGCCATCGCGGCGGTGCTCGATACGCTGCGCACGCAGCTGGGCGAGAGCGGTCGCATCGGCGTCGTGGTCGGCGCCGGCGGCGACCGCGACTCGGCCAAGCGCCCCATTATGGGCCGCAACGCCGCCGAGCGCGCGGACCTCGTTGTCGTCACGGACGACAATCCGCGCACCGAGGACCCCGCCACCATTCGCGCGGCGGTGCTCGAAGGCGCACGCGAGGGCGCGAATGCTGCCACGCGCGCGGTCGACATCCGCGAGGAAGGCTCCCGTGCCGCAGCTATCGACGCTGCCGTCGCGTGGGCCGAACCGGGCGACGCCGTCATCGTCGTAGGCAAGGGCCACGAGGTCGGCCAGATCATCGGAACCGAGACCCACCACTTTGACGACCGCGAGGAGCTCGCCCGCGCCCTCGAGGAGAAGCAAGCAGGCACGTTCGGCGCCTAAACTATGCAGACGCAGGCACCGCAGAAATTCAGCAGCCACACAGCAGAAGCCGTGAGATCTTGAGAGCCAAGGAAGAGGGACAGAAGTGAGTACGAGGACTGTGAAAGCATGATTGAACTAACACTGCAGGAGATCGCGGATATTACGGGCGGACGGCTTGACCATGTCGAGGATCCGCAGGCCAAGGTCACCGGCTTCGTGGAATTCGACTCGCGCAAGGTGGCCCCAGGCGGGCTCTTCCTTGCCTTCCCCGGCGCCCGCGTGGACGGCCACGACTTCGCCGAGAAAGCCATTGCCCAAGGCGCCGTCGCGGTGCTCGGCGCACGTCCCGTGGGCGTGCCCGCCATCGTCGTCGAGCCGCATGGTCGCAAGCAGGGCGCCGGCGCGAACGCCGATATCTACGCCCATGACGAGGACGGCTCCGCGGCCGCCGTCGTCGAGGCGCTCTCGGCACTCGCCCGCGCGGTGACGCGTCGCCTCCAAGCGGAAACTGGGCTCACCATCGTGGGTATTACCGGCTCTGCTGGCAAGACCTCCACGAAGGACCTCATCGCCACCGTGCTGCGCGCCGATGGCCCCACCATCGCGCCACCCGGTTCCTTCAACAATGAGATCGGCCACCCGTACACTGCGCTGCGCTGTGATCCGCAGACGCAGTACCTCGTTGCGGAGATGTCCGCGCGCGGCATCGGACACATCGCGCATCTGGCCACCATCGCGGCGCCGAAGATCGGCGTCGTCCTCAACGTGGGCACCGCGCACCTGGGCGAGTTCGGCTCGCGTGAGAATATCGCGAAGGCCAAGGGCGAACTCGTCGAGTCCCTGCCTGCGGCAGCCGACGGGGGCGTTGCCGTCCTCAACGCGGACGATGACTTCGTGGCGGGCATGGCCCCGCGCACGCAGGCCCGCGTCGTGACCTACTCGGCCGCGACCCCGCCCGCCCCGGGCGCGGACTATGTGGCGACGGATATCGTGCTCGACGACATCGCGCGTCCGACCTTTACACTCCATGCACCGGGTATCGAACCGCGCCGCATTACCCTCCAGGTCTTCGGCCGCCACCAGGTCTCTAACGCGCTCGCGGCCGTCGCCGCGGCCCAAGCCGCCGGCATGGAGATCGAGGACATCGCCTGCGCGCTCGAAGGCCACCGCAACGCCTCGGCCCACCGCATGGACGTGCGCACCCGTGCCGACGGCGTCACCATCATCGACGACGCGTACAACGCGAATCCGGATTCCATGTCCGCCGCCATCGCGGCGCTGGGGTACACGACCTCCTCACGCCCGGACGCCCGTTCCATCGCTGTGCTCGGCGAGATGGGCGAGCTGGGGGAAGAAGCCGAGGCCGCACACAGGGGCATCGTCAGCGATCTGGCCAAGTACCACATCGACCATCTCGTGGTCGTGGGGGAGAGCGCCAACTGCCGGGCGATGGCGGACGCCGCGCGTGAGCAGGGTATAAATACTACTGCGGTCGGTGGAATTGATGAGGCTATCACCGTGGTCGACGCCATCCTGCGCCGCACGCCCCAGGGCGCGGTGGACTGGGCGGCCCGTACCGCAAAGGACGTGGTCTTGGCCAAGGCCTCCAACGCGCAGGCGTTGTGGCGCGTGGCCGAAGGACTGCTCGCCTAATCCCTAGTTCTGCCTCATCCCCCGGAAAACGCGGCGTTTCCCTCGCCGCGTGGCGTGAGTCCGCTTGCGCCGCTTTGCCCCTCGCACCGATGCTATTCGTTTGAACAACTAGAAGGACCCCAGAAGACGTGACTCAGATAATGATCGCGGGAGTAGTCAGCTTTCTCGTGGCGATTTTCCTAACGCCGCAGCTGATCCGCTACTTCTCGAATGCGGGCAAGGGACAAGAAATTCGCGAGGACGGCCCCAAGTCGCACTTGCGCAAGCGCGGCACGCCGACGATGGGCGGCATCGCCATCATCGCGGGCATCGTCCTGGGCTACCTCGCCGCGGGCGCCTACGGTATAGCCACCGGCCATGCTGGTTTCACGGCCTCGGGACTGCTTGTCCTCGGCCTCACGCTCGGCCTGGGCGCCCTCGGTTTTGCCGATGACTTCATCAAGCTCTTCCAACACCGCAATCTGGGCCTCAATAAGACAGCCAAGCTCGTGGGCCAGGCTGCCCTCGCTCTCGCTTTCGGTCTGTTAGTCCTGCAGTTCCCGGATTCCCACGGCCTCACCCCGGGCTCGACGCACCTGTCGTTCATCCGCGACATTGATACCATCGACGTCGCCTTCGGCCCTGTCATCGTGGGCACCATCATCTTCCTGCTGTTCATGTACATCCTTATCGCTGCGTGGTCGAACGCGGTGAACCTTACGGACGGTCTCGACGGCCTCGCCGCTGGTTCCACCGCGCTGGTCACGGGGGCCTACACCGTCATCACGTTCTGGCAGTTCCGTAACTCCTGCAGCGCCAACTTCACGGCGGGCTGCTATGAAGTCCGCGATCCGCTCGACCTCGCCGTACTCGCCGCCGCGGGCCTGGGTGGATGCCTGGGCTTCCTGTGGTGGAACGCCGCCCCCGCCAAGATCTTCATGGGTGACACTGGCTCGCTGGCCCTCGGCGGTCTCGTCGCTGGCCTGTCCGTCACCTCAAAGACGGAGCTGCTCATGATCATCATCGGCGCCCTTTTCGTCATTGAGGTCGCCTCCGTGGCCATCCAGATCATCGTCTTCCACTCCACGGGCAAGCGCTTCTTCCGCATGGCGCCTATCCACCACCACTTCGAAAACGGTGGCTGGCCGGAGACTGCCGTGGTCGTGCGCTTCTGGTTGCTCGCCGCCATGGCCGCGATGGCCGGCGTCGGTATCTTCTACGGCGATTGGCTTGTCAAGGCCGGAATGGGCCTCTAACTACTCCTAGACTGAAAAGCACCGCTCGCGCGGTGCTTTTTATGTATCCCCAGAAAGGTTGTCGTTTCTTCATGCTTCCCTCCGAACTCCAAGGCCGCGTCCTCATTGCCGGCGCGGGCGTGTCCGGCCTGGGCTGCGCGCGCTTGCTTCACACTCTGGGCGCCCAGCTCACGGTCGCCGACGACAACGCGGAGCACCTCGCGCAACTGCCTAATGGCGTTGCTACTGTCTCGGTCGCGCAGGCCACGGAGACCGTCGCGGACTTTGACATCGTGGTGACCTCCCCGGGCTGGCGCCCGGACTCGCCACTGCTCGTCGCGGCGGCAGCAGCTGGCCGCGAGGTCATCGGCGACGTAGAGCTGGCCTACCGCCTCGACCATGCGCAGGTCTTTGGCCCGGCCCGCACGTGGCTCGTCGTCACCGGCACCAATGGCAAGACGACGACCACGGGCATGCTCGCTGCCATCATGGCGGCGGACGCCACGCGCACCGGCCACCGCGCCGTCGCCGTGGGCAATATCGGAGTCTCCGTCTTTGACGCGCTCGCGGACGAGGAGCGCGTGGACGTGCTCTGCGCCGAGCTTTCCTCCTTCCAGCTTCATTGGTCGAGCCAACTCACCCCGGACGTGGGCGTTCTCCTCAACCTCGCCGATGATCACCTCGACTGGCACGGTGGCTTCGAGGATTACGCGCTGAGCAAAGCCAAGGTGCTCACCGGCCCCATCGGCGTCGTGGGCCGCGAGGACGCCACCGTCCTCGACTACGCGCAGCGCCTGCGTGCCGAGGGCCGCCTCGCCGAGCGTGTTCTCGCGTTTAGCGCAGGCGAGCCCTCGCTCGAGGAGGTTGGCATTCTCGATGGGCGCCTCGTCTCCACGCTCGGTGGGGCACAGGTCGACGTCGCCACCGCGGACGGCATCGAGCCGGCCGGTCATGCAGGGCTTGCCGATGCCGCCGCTGCCGCCGCCGTCGCACTCGCTGCCGGTGCCGCACCCGAGTCCGTCGCCGAGGGCTTGGCCAGCTACCACGTCGCGGGCCACCGCGGCGCCGTCGTGCACTCCGCGGGTGGTATCGACTTCATCGATAACTCGAAGGCGACGAACCCGCATGCGGCCGACGCCGCGCTCGCCGGGCTCGATCACGTCGTGTGGGTCGCTGGCGGCCAGCTCAAAGGCGCTGATATCCACCAGCTCATCCGCGACCACGGCGCGCAGCTCAAGGCGGCGGTGCTCCTCGGCATCGACCGCGCCGAGATCGCTGCGGCCCTGGCCGAGCTTGCCCCGCACGTCACGGTCGACGTCATCGACAAGACCGAGCCCCAGGCCGCGATGCACGCGGCCGTCGCCGCCGCCGTTGCTCGCGCGGAGCCAGGGGACACGGTGCTCCTCGCGCCGGCCGCGGCCTCGCTCGACATGTATGAAGGCATGGGCCAGCGCGGCGATATGTTCGCCGCCGCCGCGCGGGAGTTGGCGCTTCCCTAATTTTTGTCGCGCGTAGGGCACAATAGGAACAACAATCACAGCGGGAACTTCAGGCACACCACCGATGTGTCCCTCGCACTCGCCATCAACGCGCCATTGCGGCAGCCGGGGGCTCGCGCCCCACGCGCCGCGGCGACGCGACGGTGGCCGCGAGGCCGACACCTGCGACGAAGGAGCACAAGGTATGAGCCGACCAACGGGCGCGACGAATAAGGCACAGGCACGCGGCACGCGCCGCGGCGGACAGGCCAGCGCCACACCCGCCGCCACTCAATCCGCTACTCGGACCGCCGAGCAGCCGCCGCGCACCGCGGCGCAGCCCACCGGCATGCGTGCGGCGATAGGCCGCTGGTTTTCCGCCGTGGGTGCGCGCCCGGGCCTGGACTACCTCATGTTGCGCATCTGCGTGCTCACGCTCGTGGGCATCGGCATGCTCATGGCCTACTCCGCGTCCATGGCGACCTCCGTGGCCGAAGACGGCGCCGTGTGGCAGCAGGCCCTGCGCCAGTCGCTCATGGTCATCGCCGGCCTCTTCTGTTTCTGGTTGGGCCTGCGCATCCCGCCGCGCAAGTGGCGCTCCGCGACGGTGTGGCTGCTCTTGCTCGCCATCGCGCTGCTCCTCGTCGTGTTGACCCCCATCGGCACTGGCCGCGAGGAGGTTGGCTCCCAGTCGTGGATCGTCGTCGCTGGCATTTCCATCCAGCCTTCGGAGATTGCCCGTATCGCCATCGCCCTCTTCGGCGCGAACCTGCTCGCTGACAAGCGCTTTGGCATGTACCGCCCGCGCACCATCTGGGACTACTTCAAGGATCCCTTCGTCCAGTACACCGCCGTCGCGCTCGGCATGTTCGGCCTCATCATCGCCCAGGGCGATATGGGCATGGGCATGTCCTTTGCCCTCGTCGCAATTTTCACGCTCTTCTTCGCAGGCATGCACAAGTCGATGTTCTACTTCATCCTCATCCTTGCGATCGTCGGCGTGGCGGTGCTCTTTACCGGCGGCGGCTACCGCACCAATCGTTTCCACACGTACTTCGATGCCCTCGTGGGCAATATCCAAGACACGCAGGGCACTGGCTTCCAGACGTACCAAGGTTTCCTCTCGCTCGCGGATGGCGGGCTCACGGGGGTGGGACTTGGCCAGTCGCGCGCCAAGTGGTTCTACCTGCCGGAGGCACGTAACGACTTTGTCTTCGCCATCGTCGGCGAAGAGATGGGCCTGTGGGGCGGTCTCCTCGTCATCACGTTGTTCTTCTTCCTCGGCTTCTTCGGCTTCCGCACCGCCATGCGCGCGCAGAACCAGTTCCAAGGCCTTGCCGCCGGCACGCTCACCGCGGCCGTTGTTTCCCAGGCCTTTTTCAATATCTCGTATGTCATCGGCCTGCTGCCGGTGACCGGTATCCAGCTGCCCATGATTTCCGCCGGCGGTACGGCCGCCATCATTACCATCGGTTCCATGGGCCTGCTGTGCAATATTGCGCGCCACGAGCCGGCGCAGGTCTCCGCTATGCAGAACTACGGCCGCCCGCTCTTTGACCGTCTGCTGTGGATACCGGAGCCCGAGCCATCCGATGCCGCCCCGCGCACCGGCGGCCGCCGCCGCGCCGATGGCTCCGGCGCCCCCCGCGACGCCCGTCCCGAGCGCCCCGCTCGCGCCCGCGAGCGTGAGCAGTCCCACCGCGCGCGCTTCGGTGCCCCGGTCACGAGCCGCACAACGAGCCGCCGCGCCGGCGAGCAGCCCACCGCACGCGGCGGACGCGGTGCCCGCACCGGTAGCCCCGACGGCCGTGATTCTCGCCGCGGCACGCGCCGCCGCTAGAGTCCGGCCCGCGCCCACGCTGGTAGCCTGTAGGACATGAATTCGCAGTCCATTTCCGTAGTTATCGCAGGTGGCGGCACTGCCGGTCACATCGAACCGGCGTTGGCCGTCGGCGAGGCGCTCGCCACCGAGCACGGCGCCCGCATTACCGCCCTCGGCACGGAGAAAGGCCTCGAGCGAGATATCGTGCCCGCCCGCGGCGTGGATCTGCGCATGATTACCCCGGTGCCCATCCCACGCAAGCCCAACGCGGACCTGGCCAAGTTGCCCTTCAAGATCGTCAAGGCCGTCGCCCAGACCCGCAAGGTCCTCAAGGACGTCCACGCGGACGCCGTCTTCGGCACCGGCGGCTACGTCGCCGCCCCGGCCTACCTCGCCGCGAAGTCACTCGGCATTCCCTTCTACGTGCTGGAGACCAACGCCCTAGCCGGCATCGCCAACAAGCTGGGTGTGAAAATCGGCGGCATCGGTCTCAACGCGAACGCCGGCTCCGGCATGCCCGGCGAGGTCGTCGGCATCCCCGTGCGCCCCTCACTCGCCGTCGACTGCGAAGGCGCCGCGGCCCAGGCCGCCCGCGCGAAGTGGAACCTTACTGCGGAAAAGCCGGTTATCCTCGTCACCGGCGGCTCCCAGGGCGCAGCGTCTATCAACGCCGCTGTCGAGGGCGCTATTGAGGACCTCACCCAGGATTTCCAGGTGCTTCACGCCTACGGCAAGAAGAACGCCGCGCCCGCCGCGCATGAGGGCTACACCGCGCTGCCGTATATCGAAGACATGGCCGGCGCGCTCGCCGTCGCCGACCTCGTCATCTGCCGCTCCGGCGCCATGACCGTCGCGGAGGTCTCCGCGGCACACCTGCCCGCCATCTATATTCCGCTCCCGCACGGCAACGGCGAGCAGGCACTCAACTCGCGCCACCTCGTCGACGCCGGCGCCGCCGTGCAGATCGCGGACGCGGATCTCAGCCCCGAGCTCCTCGTGCACCACGTGCGCGAGATTCTCGAGGACCCCATTCGCTTCGACGCCATGCGCACCGCCGTGGCCTCCAACTCCGCGGGCGACGTCGCCCGCACCATCGCTCGCCGCATCGCTGACCAGATCACCGCCGCTGAGGCTTCTGCAGAAAAGGATGTATAAGACCGTGACCACTTCCCAGACTTCTTCCGCGACTCCGCTCGGCGTGGATCTCTCCCGTGTCCACATGGTGGGCATCGGCGGCTCCGGCATGTCCGGCCTCGCCCGCATCCTCGTCGAGCGCGGCAGCGTCGTCACCGGCTCCGACATGAAGGACTCCACGCCCGTGGAGGTCCTGCGCACCCTCGGTGCACATATCGCGATCGGCCATGCCGCGGAGAACCTCACCCTCGCAGGCTCGCTGCCCACCGTCGTCGTCACCTCGTTCGCGGCCATCCCGCAGGACAACCCGGAGCTCGCCGGTGCGCGTGAACACGGCATCCCCGTCATCCGCCGCTCCGACCTCCTCGCCGAGCTCATGGTGGGCTACGACCAGGTGCTCCTCGCCGGCACCCATGGCAAGACCTCCACGACCTCCATGACCGTCGCCGCGCTGCAGACCGCGGGCCTCGACCCGTCCTTTGCCATCGGCGGCCAGCTCAACCGCGCGGGCACCAACGCCCACCAGGGCACCGGCCAGGCCTTCGTCGCCGAGGCCGACGAGTCCGACGCCTCGCTGCTGCGCTACTCGCCTAAGGTCGCCGTCATCACCAATATCGAGCCGGACCACCTCGACTTCTTCCACACTCCGGAGGCTTACTACCAGGTCTTCGACGACTTCGCCGACCGCGTCGGCGCTGATGGACATCTCGTTGTGTGCCTCGACGACGAACGTGCGGCACAGACCGGACAGCGCGCCGCCGAGCGCGGCATTTCCGTGTTGGGCTACGGCTCCCACGGCGCGGGCGAGACTTACCCGGACATCACCCAGGCTGCGGAGATTCTCTCCGAGGACATGTCCGGCGAGAACACCGTCGTTCGTACCCGTCTCGAGCTGCCGGGGGAGGAGCCCTTCGAGGCCACCTACGACCTCCAGATTCCGGGCCACCACATGGTGCTCAACTCGCTCGCCGCGCTCATCGCCGGCCACCTCGTGGGCGGCGACACCGCCAAGCTGGCCGAGGGGCTCAGCGACTTCACCGGCGTGCGCCGCCGCTTCGAGTACCGTGGCGCGCGCGTCATGGCACCGGGGACCAGTCCCGTGCGTGTCTACGACGACTACGCGCACCACCCCACGGAGGTCCGTGCCGTGCTCACCGCCGCCCGCGCCAAGGCGGAGGCTGAGGGCAATGGCGCGCGCGTCATTGCGTGCTTCCAGCCGCACCTTTATTCGCGCACCCTGGAATTCCAGGAGGAATTCGCGGACGCTCTCTCGCTTGCCGATGCCGCCGTGGTCCTCGACATCTACGGCGCCCGCGAGCAGCCGGTGGAGGGCATTACCTCCCGCATCATCACCGAGAAAATGGAGGAGGGCCGCGGCGTTTTCGAGCCGGATTTCTCGGCGGCTCCGCGCACTGTGGTCGAGCTTGCGCAGCCGGGCGACATCATCCTCACCATCGGTGCGGGCTCGGTGACCATGCTCGCCGCGGAAATCCTCGACGAACTCAGCGCTGGCGCGCCGAGCGGTGAGACTACGGGCGCGGGGGAGAGCGCCGGTGAGTAAGAAGGCCATCGCCGTCACCGTCGGTGCCGTGCTCGCTATCCTGGCCATCGCTGTGGGCGTCATCTACGCCACGCCGGTGTTCAAGGTGCAGCAGTTCGCCGTCGAGGGGCACAAACACACGAGCGTCGAAGACATCGAGGCAGCTACGGGCGTGGCGCTCGAGTCGAACCTCGTGCGCGTCGACCCGCAGACGGCGGCCTCCGGCGTCGCCGCGCTGCCGTGGGTGAAGTCCGCGACCGTAGCGCGCCACCTGCCTTCGACGCTCCAGGTCACCGTCGTCGAGCGCGAGGCCGTCGCCTACACCGATGCGCACGACGGCCCGCACCTCATTGACGCGGACGGCGAGGAATTCGTTATTGAGATGCCGCCGCGCGAGGCCGTGAAGATCACCGGCGGCGAGTCCGGCTCGCGCAACTGGAAGGGCGCCGTCGCCGTCATCGCCTCTGTGCCTGCCGAGCTGCGCGTCGAGGCCGACTCCGTCGACGCCGCCGACCCGTTCAACTACGTCTTCCACATGAAGGACGGCCGCACGGTGACGTGGGGCGCGAACAACGGGGACGCGGACAACGCGAACAAGGCGCGCGCCTTCGCCTCCGTGCTCAAGATGGACGGCCAGAACTGGAATATCTCCAACCCGGAGCTCGTGACGAGTTCCTAGCCTGTCACGACTCCCACGCCCTCGCCGCACAGCCGCGGCGAGGGCAAATTTTTTCCGAATTCACACCTGTCACACCGAGGACTCGAAGTGGTGCATGAGCGGGACAAAAGCGCACGTCAGCAACCCTAAAGTAGAGGTTGAGGGTACCGACACGCGGCGAAATCAACACGCAATTGCGGGCGTCGTCACCGAAGATGGAAAGCGACTCGCCGCGCATGCACGTATTACTCGGCGACACCTCGTTAGACATGATCCTGGCGGCCACGCGCGCGTGGCCGCGCTACTTATCCGGTGAAAGGCAAAAACACCTCTCATGACCACCCCGAGCAACAACAACTTGGCAGACATCAAGGTCGTCGGCGTCGGCGGCGGCGGCGTCAACGCCGTCAATCGCATGATTGAAGAAGGCATCAAGGGCGTCGAGTTTGTCGCCATCAACACCGATGCCCAGGCGCTTATCCTGTGCGACGCGGATTCCAAACTCGACATCGGCCGCGACGCTACCCGTGGCCTCGGTGCCGGCGCTAACCCGGAGGTCGGCCGCCAGGCTGCCGAGGATTCCAAGAGCGAGCTCGAGGAGTACCTGCGCGGCGCAGACATGGTCTTCGTCACCGCCGGCGAGGGTGGCGGCACAGGCACGGGTGCTGCCCCGGTTGTTGCGTCCATCGCGAAGAAGCAGGGATCGCTTACCGTCGGCGTTGTCACCAAGCCGTTCAAGTTCGAGGGTCCGCGCCGCACCCGCCAGGCCGAGGAGGGCATCGCCACCCTCGCCGAGGTCTGCGACACGCTTATCGTTATTCCGAACGACCGCCTGCTCCAGCTCTCCGAGGAAGAGCTGCCCATCGTCGAGGCCTTCCGCCTCGCCGACGAGGTGCTCCACAACGGTGTTCAGGGCATTACGAATCTGATCACCACCCCGGGCATGATCAACGTCGACTTTGCCGACGTCCGCTCCGTCATGACCGACGCCGGTTCTGCTCTCATGGGCATCGGCAACGCCCGCGGCGAGAACCGATCCCTCGTCGCGACCGAGCAGGCCATCAACTCGCCGCTGCTCGAGTCGACCATGCACGGCGCCAAGGGCATCCTGCTCTCCATCGCCGGTGGCTCGGACCTCGGCCTCCACGAGATCAACCAGGCTGCCTCCCTCGTCACCGATTACGCCGACGAGGACGCGAACATCATCTTCGGTACCATCATCGACGACTCGCTCGGCGACGAAATCCGCGTGACCATCATCGCCACCGGCTTCGATGCAGAAAAGAACCGCCACGCAGATGCTCACGACGGCACCATCTCCCACAACGACCCGGCCCCGGCCCAGCAGGTTCCGGCTCAGTCCCAGTCCGCACCGGTCCAGGACCGCGCCTCTCTCTTCGAGGATCGCCCGGCCCCGGCCCGCGAGGAGCGCGAGGCCTACCAGCCGCGCCACGAGTTCCGCGTCGGCGAAGACCGTGCTCCCCGCGAACCGGAGCGCACCGAGCGTGTCGAGCGCCGCGACGACGGCGGCCTGTTTACCACCCGCCAGCGCGCCGAGGAGCGTCCGAACTACGGCCGCGACACCCGTGAGACCCGCGTCGACGACGATGACGACCTCGACGTCCCGGACTTCCTCCGCTAGGAGCCTCTGAGTCAGAAGCCCCACCGAGCCTCCCCACCGCCCCAGCACGGCCCGCGTTCAGCCGCGCGCCCCGGCCCGGGCGAGGGGATGGGGCGCGGTAGTCTGGAGTGCATGCCAGTCAACCCGTCTCAGCCGCAGGCTTCCTCTAACGAGGCCACCTCCGCGACCACGCCAGACGTGCGTCGCCGCCCCGTCCGCATGGTATTTACCTCCCGTGCCGGCGGGGTTTCCTTGTCCCCGTACGGTTCCTTCAATCTGGGCACCCACGTGGGCGATAATCCCGAGGACGTCGCCGCGAACCGCGCGCGGCTCACCCGAGTTCTGGATCTCCCAGACATCGTCTACATGGAGCAGCTCCACACCAATACCGTCACCGTCATCGACGGACCGCAGGACGGCCCCGTCGAGGCCACCGATGCACTCGTGACCACCACGCCGAACCTCGGACTCGCTGTCCTCGTCGCGGACTGCGTCCCCGTGCTGCTTTCGGACCACGCCGCCGGCGTCGTTGCCGCGGCCCACGCCGGCCGCATGGGCGCCCGCAACGGTATCGTCCGCAGAACCGTCTCGACAATGGTCGAGCTCGGCGCTACGCCCGCGAACATCCAGGTCCTCCTGGGCCCCGCCGCGTCGGGCCGGCACTACGAGGTTCCTGCCGAAATGGCCGCCGACGTCGAGGCTCACCTGCCCGGCTCCCGCACGAAGACCACGAAGGGCACGCCCGGCATCGACGTGCGCGCCGGCCTCGTGCGTCAACTCCTCTCGCTCGGCGTCACTCACATCGAGGCCGACCCGCGCTGCACCATCGAAGACGAGGCCTTCTTCTCCTATCGCCGCGAAGGCACCACCGGCCGCCAGGCCGGTGTCATCTGGCTCAACCAACCCAAGGAGTCTTAATCCATGACCGACCGCAAAGCCGAACTGTCCGCCAACCTCGACAAGGTCCGCGCCCAGATCGCCCAGCTTGCCGATGCCGCCTCCCGTCCCGCCCCGCAGCTCCTCCCCGTTACCAAGTTCCACCCAGCCGAGGATGTAGCACTCCTCGCTGAGCTGGGCATCACCGACGTCGCGGAAAACCGCGAGCAGGAAGCCCGCGCCAAGCACGAGGCGCTCGGCACCGTCCGCTTCCATATGATTGGCCAGATCCAGACGAAGAAGGCCAATCATGTCGCGCGCTGGGCGGCGAGCGTCCACTCGCTCGACTCTCTGAAGCTCGCGGCGGCCCTCGATCGCGGCATGGGCAACGCACTCGCGGCGGGGGAGCGCGCCGGATTGCCCGACACGCTGCCGGTTTTTATTCAGGTCTCCGCGGACGGCGATGAACGCCGCGGCGGGACGCAACTGAGTGACCCAGAGGGTATCGGCACGCTCGTGGCCGCGGTCGAAGAATCCGAGCATCTTGAACTTGCCGGTTTTATGGTCGTGCCCCCGCTCGATGCCGACGCCGGCGAGGTCTTCCGCGCCGTCCGCGCGCTCACGAATGAGTGGTCCGCGACGCTCGGCCGTGAGCTCAAACTTTCGGCGGGTATGAGTGCCGATCTGAAGGATGCAATTTCGGCGGGCACGGATATTGTGCGTGTCGGAACCGGGATTATGGGGCCGCGGCCGATAATTTGAGTAACAACGCAAATGCGCATTTCACAGCGTGGATCTGAAGTCTAAATCAACACTTTAGACCCGCGTGTCCATAGACCACTTCATTGAAGGTTAGAGGGAGACCAACAATGTCTTTTATTGATCGAACCAAGGAGTTCTTCGGCCTGGCCCCGATGGACATCGACTCCGACGACGCGTACTACGCCGACGAGCGTGAGCCTGCCCAGTCGGCGTACGCCACCAACGGCTCCGCGGCCTACGCCCCGCGCACGGCTCCGGCCGCGCACGAATACGAGCCGGCTTCGTCCGTCCCGACGCGTGCCCCGCACGCGTCCTACCAGCCGACCATCGTTCCGGTCTCCCTGGTGAGCTACCGCGAGGCCACCAAGGTCGGTGCCCCGTTCCGCGATGGCGACGCGGTTGTCTTCGAGGTCACCGACGCCAAGCCGGGGCACGACAAGCGACTCATCGACTTCGCCGCTGGCCTGGTCTACGCCTTCGAGGGCTCCCGCATGCTCAAGCTCACCTCGGGCATGGACACTGACCGCCTGGTCTTCGCCATCATCCCGCCGGAGGTCGACATCGACCGCTCCGAGCTCGAGCGCATCGCTGGCCTACGTTAAGCCTTTTCCTCGCCGCACCCGTAAGCGGGCGGCGTACGCCCTGCGCGAACTCACCCCGTGAGTTCGGCGGGGCTTTTCTCATGCTCGGTGTTCCTCGTCTAGGCTCGATGGGCGTGAGTGAAATCGGCATCATCCTGTACGCGCTAATCCGACTGTTTTCTTTCGCGCTCATTATCCGCATCATTGTGGAAATGGTCGCGTCGTTTTCTCGGAACTTCCGCCCGCCGCGGTGGTTTACCCTCGTGGCCGAACCCCTCTTCGCGGTCACTGACCCGCCTGTGAAGGGGCTGCGCAAGATTATCCCGCCGTTGCGCTTGGGAAACGTCTCGCTCGACGTGTCCATTATCGTGCTTTTCCTGCTGCTGGGCTTGCTGTCCACGGTGGTTGTCCGCACCTTGGTCTAGGCCTTTGCCCCCTCCTGCGGTGTCGTGTCGTGGGGGTGGATCGCATGGTCGCTATTAGTCTGAACGTGTAGTTAATGTTCACGAACGCGCCCATTTGGCTACAATGAGTGAGACAGTCCGCTTTGTGGACTTATGATTGTTTAAAATAATAGTTTGTAAGGAACCGCGTCGGTTCCTCGTCGCAGTCGTTTCAGGCGGCGCGCGGCGAGCTCGGGCGTAGGCCTGTCACATCTCCGCACTGCCTCGGAACCTCCGGGGCGCACCGACTTGAAGGGGAAGAGAAGTCAATGCCGCTGACACCCGCTGATGTACACAACGTCGCTTTCAGCAAGCCGCCGATTGGCAAGCGTGGCTACAACGAGGACGAGGTCGATCAGTTCCTCGACCTCGTAGAGGACACTCTTGCCCAGCTGCAGGACGAAAACGATGACCTCGCCGCACAGGTTGAGGATCTGAAGTCCGCGGGCTCTGCCGCAGGTGCGGCTGGTGCCAAGGGCGTCGACGAGGCCGCTCTGCGCAAGGAGATTGAGGCCAAGCTCAAGGCTGATTACGAGTCCAAGCTCAAGTCCGCGCAGGACGAGGCTTCTGCTGCCAAGTCCGAGGCCGCCAAGGCCAAGGAAGAGTCCACCAAGGCCGCTGCGGACCTCAAGGCTGCCCGCGCCGAGGCCGAGAAGGCCGCGCACGCTGGCGAGTCCAACAAGGCTGCTGGCGCCGCTGCTGCTTCCGCTGAGCTCAAGGCTGCCCAGGAGCAGGCTGCTAAGGCCAAGTCCGAGGCCGAGTCCCTGAAGAAGGAACTCGAGGCCGCCAAGCGCGACAACGAGCAGCTGAAGAAGTCCGCTGCGAATAGCACGCAGAAGTCCGGCGTTGCCGCCGCGGGTGCTGCCGGTGCCGCCGCAGGCGCTGGCCTGGCCACCGCTGACACGCACATGCAGGCCGCCAAGGTCCTGGGCCTGGCGCAGGAGATGGCAGACCGCCTCACCTCCGAGGCGAAGGCAGAGTCCGAGTCCATGCTTTCCGAGGCCCGCTCGGCCGCCGAGAAACAGCTCGCCGACGCGGACACCCGTTCCAAGTCCCAGCTGGCTGAGGCTCAGAAGAAGTACGACGCTCAGCTGCTCGACGCAGACACCCGCTCCAAGAAACTCGTGTCCGACGCCGAGGCCAAGGCTCAGCAGACCGAGGCCGACGCCAATTCCCGCGCTGAGGCTCGGATTCGCCAGGCCGAGGAGAAGGCTGCAGCCCTGCAGGCTGACGCTGAGAAGAAGCACACCGACATCATGAACACGGTGAAGCAGCAGCAGGCCGCCCTCGAAACGCGCATCGCCGAGCTGCGCACCTTCGAGCGCGAGTACCGCACTCGCCTGAAGACCCTGCTCGAGTCCCAGCTCGAGGAGCTCGAGGCCCGCGGCTCCGCTGCCCCGAACGGCGAGGCTGGCAACAACTAAGACTGACCCGCTTCCAACCCCCGTCCCTCAGCGCCCACGCGGTGCTGGCGGCGGGGGTTTCGCGTTGTGCGCGGTAGGCTAGAGGCCAATCTGTTCTTATTTTCCGGGAGTGTTCTTTCATGCTCATCGCCGCCCTTGTTTTGGCGCTCGTTGCCTTCGTGGCGCTCGTTTATTACATCTCGACCGGTACGCTGGCGGCGCTCGTCGGTCTCTTCGTTGCAGCAGGCCTGGGGCTCATCCTTTTTACGGCGGATTGGGTGAACAAACACCGCCAAGACCGCGTACGCATCGTGGACGACGCGGAGCCTACCGCGCGCGACGTCGCCGAAGGGGATAAGTAGGCGCCGTGACGGATTCCGGTGATTTCCTGGGCCTCGAAGAGTGGGATGTGCCCACACATTCCCTCCTCCTCATCGAGCCTGACCGCGACGCGGACGGCTTCATCCCCGCCGACTCGCTGCCCGTCTCTCAAGCGGCGCTCGAGCGTCTCGCCCGCCCCATCGGCTCGACGCACACGCTGGAAAGCCTGCTTCAGGCCACGGTCCACCGGTATCCACTCGCGCGTGTGGCCGGCGACCGCGTCCTCGTTATCGAGACCGACGGCACCCATATGGAGCGCCTTCTGCGCGACATGGAACCCGCCGTCGCGCGCTTCGGTTTGCAGATGGTCGTCCAGCCCGGCGCCGTGCCGCTTGCCTTCGGCGACGAGACCCGCGACTTCCGCACCCGCACCCTCGACTATGAGGTCCGCTTCGCCTCCCGCCGCGGCGTACCTCAGCTCCTGCGGCGTATGGCTCGTGCACAGGAGACGCTCGACGCACAGGCCGGCACCGGCGGCTCGGGCATGCTGGCGGAGTTCCTCCACATCGCATCCGCCGCAACACCCGGCGTGCAGTACATCCAAAGCCTCTACGACTCCGCCGCGGGTGGCTTCGAAGTCGAGGTGCGTGACGGCGGACCCGAGCGCCATTTCCGTGCAGTTGAACTCGATATCGCCGCGGCAGGGGAGTGCTTCCTTGCCTGGATGGACGGCCACAGGGACTTCTTCGGCGACTGGGAGCGCATGGAGTTCTAACTCCGCTTGACATTCAAGCTATAGTTATTAGATACATGCACTGATCCGGCCATCACCGGGGAGCATTTCGGAAGAACGGCCTTGGGCTCAGTAGAACCGAACGGGTGGGACCGACATCTCCTTCACGAATCAAGCGGGGCCGGGCAACCGGTCCAAGCAGGGTGGTACCGCGAGCCGCGAGGCGCGTCCCTGCAGCAGTCAACGACAGCGTGAAGGATGAATCAATGAGCGACAGCGTAGGCAACGTCTACCCCAAGGTCGATATGACCGGCGGTTCCAGCCGCTTCCCGGACATGGAAGAAATCGTCCAGAAGTACTGGGCCCAGGACGACACGTTTAAGGCAAGCCTTGAACAAACCGAAGGATGCCCCGAGTACGTTTTCTACGACGGCCCGCCGTTTGCCAACGGTCTGCCGCACTACGGCCACCTGCTCACCGGCTACGTCAAGGACATCGTTCCGCGCTACCGCACGATGGCCGGCTTCCACGTCCCGCGCGTCTTCGGTTGGGACACTCACGGCCTGCCGGCCGAGCTCGAGGCCGAGAAGCAGCTGGGCATCACGGACAAGGGCCAGATCGAAGAGATGGGCCTGGAGAAGTTCAACGAGTACTGCGCCAAGTCCGTCCTCGAGTACACGGACGAGTGGGAAGCCTACGTCAACCGCCAGGCTCGCTGGGTCGATTTTGAAAACGGCTACAAGACCATGGACATCGACTACATGGAGTCGGTCATGTGGGCGTTCAAGGAGCTCTACGACAAGGGCCTTATCTACCAGGGCTTCCGCGTCCTGCCGTATTCCTGGGCCGAGCACACCTCGCTGTCTAACCAAGAGACCCGTCTCGACGACTCCTACAAGATGCGCCAGGATCCGACGCTCACCGTGACCTTCCCGGTCACCGGCGCGCGCGAGGGCACCGCGGCCGAGCAGACCCTCGCCGCGCATCCCGAGCTTTCCGATGCCGCCTTCCTCGCCTGGACGACCACCCCCTGGACCCTGCCGTCCAACTCGGCTCTCGCTGTGAACCCGGAGGTCACCTACGCACTCATCAAGGCCACGGACGGCGACTTTGCTGGCCAGACCTTCATCATGGCGCAGGCGCTCACCGGCACCCTGGCTAAGGAGCTGGGCGAGGTTGAGGAGCTGGCGACGTTCAGCGGCGCCGAACTCGCGGGCTTTACGTATCAGCCGATCTTTGACTTCTTCAAGGACCTGCGCAACGGCTTCCAGGTAATCCTGGCGGACTACGTCACCACCGAGGACGGCACCGGCGTCGTCCACCAAGCCCCGGCTTTCGGTGAAGACGATATGAATACGTGCAACAAGTACGACATCGAGCTCGTCATCCCCGTCGACGAGGACGGCGAGTTCACCTCGCAGGTCCCGCCGTACGAGGGCCAGCTCGTCTTCGACGCGAACAAGAGCATCATCAAGGACTTGAAGGCCGCAGGCCGCGTCGTGCGCCACGTGACCATCGAGCACTCCTACCCGCACTCCTGGCGCTCGGGCGAGCCGCTCATCTACAAGGCTCTCCCGGCCTGGTTCGTCAAGGTCACCGAGTTCCGCGACCGCATGGTCGAGCTCAACCACAACGAGATCGAGTGGCTGCCGCAGCACATCCGTGATGGCCAGTTCGGCAAGTGGCTCGAGGGCGCCCGCGACTGGAACATCTCGCGTACCCGTTACTGGGGCGCGCCGATCCCGGCCTGGGTCTCTGACAACCCGGAGTACCCGCGCGTGGACGTCTACGGCTCCCTCGACGAGCTCGAGGCCGACTTCGGCGTGCGCCCGACCAGCCTGCACCGCCCGTACATCGACGAGCTCACCCGCCCGAACCCGGACGACCCGACCGGCAAGTCCATGATGGTCCGCGTCCCGGACGTCCTCGACTGCTGGTTCGAGTCCGGCTCCATGCCGTTCGCGCAGAAGCATTACCCGTTCGAGAACAAGGATTGGTTCGAGACCCACTCGCCGTCCGACTTCATCGTCGAGTACTCCGGCCAGACCCGCGGCTGGTTCTACGTCATGCACGTCCTCTCCGTCGCGCTCTTCGACCGCCCGGCGTACAAGAAGGTCGTCGCCCACGGCATTGTGCTAGGTAACGACGGGTTGAAGATGTCCAAGTCCAAGGGCAACTACCCGAACGTCAACGAGGTCTTCGACCGCGACGGTTCTGATGCCATGCGCTGGTTCCTCATGTCCAGCCCCATCCTGCGCGGCGGCAACCTCATCGTCACCGAGCAAGGCATCCGCGAGGGCGTGCGCCAGGCCATCCTGCCAATCTGGAACGCGTACACCTTCCTCCAGCTCTACGCCGGCCAGGAAGCGAAGTTCGACACCTCGTCGACCAACGTCCTGGACCGCTACATCCTGGCGAAGACCCACGACCTGGTCGCGGGCGTGGCCGATGCCCTCGATAACACGGATATCGCGGCGGCCACCGAGCACGTGCGCCTGTTCGCCGATGCCCTCACCAATTGGTATGTGCGCCGCTCCCGCGACCGCTTCTGGGCCGGCGAGGACGCACACCCCGAGGCCTTCAACACCCTCTACACGGTGCTCGAGACCGTCACCCGCGTCGTCGCCCCGCTGCTGCCGCACGTCGCCGAGGTCATCTACCGCGGCCTCACCGGCGAGCGCTCTGTCCACCTCGCGGACTTCCCGAAGGCCGCGGACTACCCGGCGGATGCCGATCTCGTGGCCTCCATGGACGCGACACGCGCGGTGGCATCGGCAGCAAGCTCGGTGCGCAAGTCCAACAAGCTGCGCAACCGCCTGCCGCTGCCGGGCCTGACTGTCGCGATGAGCAACTCCGCTCAGCTGGCCGACTTCAAGGACATCATCCGCGACGAGGTCAACGTCAAGGAAGTCACGCTCACTGACGACGTCGACTCCGTCGGTACCTTCCAGGTTGTCTGCAACGCCAAGGTCGCCGGCCCGCGCCTGGGCCGCGACGTCCAGCGCGCCATCAAGAACCTAAAGGCCGGCAACTACGAGCGCCAGGGCGAGAATGTTCTCGTCGACGGCGATATCGAGCTGACGCCGGACGAGTACACGGAGCGCCTGCAGGCGGCCAACCCGGAGTCGACGGCGCGCATCGATGGGCTCGACGGCCTCGTCGTCCTCGACACGAACGTCACCGAGGAGCTCGAGGCCGAGGGCTGGGCCGCCGACGTCATCCGCGGCCTCCAGGATGCCCGCAAGGCCTCCGGCTTCGAGGTCTCGGACCGCATCACCGCCGTCCTGTCCGTGCCCGCGGACAAGGAGGAGTGGGCAAACCGCCACAAGGATCACATCGCAGACGAGGTCCTCGCGACCGACTTCACGGTGACCACCGAGCCGCTCACCGGCGACGTCCATGAGGTCGTCAAGGGCGCGACCGCCACCGTGGCAAAGAACGCCTAAAACCCCGCTGTAGGGCCCGAGGTTCTCCTCGGGCCCTTTCGCGCACTCTGGGCTGCATGCCACGCATTGACCACGCAGCGATGTACGTCCGCGACCTCGAGGCCGCCCGCGCGTTCTTCATCGAGTATTTCGACGCGACCTCGAATGAGCAGTACCACAACCCGCGCACGGGTCTGCGCACGTACTTCCTGTCTTTCGAGGACTCCACGCGCCTAGAAATCATGTCCCGCCCCGGTCACGAGTCGGCCTCGCTTTCCGATGCCGCCGGATGGAACCACGTTGCCTTCTCCCTCGGATCCCAGGACGCCGTCGATGCCATGGCCAAGCGCTTGCGCGAGGGCGGGTTCGAGATCCTCTCCGGCCCGCGCACCACGGGCGACGGCTACTACGAGTGCGCGTTCCTCGACGCCGAGGGCAACCAGATCGAGGTCACGGCCTAGACCTCCGTCACGCGCCTCGTCTGCTCGTCGAAGAGCAGCGCGTGGCCCATGCCCACCCAGCCGATGAACGCGGCGTCGCTCTCGGTGATGCGTCGGTGCACGTGGCCCATCACCCACGCGTCGTAGCTCACGCTCTCGAGCTCCGCGACCGAGGCCGGCAGGCACTCTGAGCGGCTGTACTCGCCGTGGACAGAGGAATGGATGAATCCGAGGTTCGCCCCGCTAGCAACCGGCGCTGGGTAGTCCTGCCACACGACGCGCGGATCGGGGTCGCTGACCACGGAGCACGCGTGGACCGCTGTGCCATCAGGTAAGCCGAACGTCGCGGGCTCCGCTGGCAAGCCGCTCACGGATCAGATTGGCGGCACGCAGCGTCTCGACTCTGCTCTTACCCGCGCCGGCATCGAGCACTCCACGAACTATCTCGACCGTGACCTCCATGGCTGGTCCATGTTCTCGGGCCAGCTCGCTCCCGCGTGGGCGGCTATCCGCCCCGCTCTGTACTAATCACCCCGCCGCTTGCCAGCTTTGGGTTTTATCATTTCAGCCCCTCCGCGGCCGCCCGAAACGATAAAAACCCAAACCCAGCCACCGGTCAAGAGTCTTAGCTTTGGTTTTATAGCGCCTCGGCACCGCCACCACGGCCCCAAACGCCATAAACCCAGAGCTAAGCCCGACCGAACCGCGCCAGCTTTGGTTTTGTGGTGCTTCACCACCCCAATGAGGCGTCAAGGCGCCATAAACCCAAAGCTGGACAGAAAAAGCCCGCCACGAGGCGGGGGCTTTGCAACCGAGGTCGCCTTCGGCGACAAGGAGGCAGTCATCGAAGCGGGCGAGTGCGGGCTTGAGAACGACGTCGGATTCGTCCGTGGGCGCGCCGCCAGCAAGGAGGGGGCCGGTGAAGATGACGCTGGTGGCTCCTTCGGACACGCCGAACTCGAATGCCGCGAGCTCCCAGGCAAGGCCAAGGGAGTGCTCGGGACCGAGTTGAAGGTTGGACATGATGAGGATGGCCATTGAATCTCCCAACGTTGGTGGAATCCCTTTCATCTCACATCGGAGATATTTATAGTGTCCGACTCCAGTTCATATGAAAATTCCCCTAGCTGCAAGAAAAGGAAATCCCCAGCGCGGTGGACGCTGGGGAGGGAGCGGCGAGCTGGACTAGCGGCGGGTACCCGGCAGGTGCGCACGCCAGGCGAAGAGCACATTGACGAAGCACGCGATGGCGAGGACCGAACCGATGATAAACAGCGTGGTGAAACCAAGGTACGGCGCCAGGGCGCTAAACAGCATAGGGATGAAGAAGCCGAGGTAGCTCACGGAGTAGTACACGGCGGTAAGCCCTGCGAGCTCGGTGTCGCCGGCGATGCGCTGGACCTCGGAGAGGCCTGCGACGAGGGCTAGGCCGTAGCCGGCGCCCATCGTCGCGGCGGCGGCGATGCCGGCGGGCAGCGAGAGCGTGTGCGCGGCGTAGGCACCGAGGATGGCGCCGACGGCGATAACAGCCATGGCGATGGCGGAGGCACGTGCAGACTTGTGCGTGTCGATGAGCTTGCCCAGCATCTGGACCGCGACGCCGCAGCCCAGGGTGATGACGGTCATCAGGCCTGAGAAGGCGATGGGCGCCTCGCCGGCGGACTTGGACAGCAGCTGGGGCAGCAGTGCGTAGGCGGCGCCGGCACAGCCGAAGACCCACGGGGCGACGGGGACGACGACGCGCAGGAACCGGCGGTGTGCGGCGGACGGGATGCGCAGCATGTCGAGCATCTCGCGCACGGTGAGATCGAGGATGGTGGTCTTTACGTCGCCGTGGCGCGGGCAGCGCGTCTCCGGAGTCTTGGTGAGCCAGATGGCGGTGACGAGTGTGAGCGCGATGTGGAGGACGTAGGCAGTGTGCGTGGGCCACGGGCCCCACTGCGCGAGAACGGAGGCCAGGCCCGCGCCCACGAGGAAGCCAGCGGTCAAGCAGAGCGACGCCTTGCGGGCGCCGGCGGACGGGTCGCCGCCCGCGCGCTGGATAAGTTCGGTCACCCACGTCGAGCCGACGGCCATGACCAGGCCCAGCGCCATGCCGCAGAGGATGCGCCCGGCGGCGATGATGAGCGGTTCGTGCGGGCCAATGGACAGCAGGAAGGAACCCAGGAGTGACAGGGGAGCGGCCGGCAGCAACATGGGGCGGCGGCCGATGAGGTCGGACAGCGGGCCGCCGATGAGCAGCGCCGGGATAATGCCCAATACGTAAGCGCCCAGCAGGCCGTTGACGGTGACCTGCGAGAAGTGAGAGGTCTCGCGGTACATGACGAGCAACGGGGTGAACTCGTTGCCGCCCCAGGCCACAGCGACCATGGAGCCGGCAACGGGCCACCATGCATGGGGGCCAAAATGTAGAGGAGAGGGGGCCTCGGCGGCAGGCGCCGAGGCCTGAGAAAATGGTTCTGACTCCACTTCGGACGTGGTTGACACGGGTGTGCTCATAATTGGTTCCTCGAATTCGACAGATGAGCGTGTATTTCGGTGCGATAGGTGGGAAGGTCTCCGGCGACCAACGCGGCGGTGAGCCGCTGGTGGCCCTCGACGAAGGAACGTGCCGTCTCGACGTTGCGGCCAATCGCCGCCGCCGTGAAGCGCTGCTGGCGCTCGCGTAGGCTGTGGCCGAGCTGCGCCAGGATGGAGTTTCCGCCGTGGTCCATGATGGTTTGGTGGAAGACGGCATCGAGACGCGTGTAGTCGCGCAGATCGCCGCGGTCAAGCGCGGCGGCTTGCTCCGCGATGACGGCGGTGAGTTGCTCGCCCAACGCCGCGCGGGCGGCATCGGCAAGCTGGCAGATATGCTCTGCGCAATGGGTGTCGATGAGTTCGCGGGCATCGAAGACTTCCCGGATATCGTCCGGATGGATGGGTACGACCAGCGCGCCACGCTTGGGGTAGAGCTGCAGGAAGCCCTCGACCTCCAAGCGCAGGAACGCCTCGCGCACGGGGGTGCGCGACAGCCCGATGGCGGCGGCGACATCGCCCTCGGAAAGCAGCGTGTTCTGGGTGTAGTCGCCGCTGATGATGCGGTTCTTTACAAACTCATAGGCGCGCTCGGCAGCGGGTGGTGAACTGGTCATGGATACATCTTGTATCCATGTTGCATCCATTGCAAGTAGACACCCCACTGAGTGAGCGATAGATGCAATTCAGTGTGCCATGATGTACGAGACACAAGCAGGAAAGGAGTGACCGTGGCAGCATCCATTCCCGTGAGCCGCTGGCGCGCGCCGGGTGTCATGGTCGTCTCCGGGCTGTCGCTGTATGCGGGCGCGGCCGTCGCGGTGGGGCTCTTTGCGCAGTTCCCGCCCGTCGTCGTCGCGTGGTTTCGCATTGCTGCGGCCGGGTTTATTTTGGCGGTACTCGCGCGCCCGCGCGTGCGCGACTTCCTGGGGTGGCCCGGCTTCCATGCCGCGGTCTATGGCGTGGTGACGATGGGAATGAACATGGTCTTCTACCAGGCCATCCACTCCGTTCCGCTGGGCACGGCGGTGGCCATCGAGTTCCTCGGTCCCGTCGCCGTGGCCGCGTGGGGCTCGCGGAATTGCCGCGATTGGCTGGCGTTGGGCCTCGCGGTGGCCGGAGTGCTCATCATTTCCGGCGCGACGTGGACGACGGCCGGCGCGGGCCTGCTCTGGGCGCTTGCGGCGGGCGCGCTCTGGGCGCTCTATATCCTCGCCGGCTCGCGCGTTGCCGCCGCTGCTGCCGATGGCCGCGGCACTCGCACCACCATGGCCGTCGGGTTCTGCTGGGCCGGGCTCGCAGGGGTGCCGCTCGTGGCAGTCTTGTGGCCCTCATCCTTGTCGCTGGGCGGCGGGGCCGTGGTCGGGTTGGCGCTGGCGCTCGGCCTGCTCTCGGCAGCCATTCCGTATTCGCTCGACCAAGTGGTGCTCCGCATGGCGGGCTCGGCGTACTTCGCGCTGCTCCAGGCCATTCTGCCGCTCGTGGCCGCCGTGGTGGGTGCAGTGGCGCTGCGGCAGTGGCTCACGCTGCCGGAGATCGCGGGCATCGGGCTTGTTGTTGCGGCGGTGACGTTGCGACGCTCATAGCGTTCGCCCTTCTGTTCGGCTCGGTTGAACTCCCACGATAGACTGAGTTGCATGCAGCGCTGGGTCCTACACATTGACATGGACGCGTTCTTCGCGTCGTGTGAGCAGCTGACCCGGCCTACCCTGCGCGGCCGGCCCGTCCTCGTGGGCGGGCTGTCGGGCCGCGGCGTCGTGGCGGGCGCGTCCTATGAAGCTCGTGAGTTCGGCGCGCATTCCGCCATGCCTATGTACCGCGCGCAGCAGCTCGTGGGGCTGCGCGGCGTGGTCGTGCGCCCGCGCTTTCCGGTGTATTCGGCGGCCTCGCGCCGCGTCTTTCAGTCCGTCGCCCGCCGCGTCGAGGTCTTTGAGCAGCTCTCCATCGACGAGGCCTTCCTCGAGCCGCCCGAGCTCGTGGGCGCGACGCCCGAGGAGGTCCGCGAGTGGTGCGAGGACCTGCGCCGCACGATTCGGGAAGAGACGGGCCTGCCCGCGTCCATCGGCGCAGGTTCTGGCAAGCAGTTCGCGAAAATCGGTTCCGGCGAGGCCAAACCCGACGGCGTGTACATCATTCCGGTCGAGCGCCAGCTGGACATGCTCCACCCGCTGCCCGTGACGAAGCTTTGGGGCATCGGCCCAGTGACGGGCGCGAAGCTCAACGCGATCGGCATCGTGACCATCGGAGACCTAGCGGCGATGTCGGAGAAGGAGGTCGACATCTCTATCGGCTCGACGGTGGGGCGCTCGTTGTGGCTCATGGCGCAGGGCATTGATAACCGCGTCGTCGCCCCGCGCGCCATCTCCAAGCAGATATCCACGGAGCACACGTATCCCAAAGACCTCCTCACTAAAGAGACTGTCGATGCCGCCATCGTCCGCGCCGCCGAGGGCGCCCACCGTCGCCTCCTCAAGGACGGCCGCGGCGCCCGCACCGTGACGCTTAAATTGCGCATGGCTGACTTCCACATCGAATCCCGCTCTGCCACGCTTTCGTACGCAACGGACGATCTGGACACGCTTAAGGCCACCGCATTTCGCGTTGCGCGCTACCCGGACGAGCTGGGCCCCATTCGCCTTGTGGGCGTGAGCTACTCGGGGCTTGAGGAAGCCCGCCAGGACGTGCTCTTCCCGGAACTCGACCGGCTCGCGGTGACGCGCGACGACACGGACTACGAGCCCGGCGTCTCGGACGGCCGCGTGCCCGAGCGCGTCGAGGTCGTCACCGAAGACGTCCCCGAGGACACGTGGGTGGCGACGCAGGATATCGTGCACGACGAGTACGGCCACGGCTGGGTCCAAGGCACCGGCCACGGCGTGGTGAGTGTGCGCTTCGAAACCCGTGCCACGGGCCCCGGCAAGACTCGTTCCTTCGCCGTCAACGACCCGGCGCTGCATCCCGGCGATCCGCTGGACAGCCTCGACTGGGCTGACTGGCTCGCCGCCGACGACGAGCTCGCCGATGCCCCCGCTCGCGAGTCTTAGCCGAAAAGCTCGCGCACGTCCGTGCCCGTCGCCAGCGCAGCAGCGAGCACGATGCGCGCTTGGCCCGCGTGAAGCACGCCCGCGCCCACCGCGCCCTTCGCCGCGAGCGTCGCGCCGCCGCCTTCGCCGCCGTAGATGAGCGACACCGGGCCGTGAGGCACGCGGGTGGTGACAACGACCTGGACGCCGGCGGAGAGGGCACGGGCAAGCGCCGCGCCCATGCCCGGGCTCACATTGCCGGAGCCCATGCCCTCGACCACGAGGCCGCGGTAGCCGGCGGCCACGGCGGCATCGACAAGCTCGCCCGGCGCGCCGGGATAGGCGGCGAGCACTGTGACCTTCTGGTCTGCGAGCGGGTGGCGGGGCAGCGGGAGGACGGAGGGGAAGTCGGCCTCCGCCGCGCCGAACGCCCGCAGGGACTGCGTGTGCTCCTTGCGCGCGCCCCATGCCGGGGTGGTCATTCCTCCGAATTGGATGAGTACACCGGAGCCCTCCGCATGCAGTGCGTCGTTGAGGTTGCGGGGGCCGTCGGGCTCGGCGGCATCGAAAGGCCGCTGCGCACCGGTGAGCACGACGGGGGTAAGGCTGTCATAGAAGAGGGAGAGCGCCATGGCGGTGTCCTCGAGCGAGTCTGTGCCATGCGTGACGATGATGCGCTCCACGGTCGGGTCCGCGGCCGTCTCCATGATCATGGCGATGAGCCCGTCCAGGTCCGCGAGCGTCACGGCGGAGGAATCGAGTTGGATGTAGTCGACGGCACGCACGGGCTCGTCAAGCAAAGCCGCCAGGTCCGCGGCGGTTTTCGTGGGCACAAGCGCGCCCGAGGCGTCGGTGGTGCAGGCGATGGTTCCGCCGGTGGAGATGAGCACAGTTGTCATAGCCCCACAGCTTAGACGAGCCGTAACGCCCCGTGCCGGAAACCTGTGAATCCGGGCACGCAGCCGGGTCGAATGCCAGACGCGGCGCAGCGCGCGGGTAGGCTTGGGCGTTATTGCCATAGAGATCCAAGGAGAAATCGTGAAGTACACCAAGCTGGCCGCCGCCGCGCTGGCACTGTCCGCCGCCACGACCCTGGTGGCCTGCTCGTCCGACGAGAACTCCAGCGACACGGCCGAGACTTCGGCCGCGTCCTCGGCCGCTGCGTCGGATACTGCGACCGCCCCGGCTGAGCTGCCCACCGCGGCTGACCTCAACGCAATCCTCGCCAAGGCCACGGATCCCAACGTTCCGCTCGAGGAGAAGACCCAGACCGTCCAGGGCGGCGAGTCCGCGCCGGAGCTCTTCGACACGATGGCCGCGTCCAAGGCCGAGTCCGGCGCGACGTTCACCGTCGTCGACCCGGTCGTGCCGGGCTACACCCCGGACAGCCTGCTTACCACCGTGGAGTTCACGACCCCGGATAACCCGAACACGCAGACCGCGGACCAGGTCGAGTTCGTCTACGAGGACGGCGTGTGGAAGCTCTCCCAGTCCTGGACGTGCACCCTGATTACCAGCACCGTCGCTCCGGAGCAGGTTCCGGCGATGTGTAACGCCCAGACCGGCGCCACCGCTGCCGATACCGCCGGTGACCCGGCCGTTTCCGGTGCCGCCGCCGCCGAGGCTGCCGACCCCGCAGCCCCCGCCGCCGAGGCTCCGGCTGGCGAAGCCCCAGCCGAGGAAGCTCCGGTCGACGCCCCAGCCGCTGAGTAACACCTCAAGACCTACGCCCCGCTGTTGCGCGGGGCGTTTCGTCGTTTGAGCGCCGGTGGCCTCGCCGAGCGCGCATCGTCGCTGGGGAGTGACCTGGTCATCGCTGCCTGCGAGCGTGAGTACCGGCACTGTGAGCTCGGCGGGTCGTGCGCGGAAGTCCCAGGCGCCGAGGGCATCGGACGCGATGGCGCCGAGAAGAACAGGAGCGTTAGTCTGCGGCGATGGGCGAGAACTTGAGGCCGGTCTTCGTGGTCTGGACAACGGCGGGCTGTTCGCCGCCGTCCTGGCCGTAGACGACGCGGGTCATCACGTCGACGTCGCCGTCCACGGGCAGCGGCTGCGACAAATCGACGGTGAGCTTGCCGGAGGCCTGCGAGTCGGAGGATCGGACGTCGAGAGTGCCGGCAGAAGCGGTGGAGGGGGCATCGGAAGGCTGAGTGGCGGCGTCGAGCGACAGGGCGCCGAGGCTCGGGCGTTGGTCGACGTCGACGGAAAGCTGCGCGCCGGTGTCCGTGAGTGCGTCGACGGTGTAGGTGACGGTCTGGAGCAGGGGCGAGCCGCCAGCGACGCGGGACTCGACGGTCCATGTCGCGCCGGCGCCGACTTCTTCGTCGGGGAAGACGACAGGCAGCGAGACGAGCGTGGAAATGGCGGTCTCCGCGAGTGCGCGGGCCTCGTCCGTGCCCTCCTGGGGCGCGGCGAGACGCAGCGAGGACATCTGGCCGGAGTCGACGGCGCGCCAGCCGAACTGGAAGCCCTCGGCGGACGCGATCTGCACGTTGCCGGAGTATTCCGGCACGCCGACGGTGAAGAAGACGTTGCGGGTGGCTTCGGCTTGGCCGTCGGTGGCCTCGGAGGCTTCCTCGACGGAGCCTTTCAGCGGGAGAGTGGTGGTCTTCTCGTCGAGGCTGGAGGTCTCGAAGTCCGCTGCGCGGTCAGCTTTGACGACGTCCTGGGCGAACCCAGAGGTGACGTCGACGGTGACGGCCTGCTCTTTGCCGATGTCCGTGTAGGCGAGGACGCGCTTATCGCCGGTGCCGGCGTCCTTGACGGTCACGCGTGGGGCGTCGACATCGGAGCCGACGGCCTGTTCGACCGCGGGGCCGGGGGCTTCGTAATTACAGCCCGCGAGGGCGCCGGTGAGGAGAACTGATAAAACTGCAACACGTTTCACCCATTCCAAATTACAGGACGGGGGACCCTACAATAGACCGGGTGAGTCAAAAAGCGAAGAGATACGTGGGGATGATGGCGGCGATCATCGTGGGCGTCGCTGTCGTCGACCAAGCCGTCAAGCAACTCATGCTGTCCATCCTCACCGAGGGCGAGCCCCTGCCCGTCCTCGGTGACTGGTTCCGTTTCTATCTGCTTTTCAACCCAGGCGCGGCGTTTTCTCTGGGCGGGGCCAGCTCGACCTGGTTGTTTACGACCATCCAACTCGCGTTCGTGGTGGGCGTGGCGATTGCCGCGCCGCGGATTGCGGACCGTGGACAGGCCGTGGGCCTGGCGATGATCGCCGGCGGCGCGCTGGGCAACCTCGTCGACCGCCTCGTGCGTGAGCCGGGGTTCTGGTTCGGCCACGTGGTGGACTTCATCTCGGTGGGCAACTTCGCGGTCTTTAACATTGCGGACGCGTCGATCACGTGCGGCGTGGTCGTGTTCATCATCTTCTTGCTGCTGGAGGGTCGGAATGCGCGAGTCTCGTAGGCTGCCCGTGCCCGAGGGGCTGGAGGGCATGCGTGCCGATGCCGCCCTTGCCAAGTTATTGGGCGTCTCCCGCGCCAAGGCCGCTAAGGCCTGCGACGTCGGCGACGTGGAGATCGACGGCGTCACGGTGGGCAAGTCCGAGCGCCTCACCGCCGGCGGGTGGATCGACGTGGTGATGCCGGCGCCGGAGGAGCCGCTCGTGCCGAAGGAAGAGCTCGTGGAGGGCATGGACGTCCTCTACGCGGATGACGACGTCATCTGCGTCCACAAGCCCGTGGGCGTCGCGGCGCACCCGACGCTGGGCTGGGAGGGCCCGACGGTCATCGGCGGGCTCCGCGCGGCTGGCTACACGCTTTCGGACGGCGGGCCGACGGAGCGCAAGGGCATCGTGCACCGCCTCGACGTGGGCACCTCGGGCGTCATGGTTGTCGCGGCCAGCATGCGGGCGTATTCGCAGCTCAAGCAGGCGTTTAAGGAACGCACCGTGAAGAAGACCTATCACGCCGTGGTGCAGGGCCTGCCGGACCCGATTGAGGGCACGATTGACGCGCCGATTGGCCGCCATCCATCCTCGGGCTGGAAATTCGCGGTCGTCGACGGCGGCAAGCACGCGGTGACTCACTACACGCTGCTCGAAGCCTTCCGCGAGGCAAGCCTGCTCGAGGTGCACCTGGAGACCGGCCGCACGCACCAGATTCGCGTCCACATGTCCGCCACGGGGCACCCGTGCGTGGGTGACCCGATGTACGGCTGCGACCCGAACCTCGCCAAGCGGTTGGGACTTCACCGCCAGTGGTTGCACGCGGTCAAGCTTGGCTTCACGCACCCGGGCACGGGCAAGTACTTCGAGGTGGAGGCGCCCTACCCGGCCGACCTCGAGCACGCGCTTGAGGTACTGCGCGGATGAACCAGGCCCTCGTCTATCGGCGCCGCCGCCTCGCCGCAGGGGCGGCCGCGGCGCTGCTCGTCGTCCTGGGCTTCGGAGTGTTCGGCTCCCACGGCGAGGCGCCGGTGCAGGGAGACCAGTTGGGGCCCGACGTCGAGGAGTCCCGCGAGGCGTATATCGCGCGGGTCGCGGACTCGCCCGCTGACGTGGATGAGGATCGCTACGCGCTCGTGTCCTTTACCGCACCGCTCACTGCGCAGCAGACCTCCGACGTGCTGGCGGACGTCCCGCGAGTGAGCGCCATGATCGTCGGCGCGGCAAGTCCGGTCCCGCTCGCGGAGCCAGTCGCGGGGGCGACGCGCGCGGATGTCTTTGAGCTCGAGTTCGGGCGCATCGATACCGCGATCGCGGGCATCGGGGAGCTGAAGAACCCGCGGACTATTTCCGCGGTGGTCGTTTACGCAGACGGGGATGTGCTGCGCAGCCTCGCTGCTCGCGACGAGGTCGTGGCCGTCGACGCCGCGCCTGCCGATGCCGCCTGGGGCAGCTTCGGCATCCGCCCGTTAGGTTCGGCTGGCTAAGGCGCGCCCCGTGGGGGTGTCGCGCTGAGCGAGCTTGGCCGGGGTGGCGTCGGCGATAATCCGGCCGCCGTCGGCACCCGCGCCGGGGCCCATCTCGAGGACGCGGTCGGCCGAAGCAATGACGGAGAGGTTGTGCTCGACGACGAGGACGGTCTGGCCGGCATCGGCGAGCTTGTGGAGCTCCGTGTTGAGCAACGCGATATCGGCGGGGTGGAGGCCCGTGGTGGGCTCGTCCAGGATGTAGACAGTGTGGCCGCGACGGGAGTTGCGGGAGCGCTGGAGCTCGGTGGCAAGCTTGATGCGCTGGGCCTCGCCGCCGGAGAGCTCCGGGGCGCCCTGGCCGAGGCGCAGGTAGCCGAGGCCGACGGACTGGAGGGTCGCGAGTGCGCGGGCGATGGGCGGCTCCTCGGCGAAGACCGCGGCGGCGTCGTCGACGGTGAGCGCGAGGACGTCGGCGACGGTGTAGCCGTTCCAGGTTATCTCGAGGGTTTCCGGGTTATAGCGGGCGCCGTGGCAGTCGGGGCACGTCGTGTACGAGCCCGGCAGGAACGCGAGCTCGACCTCGATTTGGCCTGCGCCGCCGCACGTGGGGCATTGGCCCTGCTTGACGTTGTAGGAAAAGCGGGAGACGGTCCACTTCTTCTCCTTGGCGGCGGGGGTGGCGGCGAAGAGCTTGCGGACGGCATCGAAAAGCCCGGTATACGTGGCCAGCGTGGAGCGCGGCGTGCGGCCGATGGGCTTTTGGGTAATCTGCACGACGCGCGAGACGTGCTCGAGGCCCTCGTGCGTACGCACGGACCAGCCGGTTTCCTCCTCGTTATCGCTCACGGCGGTGGCGGTGCTGCGCAAGAGACCAGCGAGCACGGTGGAGATGAGCGTCGACTTGCCCGAGCCCGACACACCGGCAACGGCGGTGAACTGGCCGAGTCCAAAGTCAACGTCAAGTTCCTTGACGCTGCGGCAGTTGACGCCGTGGAGGGAGAGCTCGCCGTGGGCCTCGCGGGGCGCGGCGTTGAGCTGGAGCTGGCGGGAGCGCAAGGCGCGGGAGGTGGGGGTATCGGCAGCATAGGCGTCGATGGGACCGGAGTAGAGGACCTCCCCGCCGGCCTCGCCTGCGCGCGGGCCGACGTCGACGAGCCAATCGGCCTGCGCGACCAAGTCCATGTCGTGCTCGACGAGGAGGACGGAGTTGCCGGCGGCGAGGAAGCGGCGGCAGATATCCATGACGGCGGTGCGCTCCTCGGGGTGGAGACCGGCCGAAGGCTCGTCGAGGACATAGGCGACGCCGAAGAGCCCGGAGCGAAGCTGGGCGGCCAGGCGCAGGCGCTGGAGCTCGCCGGGCGAGAGCGTCGCCGAGGGGCGATCGAGGCTTAAGTGGCCAAGCCCCAGCTCGACTGCGGACTCGAGCGCGGGGATGACCTGCTTGAGCAGCAGCTCGGCGGCCGTGTTGTCGCGCGGCTGCGCCTGGAGCAGGGTGAGGACGTCGGCGAGGGGAAGCGCGCCGAGCTCGTCGATGCGCAGGCCCGCATACGTGACCTTGAGGGCCTTGGGGTTGAGGCGGCGGCCGCCGCAGGTGGGGCAAGTGTGGGACTCCATGAAGCGCAGGGTGCGGTCGCGCAGCGTGTCCGACTGTGTCTCGCGGAAGGTCTTGGTGAGGTAGCTCGCGACGGAGCGCCACGTGCCCTCGTAGTTGCGCTGAATTTGGTCGGCGCCGCGGTGCGGATGGACGGTGACGACGGGGCGCTCCTCGGTAAAGAGGATCCAGTCGCGGTCTTTCTGAGACAGGTCCTGCCAGGGCGAGTCGAGGTCGTAGCCGAGTTC
The DNA here is from genome assembly GCF_039822565.1 of Corynebacterium sp. SA-MJD20WY100. Lineage (NCBI taxonomy): Bacteria > Bacillati > Actinomycetota > Actinomycetes > Mycobacteriales > Corynebacteriaceae > Corynebacterium > Corynebacterium sp. SA-MJD20WY100. The sequence continues at coordinate 1,202 of NZ_JBCJKS010000005.1, read as the reverse complement.
CTCCAGAATGTCGTGGAAGTTCTTCCCGGCCCAGGCTTGCGGCCACGCCTTGATGGCGCCCTCGTTGATGGAAAGCGTCGGGTCCGGGACCATGGATTCTTCTGTGGGCACGTGCTGAATGCCGGTGCCTTGGCAGTCCGGGCACATGCCTTCAGGCGTGTTGGGGGAGAAGGAGTCCGAGTAGAGGCCCTCTGGGTTGTCGCCCACGCGTGAGTACAGCAAGCGGATGGTATTCGACATCGCGGAGACCGTGCCCACGGTGGAGCGTGCGCCGCCGCCCGAGGTGGACTGCTGGAGGGCGACCGTGGGCGGGAGCCCCTCGATGCCGCCGACCTGCGGGTCGACCGCCGAGGAGATGAGTCGGCGGGCAAACGGCGCCACGGACTCAAAATAGCGGCGCTGGCCCTCGCCGTGGATGGTGCCGAAGGCCAGAGACGACTTGCCCGAGCCCGAGACACCCGTGACCGCGACGAGTTGGCCGCGTGGGAGGTCGACGTCGACGTTGCGGAGGTTGTGCAGGTGGGCGTCGCGAACGCGGATCATGCCAGTGTCTGTTGTAAATTCCATGGCGTCCACGGTACGCGGGGTGTGATAGGCTGAGGTGCTATGAACAACTGGCTTTCGAACGTGCGAGGGTTCGGCGCGTGGATGCCGAACTACAAGTTTGGGTTCCTCTGCGCCGTGGCGGCGCTCGTGCTGGGGCTCGGCGTGCTCGCCTTCGGCGGCGAGGCCCTCGACCGCGTGATGGGGGCCGTGGTCGGGCTTGCCGGTGCTGGTCTCCTGACAGTCATGCCGGGCTGGGCACTTGACGCCGCGGAAGAAAAGGAGGCGCGCCGCCGGGCCAAAGAGGCGCGGCGGCGTTAGGGCATGCCGAAGTGCCCGCCGGGGCGGGTTGCTTCGAGGTGTGTCTTAACAGATAACGGGGTCGCCGTAGGCTGGCTGGTACCAGATGCGGCCTTGGTCGTCTTTCCAGTAGCTATCGCCGTCGGCCTTTTTGCCGTTGTGATACCTGCACAATGGCATGAGGTTATCGAGGACGGAGAGCCCGCCTTTGTTGACGGCTATAATGTGGTCGTTGTCGCAGCGGTCCCGCGGCACGTGACAGTTCGGGTTCAAACACTCGACGTAGACTGCGGTATTCATGTCGATGGCCTTCTTCGTGAACTCTCGGCCGTAGTAGTTGTCGATCGGTTCGCCGCGCC